>JAYVZN010000068.1:0-26737 GCA_043783305.1 Betaproteobacteria bacterium
GCGATGTGGTGGCGACCTATGCGGATATCGACGATTTACAGCAGGCCGTCGGCTTTGCACCGCAAACGCCGTTGCCGGAAGGCATTGCGAAGTTCGTGAGCTGGTACAAAGCGTATTTCCGGTTGGTGCAGCAGGGATTTTAATGCGGTAAAACAATTTTGTCACAAAACATAGCTACTATGCCCCCTTAAATTTTATGTATTAGTAAGGGGGAATGCTGGATGTCTCAAAATAATTCACACGAGGATTTAAGCCGGGAAGAGAAGGTTAAGGGATCTTCAAACCGTTCCTTCGGCCTAGTGTTCGCGGTGGTTTTCTTGTTGGTTGCGCTGCTTCCCATGCTGCATGGCCAAGCCTTGCGCGCTTGGGCATTGGTCGTCAGTGGCGGGCTACTCTTGGTTGCATTTTTGTTACCGGTCGTGTTGACCTATCCAAACCGTCTTTGGCTGCGCTTGGGTTTACTGCTTAATGCTGTGATTAGTCCGGTAGCGATGGGTGTGCTTTTTTATTTGGTGATTACGCCAATTGGTTTGGTGATGCATTGGTTTGGCCATGATCCCCTGCGGCTGAAATTAGACCCTAAGGCAAGTAGTTACTGGATCAAACGCACCCCCCCGGGGCCCGAGCCTAAGAGCTTGTCTAACCCCTACTAAGGAAGCATTATGTCGTTCATCACAGAATTATGGGCGTTCATGCGCGCGCGCAAGAAATTTTGGCTGTTGCCCATTCTGGTCATGATGGCCATTCTGGGCGCGCTGATTGTGCTGGCTCAGGGTTCCGCCGTCGCGCCGTTCATTTATACCTTGTTTTAAGCGTGGTCGAGCATTATGCATATTCTCGGAATTTCCGCTTTTTATCATGATAGTGCTGCCGCCTTAGTCACCGACGGGCGCATCGTTGCCGCAGCGCAGGAAGAGCGCTTTACCCGTAAGAAGCACGATGCGGGCTATCCGCGCCATGCGATCGAGTATTGCTTGGCCGAAGCCGGTATCAAGCTCGATCAGGTGGATCACGTCGCCTTCTACGACAAGCCGTTCCTAAAATTTGAACGCTTGTTGGAAACTTACCTTGCCTTTGCGCCGCGTGGTTTTCAGTCATTTCGCATGGCTATCCCCTTGTGGCTGCGCGAAAAACTTTTTCTTAAAGATTTGTTAATCAAAAAACTCAAAGAATCCGCACCGGGCTTCGATTGGGATAAGCGTTTGCTGTTCAGCGAGCACCATCTGAGCCATGCCGCGAGCGCGTTCTTTCCGTCTCCTTTCGAACAGGCCGCGGTGCTGACGATGGATGGCGTGGGTGAGTGGACTACCACGTCGTTGGCAGCGGGTAATGGCCATCGACTAGAAATAACCCAAGAAATTTATTTTCCACATTCGCTGGGTTTGCTTTATTCCGCATTGACTTATTACACCGGTTTCAAAGTCAATTCTGGCGAATATAAAGTGATGGGACTGGCCCCTTACGGCACGCCGAAATATGCGGGACTGATTATGGAAAAGCTAATGGATTTAAAAGCTGACGGCAGCTTTCGCTTGGATATCAGCTATTTCGATTACTGCACCGGCCTGACCATGACCAACAGCAAATTCGATCAATTGTTTGGCGCGCCACGGCGTAATTCGGATCAACCCTTAACGCAGTTACATATGGATTTAGCGGCTTCGATTCAGGTGGTGACCGAAGAGGTAATGCTGCGTTTGACACGTGCCATCGCGCGTGAAACAGGCGCTAAGAATTTGTGCTTAGCGGGCGGTGTGGCGCTGAATTGCGTGGCGAATGGCAAGATTCTGCGCGATGGCCAGTTTGAGCACATTTGGATTCAACCGGCTGCCGGCGATGCCGGCGGCGCCTTGGGTGCGGCGCTGGCAGCTTACCATCTGTTTCTCGATCAGCCGCGTACGACGAACGGCAGCGGCGATGCTATGCAAGGTGCTTATTTAGGCCCGGCGTTTGACCAAGCGGAGATCGAGCAACGCCTTACAGCCTGCGGTGCCAAGTATGCGGTTTTGGATGATGCCGCTTTAATGGAGGCCAGTTCCGGTGACTTGGCTGACGGCAAAGCCCTGGGCTGGTTTCAAGGCCGTATGGAATTCGGGCCGCGCGCCCTAGGCGGTCGCTCCATCATCGGCGACCCGCGCTCGCCGACCATGCAAAAATTGCTCAATCTCAAAGTGAAATATCGCGAGTCGTTTCGCCCGTTCGCGCCGTCTGTGCTGCGCGAGGACGTGGCGGATTGGTTCGAGATCGACAACGACAGTCCGTATATGTTGCTGGTGGCCGATGTCGTGGAACACCGGAGACGCAGCATGAGCGATGCCGAACAGCAATTGTTCGGCATCGAGAAATTGAATGTGCCGCGCTCTGACATTCCCGCCGTGACGCATGTGGATTATTCGGCGCGCATACAGACGGTGCACCACGAAACCAATCCGCGCTATCACGCGCTGATCTCGGCTTTTAAAGAACGCACCAACTGCCCGGTGGTGGTGAACACTAGTTTTAACGTGCGTGGCGAGCCCATCGTCTGCACCCCGGAAGATGCCTTCCGCTGTTTCATGGGCACCGAGATCGAAACCCTGGTGCTGGGCAACTGCTACCTGAAAAAAGAACAGCAAGATCCGGCGCTGAAGCTGAATTACGAAACGGCCTTTGAGCTTGATTAATGAAAAGCGCTTTCAAGCAAAATCTTTTCCTGATCCTAATTTCTCTGCTGGTTGGACTCGTGCTGGCGGAAATCGGATTGCGCGTTGCGGGTATCTCATATCCGAAATTTCATCGCTTTGATAAGGAGAGCGGCGGCTCGCTGAATCCGAATACCGAAGGCTGGTTCACCGATGAGGGTAAAGCCTACGTCCGCATTAATAAGGACGGCTGGCGTGATCGCGTGCATGCACTGCAAAAACCTCAGGATACTTTTCGCCTAGTGGTTCTAGGAGATTCCTATGTCGCTGCGATGCAGGTCGAGCAAGACAAAACTTTCTGGGCGTTAACCGAACGCAAACTACAGCAATGCACCGCCTTAAATGGTAGAAAACTGGAAGTGCTGAGCTTCGGCATGGATGGCGCGGGCACAGGGGACGAACTACTGACGTACCGCAGGCAGGCACAACGCTATGCCCCGGATATGGTGCTGCTCGCATTCCTGACTGGAAACGACTTGATCAATAATTCTGCCAAGCTGGAAGCCGATAAATTACGCCCATTCTTTCATTTAAAAAATGGCCACTTGGTTGAAGACGATTCGTTTCGTGAATCGGCTTATTTTAAGTCTAGGAGCAGTGGCTTGGTGAATTTCCTTGCTGAATTTCTAAGTCATTCCCGTTTAATGGAAGTGGCGCGGAGGGTGTATGGTTCAATGCAGAATGGAAACGCTGAAGTCCAGGCCAAACCAGTTGCAAAACGGCTCAGCCGTGCTGCTGCGATGTTTGACGAGGCGGGACTTTTAAAAGATGCCTATCGGCCTCCCACGACCCCGGAATGGAAAGAAACTTGGGAAATCACCGAAGCCTTGCTGGCTCAGTTCAACAGCGAAGTCAAACAGAATGGCGCCAGTTTTTATGTAATGACGTTGAGTAACGGCGTACAAGTTTATCCTGATCCGGTGTTGCGCCGGGAATTTCAACAAGAGTTTGGCATCGCGGATTTATTTTATCCGGACCGGCGCATTAAGGAAATTGGGGATTCCGTGGGTTTTCCAGTGCTGAGCTTGGCTCCGATATTCCAAGTATATGCAGAGCGCAATAAAGTTTATTTACATGGATTCAAAAATACCAAATTGGGCATTGGGCACTGGAATGAATTTGGTCACCGGCTCGCGGGCGACATGCTGGCCGAGAATTTGTGCGCTTTGTTGCATGCTAAAAACAAAGTCAACACACATTAAAACCAGCTCTTTCAGGGTTGTCTATCCCCAGGCAATCCAGCAGCGACTTCGTTGTTAAACGATGCGTGGTATGCACCGAGGAATCGTGAGCAGATTTAAGTCTGCCAGTCATTGCCACTTCACCGGGCGAGAACCCGTTGTCATATTAATGACTTAATTCTCGTGTAGTTTGATGTCAAACCTGCATAAGCCAAAGTGATCATACCCGGTTGCAGGCGCAGGTCATGGCAAGGGGGTTGGCAATGCACCATTGGATAAAAAAATTTACCAGTGCAGCATGCTTGATCTTAGGCTGCGCGCTTTCAATCGACGTGGCGCAGGCCAATATTACCACACCCTTTCCTGGCGCAAACACGACACAGACCGTGACCAACATTTTGAACCCACTCACGCACGTGTCCACCTTCGAGAGTATCGGCTTATATTGGAGCCCACAAGCAGTACCCAATCAGGTATGCGCGGTTCAATATCGCATCGCCGGCCTGGGTGGTGCTTGGAACAAGGCGATGAACTTGTGGTTTGACGGTCGCGCACTGGCGGGTCGTCCTGCGGAGTATCGCGGCAGTATCATCGGTCTGATCTCCGGCACCCAATATGAAATCAAAACCACGCTCACCGACGGCACCACCTATACCATACTCGCGGACACTATGAACGAGACTTTCCCGATTGGTGAGGTCGTGTTTCTGCCCAAAATTTCTAATGCCTCACTGGCGATCACGAGCGGGGGTACGGCGAGCGCTTACAAACTGTATACCTTCGATCCCGCAAACGGTTCTGCGATGATCGACGTGAACAAAACAGCAGACACTGATATCACTGTTTCGGCACCGTATGTCATTATCAGAGGTCTGATGCTGAAGGGTGCCAAAGCGGACGGGATACGATTAGTCAATGGCGCGCACCATGTCGTCATTGAGAACAATGACATCAGCGATTGGGGATCGCCCATCCAATTTGGAGGGTATGCGACGGATGGGGATAAGTCCTCCAATAATGTTGCTACGATCCCTTATGGTGGCCCTCAGTGGATGCAGATCGATTTGGGCACTAGTCAAGATGTGACCAAGGTCAGCCTGTGGCATTACTGGGCAGACTCCAGGACCTACCATGATGTCATCGTGCAAGTAGCAGAGGATGCTTTCTTTGGTAGCGGTGTAACCACGGTCTTTAACAACGACACCGACAATTCTTCTAAACTGGGTGCTGGCTCGGACGCTGAGTATATCGAAAGCAGTGCAGGCAAAACGATCATCTTTCCTCCGGTACGAGCTCGCTATGTACGGTTTTGGTCAAACGGTTACATCCGACCGGGTGGGGCGGGCGGGAATGCGACGTATGCCGAGGTCGAGGCTTATGCCGGTAGCGTCAATCTGGCGCTCGGAAAAGTTCCAACTTTTAGTTATGGCGCGGGACTCGGAGTAAATAACAATGGTGGGATTCGCGGCGTTTATCTTGATCGAACGATCAAAGATATTATTATTCAGCGGAATAAGATACATGATCCGACTTATACCAACAACAGTTGGGACTTTGATCATCCAGCGGGACCCTCGGGCATCGTCTTTGAGCAGGACGGGGGTGGACACAATATATTCCGTTACAACGAGATCACGACCAGTAATGGCAACTACTACTTGGATGTGATGACGGGCGGAGAAAATTTCTCTTATGGCGGTATGCCCGGCCCAGACTCGGACGTGTACGGCAACATCGCCACTCATGCCTATGATGACGGCCTTGAAATGGAAGGCGGCGGCATGAATGTCCGGGTGTGGGGAAATTATGTGGATCAGACTGCGACCGGCATTTCCAGTGCAACCGTGTCACTAGGCCCACTGTACATTTTCCGCAATGTCTATAACAAAAGCCACCATCTTTACTACAAGCCCTATCCGGATAACTTGAAATTTGTTAAGCGCTCTCTGGACCAGGACGATAGGTTGGGATTTGGAAAGACAGGGGATAATCTGGGATTTGGCGGCGGCAAGCGTTACGTTTTCCACAATACGCTGTTACAGACTCCGCAAGACCCCGCGCAAGGTCAATTCCCGTTGGGTGCAGGCGATGGCTTGGATCCCTCTGGTAGTCCGCCTGATGGCGGGATTACGAATACCGAAACACGCAATAACATTTTCCACATTTGGAAGGATGCGAGTGCCGGGTGGTGGAGTATTTACGATGCCCCGCACAGTCCAACAAATAGCTTCGACTTCGATTTACACAACGGCGGAATTTATGCCTACGCTGGAGCCGAAACCAACGGAATTCTAGGCAAGCCAATCTACGCCCCAAACAATGGCTGGATCAGCGGTGCCGGCGGCCAGTACGCACTAGACCCCAGCAGCCCCGGGTACCACACCGCAGTTGCCATGCCCAACTTCAACGATTCCACCTCGACACCCGATATCGGCGCGCACCAATCCAACACTCCACCGATGGCGTTCGGCGTAGGCGTGGCGCGCAATCTCATCCGCGACGGCGATATGTCGCTTGCCGATACAGTTCTGTGGACACCCATCGGCACTCCAACTTTGCTGGAAAAGAAAGAACTCGGCAGCAATCGCCGACTCCATATCATCGGCAACGTCGGAACGGGTGTCGCGCAGGAAATAAAAGACTTCGTCCCGGGTGTCGCGTATCGCTACAGCATTGCGGTCTACTTGGTCAGCGGCAAAGCCCGGGCGCAGCTCTACCAAAACGGTCAACAACAGCAAGACCTCTACCGCGTGGCAACTCCCGGCACGGGCTGGCAAATCTTTAGCGGTGTTTACACACCCACCTCCGGCACCTTGACCCTCCGAATCTTTGCCGACGACAGCGTGGGCCTGTCCGAGTTTTACGTGGACGAAGCTGCGCTGCAGTCCACCCGCATCATCCCGGTAAACACGGCCAGCGGCAGCAATATCAACGTGGCACCGGTAGATGCCGCCAGCGGCAGCCAAGCGGTCGCGCTCAGTTTCGCCAGTGTTAGTGCTGGCGGCATCACCACGACCGCCTTAGGCATTGCCGTACCCGCGCCGCCGGCAACACAATCGCATTGCGCGCAACCCGTGACGTTCGATGCATTCACCACGACGCAGTATTCCGGCAGTGTAACTGTCTGCGCCGACCCGGCTGCGCTGGGTTCCACCTGCGGGCCGAACGCGGCGCTATGGCATTGGAACGGCAGCCAGTGGGAGAAACTAGCGGCACCCGCCAACGCGCCCGCGGGCAAGATCTGCGGCGTGAGCAGCACCTTGTCGACCTTCGCGTTATTCGCGCTGACTCAAACGGCGCAGAGCATCACATTCAACACCATCGGCAATTACACACTCGGCGCGGCACCATTCACGGTGCAAGCAATGTCGAGCTCGGGTTTATCCGTATCGATTGTGTCTGTGGCGCCACAGGTTTGCAGCGCCGTCGCCAACACGGTCACGCTGCTCACGCCGGGCACCTGCGTACTTCAAGCAAGCCAAGCGGGCGATACGAACTATAAAGCAGCGCCGTTAGTCGTTCAGTCTTTCAATATCGCGGCCATGAGCACCACGGCCAACGTCGACGGCGACGCACCGACTTTGCCGCAATGGGCGATGTTGATGCTGGCTGCTATTTTAATGCTGAGTGCTATGCGCAGGCGTGTACCCGGGCGTATCAGCTGATACCTGATGAGGTGTAGATTGAAATCAATACAAAGGCTGTTTGTCCTGACGAGCTCTATTTTGGCAACCGCCGCCTGGGCGGGAAGCACCCCGGTGGCTGTAGTCGCGGGCGTTCCGGAATTGAACACGCTGAGCGCGTGTATCACCGCGCGCGCCCAGGTATCCGGGCCGGTACTGAGTTCGGAGCGCCTGTTGGATGGTTTGGAATTTCGTTTGCGGCTGCACGCCGTACCCGATGCGCCGAGCTTGCTCGTTGTCAGCGCTTTTTTAAAGCCGGATGTCGCCGGTTTGATTACCGCGCACGATCACGACGATGATCCGGAAGCGCAGTCGGCGGCGGCGACACGATTTTATCGTCTGCTGCGCATTCCGCTGGGCAGTCGCGCTTGGCGCTGGCAGGCCGAACGGGAACAGGCGATCTGCGGCGAAGCGGCTGCTTGGATCGAGCGCGTGCGCAGTCGCCCCGTCAACTTCGACCACATCGGCGTGGACGGTGATTACGACGGGCTATAACGCCTGTCATGATATCGAAACAGGCAGGCATGAAACTAGCGCATTTCCAACATCCACAAATAGGAGATGAACCATGCACTTCATGCTAAAGCCTCTGACCGCTCTAGTCGGTCTCGCACTCGCCGCCCCCGTTTTTGCCGCCTGCAGCGGTAATGTTGTCATTGGAGAAGGCAGCACGGCTATCACGACGACCGTTGCCAACAAAACCATTGGCACTAGCTGCCTCAACGACCTGATCGTCGACACGGCCGCCGAAGGCGCTAACTACGGCAACCACGGCGAGTTCGTCGAAACCCTGGCGCATCTGGTCGTCAATCTGGTAAAGCACCACAACATCACCCTGCGCGAGGCGGCAAACCTCGTGCATAGCGGCGCGCAATCCGAAGTCGGTAAGACCCTGCACGTGCGCGTTATTGCCTTCAACGATTTCCACGGCAACATCGACGGTGCTAATCTTAATCTGCGCAGCGACGTGGATAATATTTTTACCCTGAACGCCAGCGGCAAACGCATTGGCGTACCCGCGGGCGGTGTCGACTACATGGCCGGTCTGGTTAAGCAACTCAAGACCGGTGCGCCAAATAACGCCGTGGTTTCCGCTGGTGACCTAATCGGTGCCAGCCCGCTGAATTCTTCGTTGTTCCACGATGAGCCAGCGATTGAGACGATGAACCGCCTGGGTCTGGATTTCAACGCGGTCGGCAATCACGAATTCGACGAGGGTCGCGACGAGCTGCTGCGCATGCAGAACGGTGGTTGCCATCCGACCGATCCCAATTCCTGCCAAGGCGGTCATGTCGGTACGCCCTATCCTTTCGAGGGCGCGAAGTTTAAATTCTTGGCGGCCAACGTTGTCGACACCGCAAGCGGCAAGACGCTGTTCCCTGCTTACGGTGTGAAAAACTTTAAAGGCAACCGCGTCGCCTTCATCGGTATGACGCTGAAAGGTACGCCGAGCATCGTTACCCCTTCCGGCGTGGCCGGTTTGGAATTCCGTGACGAAGCGGATACGGTGAACAAACTCGTGGCTAAACTTAAGCACCGCGGTGTCAAAGCGGTGGTGGTACTGGTACACGAAGGCGGCTTCGCTCCCGGCCGTATTAACGGCTGCACCGGCGTATCCGGCCCCATCGTGGATATCGTCAGCCACCTGGATGACGCGGTGGACTTAGTGGTCTCCGGCCATACGCACCAAGCCTACAATTGCAATTTACCCAACAGCAAAGGGCGTGCGATACCCGTGACGAGCGCCGGTTCTTTCAGCCGCATCCTGACCAACATCGACCTCACTCTGGATACTAAGACGAAAGACGTGATTGCCGTCAGCGCTGAAAATAAGCTGGTGGATCGCAACAACTTCCTGGGTGCCGTCGAGCCGATCCAGCCGGTGGCTGAGATCAGCACGATCGTTGCCAACTACAACAGTCTCGTAGCACCAATTGCTAACCGCGTGGTCGGCACGATTACCGCTGATATCACGCGCGACCGTACACCGGCCGGCGAAACCGCGCTGGGCGACGTGATTGCCGATGCGCAGTTCAACGCAACGATGCCCGCCAATAAAGGCGGTGCGGTGGTGGCCTTCATGAACAGCGGTGGTATTCGCGCTGACTTGACTTACGCGGGCAGCACGGCAGGCGAGGGCGACGGCAAAGTCACTTTCAGCGAAGCCTTTACTGTGCAGCCCTTTGGTAATAGCTTGGTGGTGAAGAGCCTCAGCGGCCAGCAGATTTACAACTTACTAAACCAGCAGTGGGCCTCGAATCAGTTCGCCGATGGGGGCCGCACGCTGCAAGTTTCCAAGAGTTTGACTTATCAGCACACCTTCATCCCGAACACCAGCCCCTTGGGTGCGAATTATGTGTGCGACGGCTCGGTGAAATTGAATGGTGCGCCCATCGATAAAGCGGCGAGCTATCGTGTAACGATGAACTCTTTCCTAGCGACCGGCGGCGATAACTTCACCACGTTTAACCTAGGAACCAACCAATTGGGCGGCGACGTAGACTTGGATGCACTGGAGCTTTATTTCGCAGCCAATCCCTCGGGCGTGGCACCGGGCGCACGGGATCGTATCCAGCAGGTAGCCGTCTGTAAATAATTACCGTAAATGGGGGATATCAGTTTAAACAAAACACTCTCGCCGCGGCGAGAGTGTTTTGCGTTTTATCAATAAAATTTTATCCAATAAAAAATTGACCATGTCACGTTTATTCACTTCTTGCTATTGGTGCAGAGTCGCACGCCGTTATACGCGAGCGGCAGCGCTGATCGGCGCGATATTTTTTGCGTGCGGCGCAATGGCGCAAGATATCCCGAATCTGTCCATTCCGATCATCGTTCAATTTTCCAGTGCAGGCGTTCCGGCCAGCCCCGGCTTTGCGGATGCGTTATCGCGCGAGGTAGGCGTGACCTTGTCTTATTCGCAACCGACCTCGGAGGGTGGGCAGGTATTTTTAGTGAACGGCTTGTTTGAAGGTTTTCCCTTGAGCTATGTCGTGCAGCGCTTACAGCACCGCGCCGATGTCATTTCCGTTGCGGTCGACAGCACAAGCGGCGGCAGCGACTCAGCGCTCATTAACGTTAAATTCTCCGCATCGGTGGCCGATCCCGGGCAGCCGGATTTCGTTTGGGCACTTTCTAAAGATACGGGGGTAACACTCGCTTATTTATTTGAAAAAACACGCGGCATTCAAGCCTTTCGAGTAAACGGTTTATCGCAGCCCGCGCAATTGGCGTTTATTCTGCAGCGCCTAAAAACACGCAAGGATATCCTTTCCACCGAGGAAAATCAGTAAATTTTAAAATAGACCGAGCCATATTTATTACGCGGCAATACGTTGCGAGAAGTTCCATAGAACAAGGTGCTGGAATTAAGGACTTCGCTGGGTTCGCATAAACGTCGTGCCATAAAACCGAAATATTCAACCGTTATAGTACGTGCGTTCTTGATGCTGCATTAGGTAATTGAGCGCAAGGAGTTTTCTTGCGCTCTTTAAGCCGTAAACGCTTTGTGAGCGCGTCGTTTGTAATCCGGAGGATGCTTGGCATCTGTCGAAGATTTAATTTACCCCCTGCTTAAAACCTATATCGCTTCCCCGCAGTGGGTCAAGCATTCCGTGGGCTGGGCATATTCGGCGGTGCCGGTGCGGTTTCGTTATGGATCGGCTTATCGGCAATTTCAAAATGACTCTGTCGCTGCGATGGAGCCTGAAGATTTACAGTGGCAGATCAATCGTAAACTCATGCAGGTTTTGCAGTGGGCGAGTCTTACGGTACCGGCTTATCGCAAATTTGAAAAACTCATCGATCCGGATGCCGCCCCTGAAGTACTGCTGAAGCAATTTCCTTTGATCGGAAAGGCCGACATCAAAGCCGATTCTGAGCGTTTTCTTTCGACGGCCATCTCGGCGCGACAAAGACTCAAGACTTTTACCGGCGGATCCACCGCCAATCCGATGATGTTCTATCTGCAGAAGAATATCAGTCGCCCCAAAGAATATGCCTTTATGGATGCCTTTCACAATCGGATCGGATTGGGCCAACCGGATATTGTGCTCGCACTGCGCGGGCGCACGGTACCCACCGCACGTGAGCAGGGCGGGCGTTTATGGATGTATGAACCGATCAAGCGCCAGTTGATTCTCAGCTCCGATCATTTAGAACCCGCCTATATGCCGCAGTATGTACAGGCATTACGCGAGTGGCGACCGACCTTTATTCAAGCGTTTCCCTCGGCCTTGTTTCCGTTAGCGAAATGGCTTGCGGAGCATCCGGAGCCCGATATCACGGATCGTATGCGCGGGGTCATGCTGTATTCCGAAAATGTTTACGGTTTTCAAATGGATCTGTTCCGCGAGGTGTTTGTGTGCCCCGTGTTGAAACATTTCGGCCAATCGGAGCGGGTGCTCATGGCGGCCTCCATGCCGGATGACGAACGCTACTTTTTTTGGCCGCAATACGGGCATTTTGAATTGGTCGATTCGGACGGAAATGCGATTACGCAGCCGGGCGTGCTGGGCGAGATCGTCGGCACCAGTTTCGATAATCAAGCGATGCCTTTTATCCGTTATCGCACGGGCGATATGGCGATGCTGAGTGATCGCCCGAGGCATCCGTTGTTACCCAAATATCCCGTGGTGGAACGCATCGAAGGGCGCATGCAGGAATTTTTGGTGTGCCGCGATCACCGGCTGGTTTCTATTACCACGATGGGTGCGGCACATTTCGATGAGTTGGCCCTTGTGGATGCGATTCAATATGAACAACGTGAACCCGGCCACTTTATACTCAACGTGGTCAGCCGTCGGCCGCTGGATGAAAAAGCACGGCGTAATATTGCTCATGCGGTGGAAGTCAAAACACAATCCGGGTGTTCGGCGGAAGTACGCACCGTCGGCGAGATCCCGCGGACGGAACGCGGAAAACATCGAATGCTTATCCAGTATTTGGACGTGAGCGCCTATTTGGGCGCTACGCCAGCGGGTTAGGGGCAGCATATATGTGCGGCATTGCCGGATATTTTCGCATGGATGGTCATGCTCTGCCCCTCGACGCGGCGGCGGGTCGGCGCGCGCTGGCGGCCTTGCAGCATCGCGGGCCGGACGGCAGCGGCGATTGGCAGTCCGCCGACGGCGTGTGCTGGCTCGGCCATCGGCGTTTGTCCATCATCGATCTCGGCTCCGGCGCACAGCCGATGTGTAATGAGGACGGCAAAGTCTGGGTTACCTTTAACGGGGAAATTTATAATTTCAAAGCGCTGCGCAGTGAATTGGTTGGGTTAGGTCATGCTTTCAAAACGCAGAGCGACACCGAAGTTTTAATTCACGGGTACGAGGCCTGGGGGGCGGCGGGGCTGGTCACTCGGCTACAAGGATTGTTCGCCTTTGCGATTTACGACAGCAAACGGCAAATCCTGACGCTGTTCCGCGACCATATGGGAGTCAAGCCGCTGTATTGGTGGAGCGACGGAAAAGCGATCGCCTTCGCCAGTGAAATGAAAGCCTTGCTGTGTTTTCCCGCCGTCGCCGCGAGTCGCCGCGTCAATCAGGCCGCCGTTGCGCAGTACATCGTGACGCGCTATGCATCGCGCCCCAATACCCTGTTGGAAAACATCCAGCGTTTGCCGGAAGGCTGTTTTTTGGAGTTGAAAATAGGTTGCCTGCCGCCTAAACCAATTCGCTATTGGGATGTCCGGCATCAGCGGCGCGATTTATCGGAATCCGATGCGCTGCATGAACTAGAGGCGTTACTGCATCGCACCGTGGATGCTCAGCTCATGTCGGATGTACCGCTCGGCGTGCAATTATCCGGCGGCGTGGATTCCAGTCTCGTGGTGGCCTTGATGGAGGCGCGTCGCCGCGAGCGTGGTGATAGCGACCCGATCAAAACTTTTGCGGTGGGATTCGATATACCCGAATTTAGCGAATTACCGTATGCGCGCATGGTGGCCGAGCGTTTCGGCACGGAGCATCACGAGATCGTTGTCGGGCCGGACGATTTCATCAAGGATTTTGCGCGCCTGTGCTGGTTGTATGACGAGCCGATGGGGGAACCCTCGGCGATCCCGACGTATTACATGTGCAAAGCGGCCAAGGAACACGTCACTGTCATGCTGTGCGGCGAGGGTGCCGATGAACAGTTCGGTGGTTATTCCAAGTATGTGTTCGACCAATTTTCTACTTGGCTGGATTGGATGCCGGGCGCTGCACGTCAAGCGCTGCTGCGCGGCGCGGGGGCTGCACTGCCGTTCAAAGCAAGGCGCGTCCGCAGTATTTTAGAAATACTGGCGATTCCCGACCAAGCAAATCGATTCGCCTCCTGGTTTGGCGGGGTCGATACCGTTACACAACAAACACTGCTGCACCCCCATTTAATTCGCGAGATTCGCGACGGCGGTTTGCATCAAGTCTTTGACGAATTGATAGCCGACTGTGCCAGCAATAACGCATTGGATCGTTTTTTGTACTGCGATATTCATTCACGCCTGGTGGATGATATTTTGGTCAAGGGTGATCGTATGAGTATGGCGGCGGGCATCGAGGCGCGGGTGCCGTTTCTGGATCACCACGTAGTGGAGTTTGCAGCCCAACTGCCGGGAGAATACAAGGTGCGTGGGCAACACAAGAAAGTGTTGCTGAAGAAATTGGCTGAGAAATATTTACCGGCGGAAGTGATTCATCGTCGCAAGGTCGGTTTTACGGTGCCTTTAACGCGCTGGTTTACCGGACCTTTATCCGGTTTTGTCTCGCAATTGCTGCTCTCTGAGCGCTGTTTGGAGCGCGGCTATTTTCGGCCGGATGCGATAACGCGACTGGTGGAGCAGCATATCGCTCGCAAGGTGGATCGCGAACAGGGTTTGTGGCTCCTGATTACACTGGAAATGTGGCACCGACTATTTGTGGACGACGACGGCAGCGAAGCAGCCGTGGATCGACTCACAGCCGAGTTGGCGCCGATGATGTTTTCTTAATGCGCATCGGCAATGGCCAAAATAAAAATTGTCATTCTAAGTCCCTCGCGCACTGCGGCAAGCGGTGTGACGACGCACGCCAATATGTTGTTCGCTTCGCCGCTCAACAATGATTTTGAATTACTGCACTTTCAGGTTGGCAGCGAGGGTCGCGTAGAGAATAGGTGGCAGTGGCTGGTTCGGTATATCGGAAGCCCGATCCGTTTAGCGCGGCTGATATTGCGATACCATCCAAAGGTGGTGCATCTTAATACGTCCATTAACAACAAAGCGTATTGGCGCGATTTGATTTATCTGGGCGTTGCAAAATTGCTGGGTTGCAAAGTCGTGAATCAGATTCACGGCGGCGTGCTGCCGGCGAACTTTACCCATAACTCGTACATCAAGTATCGACTCTTCCAATGTTTCATCGCCTGCAGCGATGTGATTGTGTTGATCTCAAAAGAGGAGCACCAGGCGTATTTAAAATACACACCCGGGACGCATCTGGCGTACATCCCTAATGCCATTGAACATACCGGTCTCTTGGGCGATATTTCCATAACCAACGCGCAGCAACCGTTAAAGTTAATTTATATCGGTCGGCTGACCTTTGAAAAAGGCTTATTCGAAGCATTGGAAGCCATCGCAAGACTGCTTACTTTAGGACGAAAATTATCCTTTCAAATTGTCGGTGGAGGGGAGGCCGAGATGGCTTTACGCGAGCGCGTGGAGCAACTCGGGATTGCGCAGCAAGTGCATCTGCTCGGTGCCATCTTTGGCGAGGCTAAAAATGCACTATGGAAACAAGCCGATGTTTTTGTGTTTCCGACGTATTCGGAAGGCCTGCCTTATTCCATGCTGGAAGCGATGGCAGCGGGTACGCCGCCGATTACCTGCCCCGTCGGTGCAATTCCGGATGTGGTGCAAAACGGCGTGCACGGTCTGCTGGTTCCGCCCAAAGATGTCGATGCCATCGTACAGGCCATCGTATTGATGGACGAGCAACGCGATCAATTGCATCGTATGGCGGAAACCGGTCGCCAGTGTGTTTTGGAACACTATACCGTGGAGCGATTGGCGCTGGATTTTTATGGTGTATATAGCTGTTTAGCCTCCGCTACAGACGGTAGGGCGGTGTGCGGACGTGGTTAGATTCGCGGTCTCGTATTACGGATGGATGGCTTGGCATATTTCCGTAACAAATAACAACTAAACTCACGCATCCTCTTTATGATAGATGCCGACGGCGTTATGGGAGCATCGGGACAGACGGTCGCGCTGACGGTAAAAACCAAACGCGCAAAACTAGCGGACATCAATCCGATGCCGCTGCTCCTGGGTGCGATTCTTGAAAAGAAAGGCGTATTCGATTTGCTGCAAGCGGTGTTTGCGTCACGCGAGGACTATCCGCGTCTGCGCTTGGAGCCACGGAACCTGTGGTTCGCGGTACAGACGTAAGCTGTGGAGCATGTGTGGACTGGGAATCGCGCCGCAGGTGTTCGTCCAGATCGATACAGCCGTGTGGGGTGCCGGTTATCGCAAACCGATGAGCGTGCCCAAAGCCATGTCGGCGGTACTCCGGGGATGATCGATCAGGATATCGATGATGGCTTGCTAATCGCACCGTGTGACGTTCCGGTGTTGATTGCAACACCGCGAAGTTGTTGTCGAATGCTGCGTTACGCGAGTGCATGGATAGCGCGGCTCAACACAAAGTGGCCCGTTATTTTACATCCAAAAAAATTTTAGAGAAAATTTAAGGGGCTTACTGCGAAATTTTGGGAAGCGCGCCGACGGCATTGACTACAAGGAAAAAGAATAAGCTACATGTATAAACCCAAAGTTGTGATCCTGAGTCCTGCGCTTGATGCGGTGAGCGGTGTTAGCACCCATGCAAATTTATTATTCGCCTCGCCACTGGCCGAGGTTTTCGATCTGCTGCATTTTCAGGTTGGTAGTGAGGGACGGCAGGAGGAGGTGCTCCATAAATTTTGCCGATTATTTCTGAGCCCGTTCAAACTGGCGCTGATGCTGCTGCGGTATCGTCCGCATATCGTTCACTTGAATACTTCGCTGGACGCGAAAGCGTATTGGCGCGACTGGAGTTACCTGGTTGTGGCTAAATTGTTCGGCGCAAAAGTCGTCAACCAGATACACGGCGGCGCGTTGCCGCGCGATTTTTTTGCTAGGAATGCGTTCCTTACCTGGCTTCTATGCAAGTTCTTTCGCCTCAGCGATGTGGTGACAATTCTTACGCGCGAGGAATACCAAGCCTACACCGACTTCGCACCGCAGACGCGCATCGTCCATATTCCCAACGCCATTGATCCTATGCCCCTGTTGGGCGAGATACCCACGCCGGATCATACCCGCGCGCTGAAACTGGTCTATGTCGGCAGGTTGGCACGCGGGAAAGGCCTGTTTGAAGCCGTGGCGGCAGTGGCTGCACTATGCGCGGAAGGGCATCGCTTATCTTTCGATATCGCAGGCAACGGTGCGGATGCAGCAGCATTGCGCGATAACGTGCACAGTCTGGGAATGGATGAGGTCGTGCATTTTCTCGGGCCGGTGTTCGGCGCGAAAAAGCATGCGTTGTGGCAAACGGCGGATGTATTCGTTTTCCCCACTTACGCGGAAGGCCTACCCTATGCTTTGCTCGAGGCGATGGCGGCGGGAACGCCGGCTGTCGCTTGCCCGGTCGGCGCGATTCCAGATGTCATGCAAGACGGTGTTCACGGGTTTTTCGTACCGCCACGCGACATCCAGGCGCTCGTCGCCGCCCTTGCTCGTCTCGATGATGAGCGGGAGTTGCTCTATCGCATGGCGCTGGCCGGTCGCCAGCGCGTGCTCGAACACTACACCATGATGCGCTTGGCCGAGGATTTTCGGCGGCTCTATACCGATGCGAAAGGGCTTGCCTGATGTGTGGCATTGCAGGATATGCGATTCGCGGTTCAAATTTAGATCTGCCTGCAGCGCTCTCCAATATGGCCAGAGCCATCGCGCATCGCGGTCCCGATGACGAGGGCTTGTTTGAAACCGGTTGCAACGACTGGCGTATTGGGTTGGCGCACCGGCGGCTTTCCATTATCGATTTATCCACCGGGCATCAACCGCTGGGTAACGAGAATGGCACGATCCAGATTGTCTTTAACGGCGAGATTTACAACTTCGAGTCGTTGCGTGAAACGTTGCAAGCCAAAGGACATCGTTTCGCTACGCGTTCCGACACCGAAACCATCGTACATGCTTATGAGGAATGGGGCGAAACGTGTGTCGAGCATTTTCGTGGCATGTTCGCCTTTGCGCTGTGGGACGCTAATCGGCAGCGTCTATTTTTGGCGCGTGACCGTTTCGGTAAAAAACCGCTGTATCTGTATCAAGCGGGTGAGACCTTGTTGTTCGCATCCGAGATCAAGTCTATTCTGGGTTTCCCCGGCATAAAGTCGGAAGTGGATACGGCGGCCGTGTGGGACTACTTCGCCTATCGCTATGTGCCTGCACCTGCCACGCTGTTTCGCGGCATTCGAAAACTAATGCCGGGTTCTTGGGCGGTATGGGAACGCGGAATACTTAGAGAGCAGCGCTATTACTACCCCCCCGACCGTGAACCGCTGGTTACGCATCAGGTTTCTGACGATCCAGTGGGTGACTTTCACACCAAGCTCGACGAATCGGTGCGCATCCGCATGAATGCCGATGTACCTTTCGGCGCGTTTTTGTCCGGCGGTCTTGATTCATCCAGCATTGTAGCCTTGATGTCCCGACACTCGTCCCAGCCGGTCAAAACCTTCAGTGTGGGTTTTTACGAGACTGCCTATAGCGAGCTTGAGTATGCGCGAGCCGTCGCCGAACAGTTTCAGACCGAGCATCGTGAACTGATTATTTCGCAAAAGCACTTAATCGAGTATTTGCCGCGACTGGTGCGCTTTCGCGATGCGCCGGTGGCCGAACCGTCTGATATTCCAATCTATCTGCTAGCGCTTGAAGCGCGCGGCTCCGTTAAGATGGTCTTGACCGGAGAGGGTGCCGACGAAATCCTCGGAGGCTACCCCAAGCATGTGTACGAACAATATGTGCGTCCCTACCAGAGGCTGGCGAGCGTGCTCAGAAACGGCCTAGTTGAACCCTTGGCAGCGGCATTGCCGTATCGCTTTCGCCGTGCCAAGATCGCGATGTCGAATTTGGCACTCGGGGATTGCAATGAACGCATGCCGCATTGGTTTGGTGCTTTGAACCATGACGAGCGCAGTAAGCTGGTCGTTTTTCCGTCACCCGGTGGGGTGTCCGGCGGCAACCAGTTCGATACCCCTTTAACCAATTCCGCTCTGCGGCGTATCCTGTATTTCGACCAGACCAGTTGGTTGCCGGACAATCTGCTCGAACGCGGTGATAGCATGACCATGGCGGCCTCGCTCGAGGCGCGCATGCCATTCCTCGATCATGAATTGGCAGCGCTGGTTTCCGCCTTGCCGGATAAGTTTCGGGTGCGCGGTCATGAAACTAAATGGATTCTACGCCAGGTTGCGCGCCGTTTTCTGCCAGCCAATATCATCGACCGACCCAAGGTGGGATTCCGGGTGCCGGTGAACGAATGGTTTCGCGGGGAAATGCGAGACTACCTTTACGATCATCTGCTGGGGCCGGATGCCAGAACCAGTGCTTACTATCGACGCGATGGCTTGACCAAGATTTTAAGTGAGCATACTGCGGGGCGGCACAACCACGAGAAGCTGCTATGGAGCCTGTTGAACCTGGAAATCTGGCATCGCGAATATTGCATTTCCGGCTAGCCAAGGAGCATATTTCGTTACAAATCGAAAATACTTTTTCCAGCGGCACCGAAAAAATATGGAAGAGCCGTGCGACAGCGAAATCATCTGGCTGCTACCCAAGTGTATTGTTAAGAGATCGTGAATTGGCTTGTGCGGTGGGTAAAAATATTGGGGACCGGCGCGTAGGCACTGATGCCGGGGTAGACCGCACGTAGGATTTAGCGCTATGTTGATCGTCCCAAGGTGAGATTCCAGCCACATGGATGAGCGGCACGACCACAAGAAACTGTTGTGGTACGTGCTTAATCTGGATATATGAAAAAAGGAGCCCGGTTTGGCCATGAGCAGACAGATTGGTTGTGTTGGCACCGGTCGTGCTTTGGCAGCGTGAATTTGCTTCCAATGCCAATAACGGCTTGGGTTCGAATGGTATTAGCGCCAGCCTTTAGCGCGGGCTTTCTGATACCGGGTAAAACGACTTCGTTTGGCATTTCTTGATGACGTTGCGCACGGTCTTGTGCGTCGCTGAACTATTGCTAATGGAACGATGTTTACAAAAATCATCTACGCGAATCTTTGCGTAGATGATTATGGTGTTGGGATGAGACCGAAAAACTTGTAGTTCGCAGCAGACAGGTATCGTTATGCAAGGGTCACGGACCTGCTGACGCAGCAAGTAAAAAGGCTAATATCGTGGCCTGGATGACTTGGCATATTTCCGTAACAAATAACAACTAAACTCACGGATTCTCTTTATATCGATGTCGACGGCTTTATGATTTTGTTACAAGATTGTAGTTCCTAGGCGTTATGGGAGTACCGAGACAGGCGGTTGCGCCGAGCACCGAGAATGAGTGTTTTTCAGCAATCGGATGGGTGCTCGCGGGCGTTACCGCCGAGTATAGCCGACGGTTTATCAAGAGCAATTTCCGTCATTTTGCACGGCATTATCTGCTTCTTTTATCGCGTAGCGCATACAATAATTCATTGCATGAATCACTATCTGCTTGGTGGCGATGGTGCGCTGCTTCGCGTCGCTTATGATGTCGAGCTTGGCGATGATTTTATCCGTGAACAGCGAAGTCCACGTGTGGGTTATTTTAGACGGGTGGTGGGCACCGTGAGTACCCTACGCTGGAAATTAAATCGACTCAAACTCATGGGGGTAGCGGAAATGGCTTACCGCCTGGGACGGATGGTCAAGGTTAAACTAGAGGCGCGGGGAATGGGTTTAGTGCGCCTTAAACAGCCGGGCGAGACGTATACTCCCGTCATTTGGCCAGCGGCATTTCCGCGCACAATGTCACCGCAGTCGTACACCGCCGCCGCCGATCGAATTTTGAGTGGACATTGGGATGTGTTCTCAGCGCAAGATATTGAATGGGGTTTTCCGCCGCGTTGGAATCGCGACCCAAAGACCCGGCGCGATGCGCCGCTGACTTTTGGCAAGACGCTGGATTACCGCGACGAATCGCTGGTCGGCGACATCAAGTATCTGTGGGAACCGAACCGTCATTTAGAGTTGGTGACCTTGGCGCAAGCCTATTGCTTGAGCGGCGATGCGCGGTATGCAAAAGGATGCCGCGTGTTGCTGGATTCCTGGTTCGAACAGTGTCCTTACCCATTAGGGCCGAACTGGACCAGCTCACTGGAATTGGCGGTGCGCCTGACCAACTGGGCGGTCGCTTGGCATTTGTTGGGAGGCGAATCCAATGCGCTGTTTGCCGGTGTCGACGGTGCAGAATTTAAGCGCCGCTGGTTGGAGTCGATTTACCGGCATTGCCGTTTTATCGCAGGTCATTTTTCGCGTCATTCTTCCGCCAATAATCATTTGTTCGGTGAATACATGGGGCTATTTATCGCTGCCCTGAACTGGCCCTGTTGGAAGGAGAGTGCGCACTGGCGCGACCTCGCTAAAATCGGGTTGGAAACAGAAGCGCTCAAGCAAAACACAAGCGACGGCGTAAACCGCGAACAAGCCACGTGGTACCACCATGAAGTGGCGGACATGATGCTGTTGTGCGGAGTGTTCGGACGTGCCAATAAGAACGATTTTAGCGCCGCCTTCTGGGCGCGGCTGGAAACAATGTTGACCTTTATCGCATCGATCATGGATGTGGCCGGGCACGTGCCCATGATCGGCGATGCCGACGACGCGGTGATGGTGCGTTTCTCACGTGAGGCGGCTTTCAATGTGTATCGCTCTTTGCTGGCCACAGGCGCGGTCTTGTTCAAGCGCGCCGATTTCGCCGCGAAGGCTGCGTGCTGTGACGACAAGACGCGCTGGTTGCTGGGTGAGTCCGCGATCAAGATATTTGATTTACTGCGACAGTCCGGGCGCGCGCAAGCGGTCACGCAGCGGACGTTTGCCGAGGGCGGCTACTATATTCTCGGCGACCGTTTGGATACGCCGGAGGAAATTCGGCTGATGGTTGATGCCGGTGCGCTCGGTTATCTGTCGATCGCGGCGCACGGTCATGCCGATGCGCTGGCGATTACGTTAAGTGTGGGAGGCAAGGAATTCCTCATTGACCCGGGCACCTATGCTTATCACACGGAACACCGATGGCGCGAATATTTTCGGGGTACGAGTGCGCATAACACCATCCGCATCGACCTGGAAAATCAATCGCTCAGCGGTGGAAATTTTATGTGGCTGCGCAAAGCAAGTGCTAGGTGCATCGATTGGGAATCAACGAATGTCGTGCAGCGTTTTACCGGCGAACATAACGGCTACCAGAGTCTTGAGGATAGTGTAATGCATCGGCGTGAAATTAAATTCGATACGCTAACGCGCACGGTATCTATAACCGACCGCATTATTTGTCGCGGCGCACACACCGTGGAAGGTTTTTGGCATTTTTCCGAAAAGTGCAATGTCAGCCGGAACGGGTCGGTTGTCAGCGCCCGGAATCAGCAGCAGCATCTGAATTTAACGCTACCGCAAGCGGTGGATGACATATTTATTACTTGCGGCGATGAGCTACGTCCTGCCGGCTGGATTTCACGAACGTTCGACTGCAAGATCCCGGCACCGACGGTGGGCTGGAAAAAACGTATTGAAGGCGAAACCTGTTTTGTAACACGCATTGTAATCGACGGAGGTCGAGAGGGTTAACTATGCAGGACAGCAACGACATGTTTACCAGTTTGCGGGATATTCTTTGCGGGAAGGCTCCGACGGCGGTTTTTCAGCCGATTATCGCCATCAATACCGGAGAAATTATCGGCTACGAAGGGCTGATTCGCGGCCCATCCAATTCCGCCTTACACGCTCCCTTGAGTTTATTTAAGGTCGCTCGGCAATGCGGCTTCGCGCTGGAAATCGAACAAATTTGTCGCGAAGTTACGTTACAACGCTTTGTCGAGTTGAACCTACCCGGGAAGCTATTTTTAAATGTCAGTCCGGAGTGCTTAACCCATCCCAACAGCGGGAACGACGAAACCATTGGTTTTATACAGCGCATCGGTTTGTGTCCGGAACGGCTCATCATCGAACTCACCGAAAGCCAGCCGACCTACGACTATACCGTGTTGCGGGAAGCGGTACTGCACTATCGCTCGGTTGGTTTTCAAATTGCCATTGATGATTTGGGTGAGGGGTTTTCGAGTCTGCGCCTGTGGTCGGAGTTGCGTCCGGAATATGTAAAAATTGATATGCATTTTATACAAGGCATCAATCTGGATCCGGTGAAATTGCACTTTGTACAATCCATCCAGAGCATCGCTGAAAATTCGGGTTCGCGCGTGGTCGCCGAAGGCATCGAAACCAACGGCGAGCTGAGGGTGCTGCGCGATCTCGGTATTCCTTTTGGGCAAGGTTTTCTCATCGCGCGCCCAAACGCCGCACCGGCCCGTGTCATTTCTTTGGAAGCGGCCAAAATACTCGAGCGTCCGGGAATTACGGTTTATCCGCAAAAAATCGACTTAGCGACTCGCGTTTTTGTTAAAAAATTAGCCAAGGAAGTTCCGGCGGTATCGCCCGCCACGTTAAACGACGAAATTTATTTACGCTTTGAAAGCGATCCAAGTTTAGTCGCCATTCCTGTCGTCGATGATGGCTTACCCGTTGGATTGATTAATCGGGCTATGTTAATTGACCGCTTTGCAAGACCCTTCCGCCGTGAATTGTACGGGCGTAAATCCTGCGCCATGTTTATGAACCCGAAGCCGTTGCGGGTAGATAAAGACCTCAGCATTCAAGAATTAAGTCATCTGATCGTGGAAGAAGGGCAGCACTATCTCGCCGATGGTTTTATTATCACGGATCGCGGTCATTATCTGGGATACGGCACAGGGCAAGATTTAATGCGTGAAATTACGCAACTGCAGATCAGCGCCGCGCGCTACGCCAATCCCTTGACCATGCTGCCCGGAAACGTCCCGATTTACGAGCATATCGACCGGCTGTTACAAAGCAAAATAGAGTTTTGCGCCTGCTATTGTGATTTAGATCATTTTAAACCGTTCAACGATCTATACGGCTACCGCAAGGGGGACGATATCATTCAATTAACGGCGCAAATTCTGACCGAAGCTTGCGATCCGGAGGTTGATTTTTTAGGGCATATCGGTGGAGACGATTTTGTCTGTCTATTTCAAAGTGCAGACTGGGAACAGCGCTGTCGATTAACCCTAGCTAAATTCGCTGAATCGATTGCCACATTTTTTAAGTTGAATCATGTCATGGATGGCGGATACACGAGTCTGAATCGGCAGGGCCAAAGAATTTTTCATCCCTTAGTGAGCCTTTCTATCGGTGCGGTTGTAATCGAACCGGGCATTGTGTCGTCGCATCAAGCGATTTCAACCCTGACGACGGATGCAAAAAAACAAGCCAAAAATTTACCGGGCAATAGTTTATTTATCGAGCGGCGCCATTTAAAAGAAAACCCCGTGCCGGTTTCCATCGCGGAGTAAGAAAACATCGGTAACGGCCTCTCTTCACCACTACTCATGGCCGTGCCGTCGGGAGTGCTCTTGGTGCTGAGATTGTCCGCCGCCGCTGCCGTTCTTATCCGTGTTGCTGCCTTTTTCCCAAGTTGTAATCTTGTCGATGGGTTTTTGCAGTTCGTCCAGGTCGGTGGTGTCGGCGTGGTGGGTGAGGCCTTGTGCGTCTCTGAGGAATTTAATTTGACTCTGACCCCGTTGCTTCTCCGTTGCTTTCGCTCCTCAGCGCGAGGTATCACTTCATACACCCTAACTTTCTCTTCGCTAGAACTGCAGAGTTGATACCGCTAATTAGTTTAGTAAGGGGATGGTCATACTTTAAAAGCCCATTTCCCACAATCCCAAAATAGCTGCTCTCCGTATAGTAATTATTCGCCCCTAATCGAACCCCATAAATAACACCTAGTCCCACCAACCCCGGAAGACGGCATGGGAATATTGCGATCACCGCATCACAACTCTGCGCATCTTCATTCTTCTCGACTAGATATCTATCAATTAACTGCTTATTGGAGTTCAATGTTTGAATGTAACAGCCAGGTATCGGCTTTTCAGAAGACAATACTGGGACTGCAAGGAAATCCAAACTCTTCCCTTTAATAGAAATCAATTGAGATGTAAATAGCTCATCATTTTTGTACTTAGAAACGACGGCATATACGACAGACTTTTTGTCTTCATCCGATTTTACAAGTGCGACCGAAAGGTCCGATTTTGCGCAAGCCGTCGCAATTCCAAGGTGCGCGAGAAAAAACAAAAACATATTACTTCTTAAGCAAAAGGTATGCATTTTTTATCCTTTCATCATACTTAAACTTTGCGTAACCCTTTCCGTTGTAGCCTTTTGCAATGGCTACCCAGTCCTTCTCTTTCATGGCCTTCTGCAATCGCTTGCTTTTAATAAACCCAATAAATGCTTGAAGATGGCCTTTGGCCCCCCTTACATGCGCGTCGACCATAGCACGTGGAGAATCAAACCCAATGTCCTTGAAATTTTCCCCCAGCACTTGGAAGCGGCCCCACGAGCAAGCCTTTAATGCAGCCCCTTTGTCTAGCTGATAGGCCTTAGCAAGGCGCCGATAATTAACATCTGATGATGCCGCGTAATATTCCATGGCGAGATCAGCAGCAGAAACAATATCGCTTTTCTTTTTTAGTTTGTAGCCTTTCTTTGCGGAAATATCAGGATATATATCGTCATACTTCCTCTTGGTGTTTCTGGAAAACACATGCCTCTCATATAAAATTACTGGGCGATTCTTCACATCAAATCCGGTACGCCCTCCGGATTCGACTTTTTCGATGGCTTTTATTATTTCTATTTCACATCCCAATTCTTTTGCGGCAGCCTCGTAATCAGCGTCTGTGATTTTTTCGCCCGTGTAGCCACCCAAGAAATCCAACCCTGGAATATCCCCCTCCACCTTCGTCAATGGTTTTCCATTCAGCGTTTTAACCGGTGTCACCTTTAGCCCCAACTCCTTTTTATCCGTAGTAGGGACTGGCGGCTTATCGTGTAACGGTTTTTGTCTTTCCCTTGGATTGGGCTTGGTATTTGGCGCAAGATTGGGATGCTTTTCGGTTGTCGCCTGCACCATCATGTGGCCGCTGATTAAGGTAACCAGCTTATTGCCGAAGCCGGAGACTACCGTCGTCACCAGTTTCCAAGAACCATCCAAGCGCTTCACCCAGATTTTTACCAGGTCATCAGGCGTTTCAGTAAGCAGTGATTTGGTCTTGCCGCTTTCTCCTGTGGTGCCATTGGATATTTTTCCGCATCGCTCAATCCGGTACAGCAAGTCTTTGATGGGGTTGCGATCCCGATCCAGAAACAGCGCCTCAACCCCACACACAGCCTCGGGGCGTAGTGCGATGCGCTGACCAACCGCGATTTTATTAACGGTTTTTAAACCGTTTATTTTCTTTAGCGATTCAACACTAGTGCCATTTTCTTTGGCAATTTTCCAAAGGGCATCGCCTTTTTTTACCGTATAGAAATTAGTTTGCCCGTTCACGCGGATTCTCCCTTGGGATCATCTGCTTCATCAAGGCTGTCGTTATCTTCAAAATACTCCTCCACTGTCCAAGCATTTTCATCGACGAGAACAACAAGCTCTGTCGCGTCATTGGTAAAAATGTGATCCGTCAAACCCTGTGCATCGGTCATGCCCGATGCGATTAAGCCACCTTGTTTGTCGTATACCGAATAGGGCTTATTTTGGCTTGTGTACCCGAGTTCATCTATTGGATGTGTCAAATGCGACAGATCGAATTGCTGGCTGTACAGTGGTTTTTCTGGGTTGAGTTTGAGTGGTGTTTTCGGCATCACTGGCAATTCTAAGCCCACCGCCACCGGCCCGGGAAACAAGTGCTGCCCCGCAAAGCGTTGGTGTACCCCACTGGTCTTGGAAGTAATCTGCCCCCCACCAATCTCATACGATGCCCCATCGGTAATGATGGTGAATTTCTTGCACTTCCAGGTCACTTCTTCCAGGGCGGTGCCGAAGATGTTCTTTGC
>JAYVZN010000069.1:0-77189 GCA_043783305.1 Betaproteobacteria bacterium
GGTCGATGCACTGCACGTTGAATCTGGCCTGCTTCAACCATGCGAACGGCTCGGCCAGCGCGAACGGCTGCCGGCCCAGCTCATAGGGGTTGATCAGTACGACCTTGAACAGCGTAGCGGGTTCTGCCCGATTTTCGCTTGCGCTGTTTTGCAGGCAGGAATCGTTGCGGCTATCCATGCGCGGCTATTTCGACTTGGGACGTTGCACGGATGCGCCCGGCACGGGCTCGCGACTGGCGCCCGCTTCCGCCATGCGCTGCAGGTAGTGTTGCCACATTTCGTCCTGGTTCATGCCCAGGCTATAGATGTAATCCCAGGAATAAATACCGGTATCGTGCCCGTCGGAAAATACCGGTTGCACCGCATACGTGCCAACCGGCTCGATGCGGGTGATCTCGATATTCTGCTTGCCGATTTGCAGGACTTCCTGTCCCGGTCCGTGGCCGCGCACTTCCGCCGAGGGTGAATAAATGCGCAAAAACTCACAAGGTAGGTTAAAGCGACTGCCGTCGCCAAAGGCGATTTCGAGTATGCGGGACTTCTGGTGTAACTTAATTTCGGTCGGCGTACGGGATGTTGGATCCGCTTCGGCCATGGTCATTCCTTCTCAAACAAAAACAACATGATACCTGAGACCTGGCGGGGTCGAAAATGATGTGCAGAATAAAGGTATTCGGGATTCATTGCAGATTGTCACTTAAGTGTCACAAAGGATTCATAATATAGGCGGGTTGTCGCTTTTGAGCAGAAGTACTTTGATCTCGAAAATAAGGAGTTTAGCAATGCCGGCAACAGTTTTGGTAGTGGAGGATGAGCCAGCAATTCAAGAATTGATCGCTTTTAATTTAAAGCAAGCTGGTCATATAGCCCTGACGGCAGCAAGTGCCGAGCTGGCCGAGCGCATGATTAACGAAACCTTGCCGGATCTGATTTTGTTGGATTGGATGCTGCCCGGGATGAGTGGTATTGATTTCGCGCGAAAATTAAAAGCGAATGCCTATACCAAATCGATTCCCTTGATCATGCTCACCGCGCGCGGTGAAGAGCAGGATAAAGTGAAGGGACTAGAGACGGGTGCCGACGACTACGTGACCAAACCCTTTTCACCGCGCGAATTATCGGCGCGCATCAAAGCCGTGTTGCGGCGGCGCGCGCCGCAAATGACCGACGACCAAGTTGAGGTGGGTGGATTGGCGCTGGATCCAATCACACACCGGGTGACGGGGCACGGGACATCGGTGGATCTGGGGCCGACTGAATTCCGACTACTGCATTTCTTGATGACGCATCCGGAGCGCGTACATTCGCGTACCCAGCTTTTGGATAGCGTGTGGGGAAACCAAGTCTACGTCGAGGAGCGGACGGTGGATGTGCATATCCGTCGCCTGCGGCGCGCGCTGGAGCCGACTCAGCATGACGGTTTAGTGCAAACCGTGCGCGGTGCGGGTTACCGCTTATCGCAGCGCGCCTAAGCTGAATCGGGCGGTGTTTTAGGTTCGCTTAGCCCGGCGCTGAATCGTGTCATAATTAACGTTCCTTATTATCCTTTTTTTGCCCCATGCCTGAATTTTGGTCGCGTCTACTGAGTACGCTCGGTACGATGGCTTTCCTCACCCTGGTGATGTGGCCGATCGCCGGTGTGGTGTGGGCGCTCCTTCTGCTGTGTTTAGGTCTGCTGGGCCTGCTGATTTTTCATTTGCGGCAATTGCAGCGCCTCAATCACTGGTTAGCTAATCCGCAGGTGCGTGCGGTTCCCGAAGGGAGCGGCGTCTGGGAAGACACCTTCGTCGCGTTGTACCACCTAGCGCGGCGTCAGTCGGTCAGCCAGCAGCAACTGTCCAAGGCGTTGGCGCGATTTCAACGCGCTGGCGATGCCATGCCGGACGGAGTGGTGATGTTGGATGCGAATGACCAGATCGAATGGCTCAACCCCATTGCCGCCGATCAATTCGGGTTAAATCCCGTAACCGATATCGGTAACCCGATCACTTACTTGTTGCGCCAAAGTCAATTCAACGAGTACATCACCGCACACAATTACGGTGAACCGCTGATCATGAAGTCAACGCGTAGCCCGGACGCAACACTCGCGATTCAGTTGGTGCCGTTTGGTGAAGAATTGAAATTACTGATCTCGCGCGACATAACGCGCTTTGAGCAAGTGGAAACCATGCGCCGTGATTTTATTGCGAATGTATCGCACGAGCTACGCACTCCTTTGACGGTAGTGGGCGGGTTTTTGGAATCGCTACAGGACTACACGGGTTTAAGCGAACAAGATCGTACGCATTATTTTGATCTCATGCGCGACCAAACTTTACGCATGCAGCACCTCGTTGAAGATTTGCTGACGCTGTCGCGCTTGGAGAGTGCCGCCAATCCCTTGCAGGAAGAAACTGTATTATTGCCGCCATTATTGCAGCAATTGCTGAGTGAAGCGCAGAGCCTAAGCCAGGGTCGGCATCAGATTCGTTTAGAAGTGAACGCGGAATCCGGGCTGCTTGGATCGGAACGTGAATTGCGCAGTGCGTTAGCGAACCTCATCAGCAATGCGGTGCGCTATACGCCCCAAGGCGGTGAAATTTTAGTGCGCTGGGATGTTGTGAACGGCGAAGGACGATTTGCCGTTAAAGACAGCGGCATCGGCATCGAAGCACAACATATTCCGCGGTTGACGGAGCGGTTTTATCGTATTGATCGCAGCCGTTCCCGTGAAACCGGCGGAACCGGGCTGGGGTTATCGATTGTCAAACACGTATTGACGCGGCACCAAGCCCGCTTGGAAATCACCAGCGAAGTGGGGCACGGGAGTATGTTCAGCGCTGTTTTTCCCGCTTCGCGCTTAAACGCGGTGGCGGCGGTTTAAGGTACTCGATTGTCGTAGCGGCGGATGTCCGCGAAATTATTTGGTCTCGAAAGCAACACGCTCGAAATCGAAGCCCCGTTCCAGCGACTTGGTTAGGCGTATTTTCAGCGTGTCGTCGATATGCAGTTCGAGTTGTTTATTGGTGCTGTACCAGCCCAGCGGTAGTACTAACGAGGCCTCTTCTTTAAGCGCCGGAATCTCAGGGAGCAAGAACGCCTGCAAAAATTTATTTTGCAGTGAAGAGATGAGTACGGGTGCGCGAATACCGACGGCCATTGGAATCCCGGGGAAGGTACGAACCCCCAAGTTCAGATCGCCGTTAACATCAAAGCGCATCCAGCGGATAAACCCAATGGCAAAGTACTTGGCTTGCGGGTGGCGAATCGCAATCAATTGGTTGAGGGAAACACGCGCCGCGTGCAAACCTTTGGCGGCCAATTTAAAACCTAAAGCGGATTCGTCCAGGATTTGCCAGTTCTCAGCAGAAAATCCGACTTGAGAGGCCTGTAATTTTTTTGTTTGACTCGATACCTGGCCGAATAATTTTAAATCCTGCGCTTCGCGCCAACTAAATTCATTGTGCGCATGATCCTGCGGTTGGCGAAAAATTTTTGACCCGTTGCAAAAAAAATGGATCGAGGCCACACCAAAAGAAAGTTGTGCATCGCTTTCCCCCGCCCGACGGTCGAAGGCGCGATTTTGCGGCGTTTCACACCAGCGCTGATAGATCTGCACGAGCAGTGCTTCACAGGCAGGTTGCTGGCACTCGGCGGCAATGTCTAATTCTTCCGGGTTACCGCCTTTGCGTAAATGTCGAATGCGCTTGATAAGTGTCGCAGCGAGCATATTGATGTCCAAGTAGCGGACTTTTGCGCCGTTTTCAACCGACACACCGTTTTGAATTCCCCTGGGCTGGTTTAAGTCAACGATTACGCTGGGAAGCTTTAGCTCCGGATGTGTTGGTGCCGGGACAGTATGGGTCAGCGCTACACGCGGACTCCAGCGCTCCAACCAACGATTGATCTGTTCAAATTGTTTGGGTAGGAGGTGATATGGATCGGCCATGTCCATTAATAAGGCATGCACATACGCGGATTCAGCGCGGGTGATTTCTTGAACGCTCAACGGATCTTTAAGCGGTATTTTGTCTAAGCGTAACTCTTCAGCGAGCGCGTAGGTCTGATGCAATTGCTTCCAAAGTATTTCCGGCACTCGATGATAGAGACTTTGATACGAAGCCATTTGCAGGCCGGTAAGACGGAGGATGCGGCACAAGATGGCTGGCGCAACACTGGCCAAGGACTGTTCGTTGTCCTGGTAATTTTGCAGGCAGATTTGATACCCCTGGGTAAAGTCCCGCCACAGTTCCAGTGTTTTTTTCCATAGCGATAATTCGTCGACTTCCAGCGGCGCGGGTTTGCCTTGGTATTTTTTGGCGAGAGTGTCTTGTACGAAGTAAACCGACTCGCGCAGATGCTCTAAAATACGCCAGCGTTCGATACCGGATAACGCGGACGTATGGTTGAGTAATTCCAATTGCAACTGAATTTCAGCTTGTGCGGCGGGAGCATTCGTGAGCGGAAGCGCCGCGACCCAATTTAGGCAAGATTTGGCATCGGAAATGACCGTGCGGTTTACGCCGGTAATCGATGGTTGGTCTAGCGGCAGCATGACACCCTTCTAATGGGATGAATTAGCGTTGATCGTAGGGAGTTTAGACGAACTCATCAAGTTTATCCCGAAGTTTTTTTAAATCCGGTGCTGTTCGTGGGCTACCGGCACGCGCCGGGGCCGCCCAAATGGCTTGTGGAAAATGAGCATCACCCGTAAAACGCGGGATAATGTGCCAGTGCACATGCGGCACGACATTACCCAGGCTGGCTAAATTGATCTTGTCCGGGCACAATAAGCTTGTAAGCGCCCGCTCCACCGCAAACACAACGTGCATCATCGCTTGGCGCTCAGCCTCGGGCAGGTCGCCCATTTCTTTGGCATGCCGGTTAAGAATAACACGGCAAAAACCGGGGTAGGCGGCATCCGCCACGAGCACCACGCGGCATAAGGTGTTTTGCCAAACCAAATCACCGCCCAGTGCATTGCAAAGTTCGCAGGTCATTCTTAATAAGCCTTAAATGGGGTAACACCGTCGGTAATATAACAATGGCATTGTAGCCGATGCAGCGTAAATCCGGGTAGTAAAAAATTCCTCCGGAATAGCCCGGTTTTAGAGCAATACTTTCTCAATACCACCCTGATTGACTTGGGCGATATAGTCCGGCATCCAGGTTTCGCCGAGCAGGCGCCGCGCCAGTTCCACCACGATGTAGTCGGCCTCGACACCGGTATCGTCGCTGTAGCGTGCTAAACCTTGCAAGCAGGAAGGACAAGACGTAAGGGTTTTTACCTGCGCGCCGGGCGTGCTGATTTGGATCTCTTGCAGCCCTTGATTGAGTTCTTCCAGTTTACGAAAGCGGATTTGGGTGGAAATATCCGGACGGGACACGGCTAAAGTACCGGCTTCACCGCAGCAACGTTCAGTGAGTGTAACCGTGCTGCCCATGAGTTTGTTAGCCACTTGCAGCGGATTGTGTTGTTTCATCGGCGAGTGGCAGGGATCGTGATACAGGTACTTAACACCAGGTACATTTTCTAGACCCACGCCTTTTTCCATTAGATATTCGTGAATATCCAGTAGGCGACAACCGGGAAATATTTTTTCGAATTGGTATTTTTGTAATTGATCCATGCAAGTGCCGCACGACACCAACACCGTTTTGATGTCGAGGTAGTTCAGCGTATTCGCCACGCGGTGGAACAGCACCTGATTGGTGGAGCTGATTTGGCTACCCTTGTCGTGGTTGCCTGCTGCGGTCTGTGGGTAACCGCAGCACAGGTAGCCCGGTGGCAGCACCGTGATACTGCCCACGTGATACAGCATGGCTTGGGTGGCGAGCCCGACTTGCGAAAATAATCGCTCCGAGCCGCAGCCCGGAAAGTAGAACACCGCATCGGCTTCTTCGGCGGCAATTTTCGGGTCGCGGATCACCGCCACCGTGTGTGGGTCTTCCAATCCCAAGAGCGCGCGCGAGGTACGTTTGGGCAGCCCGCCCGGCATGGGTTTGTTGACGAAATGAATGACTTGCGCGGTAATGCTGGCGGTGCCATGCGTTGCCGGTGGATGCGCTGCTTGCGTGCGCAATAAGCCAAAGTATTTGGCCGCGCGATAGCCGATGCGTTGCGCGGCATAACCCCAAGCGATCATGACTTGGCGTATTAGTTTAATCATGCCCGCATCGGTGCTATTCAGAAATAGCATGGACAAAGCGCTGCCCGGGTTGAATTTCTTTTGGCCGCGATTGCGTAGAAAATTACGCATGGCGATCGACACATCGCCGAAGTCGATATCCACCGGACACGGGTTTAAGCACTTATGGCAAATTGTGCAATGATCCGCTACGTCGTTAAACTCGTCGAAATGCTTGAGCGAAATACCGCGCCGTGTTTGTTCTTCATACAAAAACGCTTCGATCAGCAGGCCGGTGCCGAGAATTTTATTGCGTGGGCTGTACAGCATATTGGCGCGTGGAATATGCGTATTACACACCGGTTTGCATTTGCCGCAGCGCAGGCAGTCTTTGATGGAATCGGCAATTTCACCGATCTCCGACTGCTCCATAATCAGCGATTCCACTTCCAATAAGTTGAAGCTGGGGGTGTAGGCATTGCGTAAATCCGCGCCGGGCAAAAGCTTGCCTTGATTGAAGCGGCCGTGCGGATCGATTTTTTTCTTATAAGCCGCGAATGGCGCAATATCGCTATCGGACAAAAACTGTAATTTGGTAATACCGATGCCGTGTTCGCCCGAGATTACGCCGCCGAGCTGAGTGGCCAAGGCCATAATGCGTTCCACGGCTTGATTGGCGGTCTGCAGCATGGCGTAGTCGTCGGAGTTGACCGGGATGTTGGTATGCACATTGCCGTCACCGGCATGCATGTGTAGCGCAATGAATACGCGGCTGCGCAGAATTTCCCGATGAATCGTATCCAGCTTGGCCAGCACAATTTGAAATTCGCGCCCGGTAAACAGTTGGTGCAAGGGTTCGCGCAATTCGCGTTTCCACGACACGCACAGCGTATGGCCTTGCAGCGCTTGAAAGGTGGTCTGGTTGGGCACTCCGGGTGCGGGAGCGTCGAGATTGGCCAGCCAGCCCTGCCAACGTGCGCGTAGCTGGCGAATTAGATCCAAGGCTTGAGTGCAGCGCAGAGCGGCCAGCGCCGGATCAGGCACGGTATCGGCATCACGATGCAGCGGCAGTTCGCCGCTAAAAAAAGTTTCTAAAGCATCCAGTAACGCGAGCTTGTTATGGGTGGAAAGCTCAATATTGATGCGTTCCACACCCTCGGTGTAATCGGCTAGCCGTGGTAGGGGAATCACCACGTCTTCGTTGATTTTGAAGGCGTTGGTATGTGCGGCAATGGCTGCCGTGCGCGCCCGGTCGAGCCAGAATTTACGTCGTGCTTCAGGGCTGACGGCGATGAAGCCTTCGCCGCCGCGCGCATTGGCCAGACGCACGATGTGCGAGGCAGCTTCACCCAACGCACTTTCATCGTCTGCCGCAATATCGGCGAGCAAGATCATATTGGGGCGCTGCGGGCGATTGGCCTTGGTTGCGTAGCCGACGGCCTTGATATAGCGCACGTCCAAGTGCTCTAGCCCGGCTAGCTGAATGTTGGGATGTTGATCGATGTAATCTTTGATTTCGACGATGGCGGGTACAGCGGCGCGCGCTAAGTCGAAAAATTCCAGGCATAAGGTGCGCACGTGCGACGGCATTTTGTGCAAAATAAAGCGCGCTGACGTGATGATGCCGTCGCAACCCTCCTTTTGAATACCCGGCAGACCGGCCAAAAATTTATCGGTGACATCTTTACCCAAGCCCGCTTTGCGAAACAGCGCGCCGGGAATTTCTAAAATCTCCGGGTGGTCTTGAACGGTGTTGCCGTCTTTGCCCAAACGCGCAATGCGGAAACGCGCCAAGGCGGTATCGTGAATCTTGCCCAAGTTATGCTCTAAGCGCGTGACTTCCATCCACTCGCCATCCGGTGTCACCATGCGCCAAGACACCAAATTGTCAATGGCTGTCCCCCACAGCACGGCTTTTTTACCACCGGCGTTCATCGCTACATTACCGCCGATACAAGAAGCGTCGGCCGATGTCGGGTCGACGGCGAATACCAAATCCCCCGCCTCGGCGGCTTCCATCACACGCTTGGTGACGACACCGGCACCGCAATGGATGGTCGCCACGTCAGCGCTCACGCCCGGCAATGTTAGGTGCTCGACGGCACCTAGCGTATCAAGCTTCTCCGTGTTGATGACGGCGGAGCGTTTCGTCAGCGGTATCGCGCCGCCGGTATAGCCGGTGCCACCACCGCGCGGGATGATGGTGAGTTCGAGATCAATGAGCGCACGCACCAGCGGCGCAATTTCAGCTTCGGTGTCGGGAGCCAGTACCAGAAAGGGATATTCCACGCGCCAGTCCGTGGCATCGGTAACATGCGAAACACGCGCGAGGCCGTCGAACTGGATATTATCTTTGCGCGTGTGGCGGCTGAGTTTCTCCAACGCGCGCTTGCGCAACTGCCGGGTTTGCTCGAATTCGAGTTCAAAAGTATTCACGGCAGTATGCGCTGCCGCCAGCAACTGCGCCACACTGGTATTACCTTGGCGTCGCGCCTCGATGGCGTTCAAACGATGGCGTAGTGCACCCACCAAAGCCTCGCGTCGCTTCGGGTTGGCGAGCAGGTCGTCTTCCAAATAAGGGTTGCGCGAAATGACCCACAGATCACCCAGCACCTCGAACAGCATGCGTGCCGAGCGCCCGGTGCGGCGTTCGGCACGCAAAGTGTCCAGGACTTGCCACATCTTCGCGCCGAGAAAGCGCATCACGATCTCGCGGTCGGAGAAAGAAGTGTAGTTGTACGGTATTTCGCGCAGGCGGGTAGACATGAGGGCATTCGATCAGAATCAGCCTACATTCTAGCCGATTGGTCGGTAGCCCGCACTTTCTACGCGAGGGATTTCTTCTGGATTACGGCAAATCCTGGGTGGCCGCAAAACGTTATTGACGATGTCGTGCTCGCCGATGAAGACAATGGTCAGCAGTTGCTGGGCTTTATCAAAGCGGATCGGCGGCATTGGTGACCAATACAGATTACGAGATTCTCAGCTTAGGCCAACTGTACCGTGATCGGGCGGATGCGTCGAATGCCTTCGACGAGTTGAAGAATCAGTGGGGCTGGGGTGGTTTCACCACGCACGATCTGCATCGCTGCCAATTTGCTGCGCGTGCGGTGGCGCTGATCTATAACTGGTGGAGTTTGTTTGTTCGCTTGGCGAATTACGCTCGAAATCTGCGGTGCGATAGCGACGGCGCAGGCCTTGCGTTTTGTTGCAAGGGCTGTGACGGAGGGGGAAAGGGATTGTGCTGTGTCCACTCCGTGCGCTCTGATCGCAATTAATTCAACTCTGACCCCGGCGGATTCACCCCGGCGGATTCCCACGAAAATGGGTATTGTTTTGTGAATAATACGCTACAAAATATTTACAAGAAGAAGTCTATTTTAGATACCGCAGGGCCTCTTTGCAACCGCAGCATCTCTGCAGCACTATTATCTTTCCACAATAATACAATGGCTTACTTTGCAGGCCGCAACGACCAAGCCAGTAGCCACATTCGCAAAAATCAGGACAAAAGCCCTCGAAATTCCAAGAGCTAATCTGCGCTTCGACTATCCGAGTAAAGGGGAATAAGGTACCATTTCTGCGCTATAGCCGATTCGGGTATTAATTTAACTCAAGGAGGGTATGTCATGCGTTCCAATTATTCAATTATCGCCGCTTGTATAGCAATAGCATTTCAGTCGAATATCGCGTCTGCAAATTGTTCTTCGCAGATCCAGAACAAGGTTGGAGATCTTATTTCAGTAACTGCAACACTTTCATCAGGAGACCCAAACGAAAATGGCGAGGGTGAGCCTCTTGGCGTGATTAGTACTGGTGGCGAATTGGCTGCCACTGTCAGCTCTTATGCTGTACCGACGCCATTTCTATTTTTTGCAAAAGCGCCAAACGAAATCATCAATGGAATAATCAACAATTTTGATGGAGATGAGTCCTGCAGTCTTGTTACAGCAGTTAATCCGTCACAACCATTTACGCCGGATCAGAAGAAAAAAGCGAGTGACCTCGCTGGAAGGCTTGGGGTAGGAGGTGCTATAACGGCAATAGTAGGCGGCACACTTTGTACCATAACCACGGGTGGCGTTTGTGGAGCAGTGATAATTGGTGGGGCAGGCTTAGGGGGGCTTGGTGCAGTGGGGGGCAACATCGCCAGTGATCCATCAGATCCTAATTATACCGTCATCGCAACACCAATTATTTCCAGTATTCCTCCGGTTCTACCGGATGCGTCAATTACGTTAGCAGAAGCAAATGCCTTCAATGTGCTGTTTGCCAATCAAGCAGCCACGATTGGAATAGGAAACGCGGCCTATATATCTGGAAATCGAGCGCAAGGGGCGCGCGATGCAGGTAATGCTGTGGCGGAGTCAAAACAAATTCAGGCGACACAATTATATGCACATCAACTTGGGGGTTTACTTACGAAGCAAGTGACTCTGTTAAGCAACTTGCACGATGCGCTAATTTCTGCCGGATTTTCAATAAATGCAACTCCCAGCGATGTGTTGAATTTCGAGATACAAGTTGCAAACAATGGACTTCCTGCAAGTGTAAAAAATGCGCTTACGACGTTTGGGCTAAATTCTGAGCAAATTAATCAAGTAAGAAATTTGTTTATGGTTCAGGACATAAACGTAACAGCGGGTAACATTCCAGATACGTTTATTTCACCAAATTTAATTTCAGCTTACCAGGCCGCAGCAGATGCGTTTAACGGTGTGAGCATTGATGTTAAACCCAGAAATCCTAAAAATAATATAAATCCGCGTAGCAAAGGTATGGTAGCGGTAGCTGTTTTGGGGAGTGATAAATTCGATGTAACAACTATAGATGTCTTTAGTACAAGGTTTGGTCCTGATGCAGCTGCTCCGATAACTTCACGAGCAGATGGAGAGGATGGCGACGATGAAATTGACGAAGACAATGCTGGATTTAAAGATGTTAACGGAGACGGGATACCAGACCTTGTTCTACATTATAGGATTAAGGATTCTGGAATAAAATGTGGTGACACCATGGTTGTTTTAACTGGAAAAACGAAATCTGGATTTATGTTTTCTGGTGCTGATTCTATCCATACGGACGACTGCGAATAGCTCTTGTTGAGGGGGGCGCTCTACGGGGCGCCTCTTAATAAAATTTATTTCCCGCTCAGGTAGATTTTCATATGAAACCAAAGGCGCTAACAGTAATTGTTGTAATTTTAAGTTTAGGCGCAATGACGCAAATTTTTTGGCTTTGGTCATTGCCTTCTACTTTACTAACTACGAGCGTCGAATACCGCCGTGGATATTTTGTATTTGATTTGCTTCTGGGATCTGCGAATATATTGCAAGGGATAAATTTTTTATTGGGAAACACGAAAACGCCAACTACGAGGATAGCGGGATTGTTTGCGGTTGCAATTGGATTGTTTTGCATACTAATTGGTGTTTCGATTGCTTATCGTCATATGGTATGAGATTGTTAACCATCGAACTGAGAAGCAAGGGGGCGTAAATAGTTTTTAAAAGATCGGTTTCTGCAGTGTTAATCACTCATTCAGTTGGATTTAAGGCTGCCGAACACTTTCCGTATGTAATCGCTAGAGCGCCCTAGCGGATTTTGTCGAATCGCTTTTTCTTCTTCCGCGATCATCAAAAATAAGCCATCAAGTGCTTTGTTGGTGACGTATTCGGACATGCTGGCTTGTTCTTTTCCGATCAGACCGGCTTGGGATGCGGCTCCGGCGATGCGGTCGTATTGCTCGCTCAGCTTGTAGCGGTTGACGGTATTGCCAACGATGGGCAAGAAACGATCATGCAGTTTAGTGCCGGTAGCTTTGCGAAAGTATTGGGTGGCCGAATCCTGTCCACCGGTTAAAACGCCTTTGGCATCTTCTACGCTCATATTTTTGATGGCATCCACTAAGAGCGCTTTGGCTTCCGGCACCGCTGCTTCCGCTGCGCGGTTGATCGAGGTTTTAAGTTCCTCGACGCGCTTGCCTTGGCCCATGATATCCAGTACGGATTCCGCTTTTTTTAGCGAATCGGGTAGCGGAATGCGCACCTTGTTATTTTTTAAGAAGCCATCTGTACGGCCCAATAAACTCACGGCTTTTCCTGCGCCTTCGGCTAGTGCGTCTTTGAGGCCGTGGGTGATGTCTTGATCGGAGAGGGCGGTGTTGGATGCGGGCGTTTCTTTTTTGCTGGCGGCATCGCCTAAGTCTTTGAGGATGCCGCCAAAGTCGAATGCGGCGGCATTGCCGGAAAACAAAAATAAAGCCGTAACCAAGAATTTTTTCATTGCGTGTTCCTCGGGGTTGGTGGGGATGCGAGAAGTGGAGCAACCAAGTCTTCTATCCGGCCATAATACACTTGGCCTTTAATTTTATGCCGTAGGTGTCCGTCGCGATCGATGATGATCGACATCGGCACTTGGCTGATGGGGCCGAAGGCCTGTTGTAATGGCAAATCTGCCATCGCTATTGGAAAAGTATAGGTTTCTTCCTGCAAATAGCGCGTTACTTTAGATAGATCATCGTCGAGGCTGAGCGCGATCACTTCAAAACCTTTGGCTTGGTTATCTTTGTAAAAGCGCTGTATGGCAGGCATTTCCTTGCGGCAATAGGGGCACCACGTAGCCCAAAAGTTGACCAATACCACTTTCCCGCGCAGCCCTTCCAATGTTCCCGTACGACCATCCAACGTGGTGAAGGACAGATTCGGGAGTGTTTCGTTTAGATCGGTCACCGTGGCGGGTGGGCGAAACCAAATATAAGCAATGAGCCCGATTAGAAGGATTGAAACGAAGTGTTTTTTGACATACGGCTTGATGCTTTGCGTTAGATTCATGGATACTCTGCTTATTTTTCGGATGCCTACGAATTGATAGGCTATGGGGAATTGACATGCTGTGGGTCAAAGCGTTGCACATTATTTTTGTAGTCAGTTGGTTTGCGGGGCTATTTTATTTACCGCGTTTGTTCGTAAACCACGCGCTGGCACCTGAGGCGGCGGTCGGCGAACGTTTGTCTCTCATGGAGCGTAAACTTTATCGTTTTATTACGCCATTAGGCATTTTAGCGCTGGCCACGGGTTTGTGGCTTTGGCTCGGTTATGGAATTACGGGTGGGTGGTTGATGGCGAAGCTGGTCTTGGTTGCGGCGCTCATCGCGTATCATCTGTATTGCGCAAAGTTATTATCGGATTTTAAACAGGCACGGAATACCCACAGCCATATCTGGTATCGCTGGTTCAACGAAGTACCGGTACTGATTTTGATCGCTGTCGTGATTCTGGTCGTGGTCAAACCGTTTTAATGTAATCGTATCGGTATTTCTGCCGGTTATCGTCAACCCATAGGAAAAACATGGAACAATTTTTTGCCACCTGCCCACGCGGGTTGGAAGCCGTATTGGCGCAAGAACTAACAGCGTTCGGCGCTGAGCAGATCAGTGCCACCGACGGTGGCGCGCGTTTCAGCGGCGCGTTGGCGCTGTGTTATCGCGTTAATTTACAAAGTCGCATCGCCAGCCGCGTGCTGTGGCAAATCGACAGTACGTCGTATCGTTCCGAAGAAGACATCTATCGACACGCACGCAGCCTGTCTTGGGATCACTGGTTTACGCCGCACCAAACCATCGCGGTGAAGGTGACGGCGCAACGCTGCCCGTTAAAAAGCCTGGATTTCATTACGCTGCGCATTAAAGACGCAGTGTGCGATTTCTTTCGTGACGGCACCGGCATTCGTCCCAGCGTTGATACGCGTTTGCCGGATGTGCGCATCCACGCCTATTTTGATGCACAGCAGTTCACGCTGTATCTCGATACGTCAGGCGAGGCTTTATTCAAGCGCGGCTATCGTCAATATACCGGTGAGGCGCCGCTACGCGAGAACCTTGCCGCCGGTATCCTCAAGCTGAGCGGTTGGGAGCCGGGCATGACTTTGCTCGATCCCATGTGCGGTAGCGGTACATTTGTGTTGGAAGCGGCGCAAATGGCGTTGCATCTGCCATCGGGCCTAAAGCGCGTTTTTGGTTTTGAGCGGCTTAAAAATTTTGAACCTGAAGCTTGGGAGCAACTGCGCACAGAAACAGCGGCTAAGCCGATGGCGACCGAAATTTTGCCGATTTACGGGTGTGATATTGATAAGTGGGCGGTGATGGATGCGAACAAAAATATTGAGAGCGCGGGCCTGAATGGCCGGGTGAGCATCGTGGAAAAAGACATACTCGACATAGAAGCGCCGGCACCAAGCGGCGTACTCGTGATGAACCCGCCTTACGGTGAACGGATCGGCGAGGTGGATGAATTGGCCGAGTTGTATCCAAAACTGGGCAGCGTGTTGAAGCAACGTTTCGCGGGTTGGAAGGTCGGCATCTTCACCGCTGATCTGCGCTTGCCCAAATTAATGCGACTCAAACCCGCGCGTAAAATTCCGTTGTTTAATGGGCCGATTGAATGTCGTTTATTTTTGTTTGACATGGTGGCGGGGTCGAATCGAAAGTAAACGCCGAGCACACGTCCCGTCTTACACGATATCCAAATGATCCAGCCCGGCCATAATATCCCGATCCTTCGACTCTTGCCCGTGCAGTTTGATTTTGAGGCGCAAGTCGTTGAGCGAATCGGCATTGCGCAACGCATCTTCGTAGCTGATGAGCCCGGCTTCGTACAAATCGAACAAATGTTGGTCGAAGGTTTGCATGCCCAGTTCGCGCGATTTGGCCATGACCTCCTTAATTTCGTGCACCGCCCCTTTGAAAATTAAGTCGGCAATCAGCGGGGAGTTGAGCATAATTTCCACGGCGGCCACACGGCCTTTGCCTTCACGCAGTGGAATCAGGCGCTGCGAGATAAAAGCTTTTAAGTTGAGCGATAAGTCCATCAGTAGTTGCGAGCGTCGCTCTTCGGGGAAGAAGTTGATAATTCGATCTAAGGCTTGATTCGCGCTATTGGCGTGCAAGGTGGACAAGCACAAGTGTCCGGTTTCCGCGAAGGCAATAGCGTAATCCATGGTTTCGCGATCACGAATTTCGCCGATTAAAATAACATCCGGTGCTTGGCGTAGGGTGTTTTTAAGCGCGGAGAACCAGTTATCCGTATCCACGCCGACTTCCCGTTGCGTAATGATACTTTTCTTGTGTTCGTGCACATATTCGATAGGGTCTTCGATGGTGATAATGTGATCCTGCGCATGCGTATTGCGAAACCCCACCATCGCCGCCAGCGAAGTGGATTTACCGGAACCAGTGCCGCCGACAAAAATGACCAAGCCACGCTTGGTCATCGAGATATCGCGCAATACTTCCGGCAGATTTAATTCTTCAAAAGACGGAATAGTGGAGTTAATTTGGCGTAACACCACGCCGATACGCCCCTGTTGTACAAGAGCGTTGACACGAAAGCGACCGATATCGGGCGGGGCAATGGCAAAGTTGCATTCCTTGGTGGATTCGAATTCATGGGCTTGTTTGTCGTTCATGATGGAGCGCGCTAACTCCATGCTGTGCTGTGGCGTTAGGGTTTGATTCGATACCGGCGTGATACGGCCATCCACCTTGAGCGCGGGCGGGAAACCGGCCGTAATAAACAAGTCGGATGCCTTCTTGTTCACCATAAGGCGCAATAAGTCGTGGATAAATTTTTGTGCTTGTTCCCGATCCATCGCATTCTCCTAAAACCAATGATCTATCGTCGTCGTGAAACCAAGGTTACAGTTTCGAGTCTTTCCGCGCCGCTTTGCGCGCTTCCGATTCCGCCACCACGTTACGCCGTACTAAGTCTTGCAGGCATTGTTCCATGGTCTGCATACCCAGCGCTTGGCCGGTTTGAATCGAAGAGTACATTTGCGCTACTTTATTTTCGCGGATCAAGTTGCGGATGGCCGGTGTGCCGATCATGATTTCGTGCGCGGCCACACGACCGCTACCGTCCTTAGTTTTTAACAGTGTTTGCGCGATGACCGAACGCAAGCTCTCCGATAACATAGCGCGAATCATATCTTTTTCCGCCGCCGGGAACACATCGACAATCCGATCCACCGTTTTTGCGGCGGAACTGGTGTGCAGCGTGCCGAATACCAAGTGTCCGGTTTCCGCCGCCGTCAAGGCTAAGCGAATGGTTTCCAGATCGCGTAATTCGCCGACTAGAATAACGTCCGGATCTTCGCGCAGCGCGGAGCGTAGTGCGTTGGTAAAAGACAGCGTGTGCGGCCCAACTTCACGCTGGTTGATGAGGCATTTTTTACTCTCGTGTACAAATTCGATGGGGTCTTCCAGCGTCAGAATATGACCGTAATCGTTTTCATTGACCTCGTTAACCATGGCCGCTAAGGTCGTGGACTTACCGGAACCTGTTGGGCCGGTTACCAGCACGATGCCGTTGGGTTGTTGGCATAATTCTTTAAAAATCGGTGGGCAATTTAATTGCTCCAAGGTCAGCACTTTGGACGGAATGGTACGGAACGCCGCCGCCGCACCGCGATTTTGGTTAAAAGCGTTAACGCGGAAACGCGCTAAATTGGGAATCTCGAACGAGAAATCGACTTCCAGGTTTTCTTCGTACGCTTTACGTTGACCATCGTTCATGATGTCGTACACCATACCGTGTACGGCTTTGTGTTCGAGCGGTTCAACATTGATGCGGCGAATGTCGCCGTTGACGCGAATCAGCGGCGGCAAGCCAGCGGATAGGTGCAGGTCAGAGGCTTTGTTTTTAACCGAGAAAGCCAGTAGGTCGGCAATTTCCATTTATAATTTTCCTCTTTAAGCGGCATGCGGATGGCCGGTGAGTTAGCGGCTATATTGCCGCACGCTGAAGCCCCGATTGACTCGTATTATGATAACAATATCAAAAGCATTGCAAGCGGTGCAGGCGCGGATTTTGCGCGCGGCGATGCGCTGCGGACGTAGTCCGGATTCGATTACCCTGATCGCTGTCTCGAAGACAGTGAGTGCGGCCGCGTTACGCGCTGCTTTTGAGGCAGGCCAACAGGCCTTCGGCGAAAGTTATGTGCAGGAGGCCTTGCAGAAAATTGCGGTGCTGCAGGATCTGGCGATTACTTGGCATTTTATAGGCCCTTTGCAAAGCAATAAGACTAAATTAGTCGCAGAAAACTTTGCCTGGGTGCATAGTGTAGACCGTGCAAAAATCGCACAGCGCTTGTCAAATCAGCGTCCCGCGCACTTGCCGGCATTGAATGTGTGCTTGCAGGTGAATGTGAGCGGAGAGGCGAGTAAGGCCGGTGTCGCCCCTGCGGAGGTTGCCGCACTGGCTCGGGCCGTAGCCACATTACCAAAAATTAAATTACGCGGATTGATGGCAATTCCGGAGGCGACGCAGGTGGTGGCGCAGCAGCATGTGCAGTTCGAGCGGTTGCGTCGCTTGTACGACCAACTGCGTGCGCAAGGAATGGCTTTAGATACCTTGTCGATGGGAATGTCCGGAGACCTGGAAGTAGCGATTGCAGAAGGGGCCACGCAGATACGCGTGGGATCGGCAATTTTTGGGGTTCGATTCAAAGACGGAGAAGTGAACGGGTTATGAACATTACGTTTATCGGTGGTGGCAATATGGCAAGCGCTTTGATCAGCGGCTTGTTACAACAAGGGTTTAGCCCGAGCGACTTGCGGGTGATCGAAGTCAACCCGGATGCTCGCGCGACGCATAGCCGCGTATTTGAGATTAAAACTTTTTCGGCTATTTGTGCTGAAGCGCTACAGGTTGATCTAGTGCTGTTGGCCGTTAAGCCGCAACAATTAAAAGCGGTCGCCGAAGAATTACGCCCGCTCTTGCGCGAGCAGTTGGTGCTATCGATAGCCGCCGGCGTGCGGGCGCAAAATTTATCGCACTGGCTCGGGGACTATGCGCGCGTGGTGCGCGCCATGCCCAATACTCCCGCTTTAGTGCGCGCGGGTATCACCGGTTTGTATGCTTTGCCGGAGGTTAGTTCACAAGAACGCGGGCAAGCCCAGCAGGTATTAGAGGCCGTCGGCAGTTGCGTGTGGCTATCGGATGAAGAACAGATGGACGCGCTGACGGCGGTTTCCGGCAGTGGCCCCGCCTATGTGTTTTATTTTATCGAAGCCTTGGAAACAGCCGCCATAGAGTTGGGCTTGAGCGCGGAGCAAGGGCGCGAGCTTGCGCTGGCGACTTTTCTCGGCGCAGCGCAGCTCGCACGTTCGAGTCCGGATGATCCGGCAACCTTGCGCGCCAAAGTCACCTCCAAGGGCGGCACCACCGAGCGTGCGCTTCAAATGCTGGAGCAAGCGGATGTAAAGGGTCTAATTCATGGTGCCGTGCGGGCTGCGGCACAGCGCTCCAAAGAGATGGGCGAAGCCTTGGGGAATGACTGAGCGATTTAAACATCAACGCTAATTCCTTGAGTTATTAAGTTAATTCTGTAAAGATGGCATCCGCATGCTCATACAAGCCCTGATTTTCTTACTCGACAGTATAGCCACCGCTTTTGTTGCGGTGCTGTTGTTGCGCTTTCACTTGCAAGCGACACGCGCTTCTTTCAATAATCCCTTATCGCAATTCGCCATGACGTTAACCGATTTCGCGGTGAAACCCATGCGGCGCATGGTGCCCGGCTTGTGGGGGATGGATATGGCGACACTGCTATTGGCTTGGCTGGTGCAGTTTCTGCTGGTTTTGCTGATCGTGGTGCTCACGGGCGGCGGTTTAAGCCTACCGGTCTTTGGCGGGATCGCTTTGCTGGCCCTGCTGGAGTTGTGTAAGACCGCCTTGTGGATGGTGATTATTTTGCAATTCATGTTGTTCGTAGTGAGCTTCACCAACCCACATAGCCCGTACATGGGATTACTGGCGGCGATGAACCGTCCATTTGCGCGCCGCATCCAAAAAATTGTACCGCCCATCGGTTATATCGATCTATCGCCGATGGTCATCGTCTTGCTGTGTTCGGTACTGCTGAACTTTATTTTGCCTGGACTCGTGCTCCAAGTCCGCGCGGGCTTGATGTGATTTGGAAGCGTGGTGTCGACGCGACGCACAGCGCGATTGCCTCGTGTTAACCTTGTCGATACAACCCGGTGCACGGGCAACGCGCGTAGTAGGTCCTTACGCGAATGCGCTGAAGGTACAGGTACAAGCCGCGCCGATCGAAGGTCAGGCGAATGCGGCATTAATTAAATTTTTGGCCAAAGCATTTCAAGTCCCGGTGCGGCAGGTGCGTTTGTTGCAGGGCGCTCTAGGGCGGCGCAAAGTCGTTGAAATCTTTGCAACTCGGATCGGGCCGGAAATATTATGGCCCCCCATTGACGGATAGAAGCATGAGTACCCTGCTGGAGCAGCAAGTACAAGATTACCAGGCATGGCGTGATGCGCTGATTGCGGCGATTGCGGCTTACCAAGCTTGGCTTGAAGAACACAGTGAGTTTGAAGCGCAGCAGTCACTCAAAATTTTTGATTTGGTCGAGAGTCTTAAGCAAGATCGCATTACATTGGCTTTTGTAGCCGAATTTTCACGGGGTAAGAGCGAGCTGATTAACGCGTTATTTTTCGCGGATTTTAAACAGCGGTTACTGCCTTCCGACGCGGGGCGCACCACGATGTGCCCAACCGAATTATTCTACGATGCGCACGAAGCCCCCTATATTCGCCTGTTGCCCATCGAAAGCCGCTATCGCGACGAAACCATTTTTCAGCTCAAGCGCAAGCCGATTGAATGGGTGACGATGAAGTTGAACTTAGACTCCACGGAAGAAATGATTGAGGCCTTGCAGAGTTTGACTCAAACCAAACGCGTGAGCAAAGTGGAGGCGCGCACCTTGGGTTTGTGGGACGACCAAGATCCAAGCTTGCAGGATATGCTGCGCGAGGGTGATCGCGTTGAAATTCCGGCTTGGCGTCATGCCTTGATTAACTTCCCGCACCCCTTGCTCAAAAGTGGGCTGACGATTCTCGACACGCCCGGCTTGAATGCCTTGGGCGCGGAACCGGAACTCACGCTGTCCATGATTCCAAATGCACACGCGGTACTGTTTCTACTCGCGATTGATACGGGGGTCACTAAATCCGATTTGGAAATTTGGCGCAAGTACGTGCAGCCGCAGGCGCGGCATACCGTGGCGGTGTTGAATAAAATCGATGTGTTGTGGGATGAATTAAAGCCTTGGAACAAAATTCAGGAAAGCATACAACGCCAGCAACTGGCGACAGCGCAATTGCTGGAACTGCCCATCGAAAGGGTGTTGGCGCTCACGGCGCAAAAAGCCTTGCTGGCTAAAATCAAGGACGATCCGCTATTACTGGCCAAAAGTGGGATTGAACGGTTAGAGCAGATGCTGGCGCATGAAATTATTCCGCAGCGACGCGATATATTGCGCCAAAGCGTTACGCAAGAAATCGGCGCGATGGTGCTGGCGGCGCATAACAGCGTGCGCACGCAATTGGCCGCGACGCAGCACGAGAAAAATGAATTGCTATCGCTGTCCGGAAAGAACAAAGAAGTGATCCATAAAATGTTGACTATGCTGGATCAAGACCGAAATCTCTACGACCAAACGGTTAATTCGTTCAATGTCACGCGCGGCGTGATTACCCAGCAAGGGCGTATGCTCATCAATAATTTAAGTATTGACCGGCTCGATGAGATATTGGAAAAAGCGCATGGCTCCATCAAAGGCAGTTGGACCACGGCGGGCTTATCGCGCGGTATGCAGCAACTCATCCGCCAGACCGCGCATCAGTACAAGCATATCCACAAACACGCGAAGCAGATCAAAGGCTTGGTGGATGCGGCCTATATACGCTTCCATGTTAAACACGGTTTTGAGCGACGCCATGCACCGGAGATGAAGATCGATCAATACATGGAGTCGATTCAAGCGTTGGCGCAACGCTCAGAGGCGTTTTGTCGCGATCCGGTCAACATCATGACGGAGAAACATTTTCTGGTTCGCAAGTTTTTTCTCAGTGTAGCGGGAGAAGCACGAGTGATTTTTGAGCGCTCTCGCGTTGAGTGCGAAGCTTGGCTCAGAAGTGTGCTGGCACCACTGATTACGCAGATCAACGATCATAAAGCGCAGATTGAAAGGCGTTTAGAAAATGTGAAAAAAATTCACGAAAATATTGATTCCTTGCAGGATCGTTTAAATGAATTGCAAGCCCTGCAAGGCAATCTCACGAAGCAGCAAAAAGTGTTGGAGGGGATATTCTCGAAATTACAACAGACATCGGCACCGACACGGCCACAAATCGGCGCTTAAAACAACGATTCAACGGATCATTTTCCACGCACTCAGTGCGATGTGTAACTTAAAATGGTGTTGGTCGCCAGCGTTCTGTTTTTAACCGGCACCATACGATTTTTGTTCTTTCCGCCGTCCCGGTTTCTTTTTCAACACCACCACCGCCACGACATCTTCCGGGCCTTGTAAATCGATAGCTGGGTAAGCCGGATTAAGGGCCGTAATTTGCCAGTGTTCGCCGCTGATTTTTAATTGGCGGAAATAATATTCCGCTCCAATTTTCGCAATAACGAATGTGCCGTCTTGCGCAAGACCTTCCGGCTCACACACGATAATGTCACCGTGCTGGAATTCCGGTTCCATTTTGTCGTCCAACACCATCAAAGCATAGGGCTCATCGCTGGAGCATGCGCTGCTCTCGCCCTCATTATTCAGGGGTTGGATCGGAATTGTTTTTTGTTTAGTCTGATTCATCGCGTGATTTTACTACGCTATGTGTTGCAAATATAGGCGCGTCTGAAGGCGGGTTTTTCACGCGCATCGGCCTGTATCGGTGGTAGGCTATCGACTCTTAACCCTCTGACCGTACCGCGCATGAAAACACTCGACCAATATCCGCAGGATGAACTTAAACTAATTTACCTGTTGCTGCACGCGCAATTGCAGGGTAGCCCGATGTTGATGGACTCCGATCTTTTGCAGGACTTGCAAACCCATTTGCAGGGTATGGCTAAAACGGCGGGTGTGGATGTGTCGCACCACGCGCAGTGGGCAACATGGTTGAATAATGGTGTGGTACTGAAAAGCGTTTGATGGCAGCCCCACGTTTCGTATTCGATGCCGGTCGCGACAATTTTCCGCAATTGGTACTCGGTAATTCAGACAAAGGGCCGGTGTTGGCGTATTTCTGGACCCCGAAAGCCGGTCCGTGCATGATGTTGATGCCACGTTTACTCAAACTCGCGGAAGAGTTTGGCGGCAAGTTTTTACTGGTGCTGGTGAACACCGATGAAGTCGGGCAAATAGCGCATCAGTACGGTGTAACCAGCGTGCCGACCGTTAAATTTTTTCGTAATGGTCAGGTCGTGCACACCCTTCATGGAGCGGAGTCGGATACAGCCTTTCGTAACGTGTTGGAGCGTTTTATTGCGCGCGATGTTGACCTCGGGTACGCGCGGGCGTTGGAACAACAGCGCCGCGGCAATACCGAGCAAGCTTGCCGTGAGCTTGCCGAAGCGGCGCTGGAAGATCCGAACAATCCGCGCATTCCGGCTGATTTGGCAAAATTACTGATAGCTGGAGGCGCATATCAACCGGCGCAGGATTTACTTTCGGTGTTGCCCTTGGCGCTGCGTGAAGACGCGGAAATCGAGCGCCTGCTAACGCACCTGAATTTTATTTTGACGGCGCAAGTCGCGCCGCCGGTTGAAACGTTATTGCAACACCTCGCGGCGACACCCGAAGACTTACACGCGCGCCATCAATTGGCGAGTGTGCGTTTGCTGGCTGATGATTTCGAAAATGCCATGACCGAAATGCTGGAAATCGTCCGGCGCGACCGCCGTTTTCAGCATGACATTGGTCGGCGTGGCTTGGTGGTTTTATTCGAGATGCTGGGGAACGAACACCCACTCACCGCGCGTTACCGCTCCTTACTTGGGCATGCCCTAAGTTAAGGTTTTACGGCAATGTTTTAAAATGACTCGTGTTCCATTTCCGTGAATACCTGATTCATGTTGCGCTTAGCGAGCAGATCAAAATTCAGTAGGTAGGAAAATTTCGATTGGTCGGTTTTTGTTACCGCATCTTGTAACGATCCATTTTTTGCTAACACCGCCTGTGCGCCGCTGCGTAACGTTTGCAAATAATCGCGTGTGTCGCGGGTGGCCGTTTTTAAATCGGTCGGCTTGCCATGCCCCGGTACGATTAAGCGCGGCTTAAGCGCTGCGGCTTGGTCGAAGGCTTTAATCCATCCGCCGCTGTTGCCGAGCGGAAGGACGGCCAACATACGTTGTGTGAATACGATGTCCCCGGCGAATAGGATTTTTTGTTCCGGCAACCACACGACTAAATCGCCTGCGGTGTGCGCTGAGCCGAAGTGCAGCAGTTCAATTTTGAGCCGACCCAATGGCAGTACGCGCTGCGTGTCGATGGTTTCACTAGGATAGGCGAGCACGGTTGCAGAGGCTTTGTCTTTTAGTATGCTCTGAATGGATTGCAATTGCCCCGCGCCCAAATCGTGCATAAATTTACTCGCCTCGGTATGCGCCAAGATGGGGATGCCGAGTTTGCGAAAATAATCATTTCCCAGCCAATAGTGGCTCTGCGCATTGACGTTTACAACCCATTTAATCGGCTTGGGCGTGATCTTTTGGATCGCCGCATGCAAGGCATGCGCTACCCGCACCGATGGCCCGGCGTTAATGACCAGCACGCCATCCGTACCCACTACGAAGCCGAGATTGCTATTCAAACCCTCATTGTCGTAGCTCTGCCCACCCAGGTCGCCGACGATAACGTACACCTCCGGTGCAACACGCTGCGGCTGCAATACTAGGTCAGCCGCAACGCCAGCGTGATAGACCAGGGCCAATAAAACCATCCATCCGAATTGAATAAGCGATTGCATTTAGGATTCCCCCAAGCTAAAATGGGTAGAGGTTATTACTAGTATGTAGATTACGCAATAGGTATTTTAGATTATGCTGGCTTGGCAAGTTTTGATTGTGAGCTTACCGACGCGCCAAACCACGGAGCGTATGCGTGTTTGGCGCGCCTTAAAGGCGCTCGGTTGCGGTGTACTGCGCGATGGAGTGTATTTGCTGCCGACGCTGGCGAGCACGCGCAGCGCACTGGCGCGCCAAGCGGCGGATGTTACGGCTGCCGGTGGCCAAGCGTATATGTTGGCGCTGGATACGGTGGACCAGCAACAGGAAAACACGTTTCGCCTCCTGTTTGACCGTGCCGCAGATTATGCCGCGCTAAAGGCCGAGATTGAGGGCTTACGCGCAAAACTAAAACGCCCGACCGCCACGTTGGCGCGCGAAGGTGCGCAGTTGCAGAAAAAGTTTGCAGCGGTCGCGGCAACGGATTATTTCCCCGGGGCCGCACGCGCGCAATTGCAACTGCTGCTGGATGAGTTGGTACTGCAAATCACGGCCAAGTTGAATCCCGACGAGCCGCAGGCGATTACCGGCCAAGTGAAATGCTTGAAGCGCCTGGACTATCAAGGGCGCACTTGGGCTACGCGTAAACACTTGTGGGTCGACCGCATGGCCAGCGCTTGGCTGATTGCGCGTTTCATTGATGCCGATGCGCAATTTAAGTGGCTGGCCAAGCCGACCGATTGCCCTAAACGGGCGTTGGGCTTCGATTTTGACGGCGCGACTTTTACGCATGTGGGCCGCCGCGTTACGTTCGAAGTGCTGCTGGCCAGCTTTGATTTAGAAGAAGACAGCGCTTTGGCGCGCATCGGCAGTATCGTGCATTTTCTGGATGCGGGCGGTGTGCCGGTGGCGGAAGCACCGGGGCTGGAAGCCGTGTTAAAAGGTTTGCGCGAAACGGCCGAGAACGACGATGCGTTGTTAGCGGCGGTAGTGCCGGTGTTCAACGGCTTGTATACGGCCTTCGGAGAAACGCGCGAATAAATACGAAAGGCGCGGAGATTCCTGGGGTTTTAGGTTGTGCGCACGGTGCCCTTCGCGGGGAATAATTTTGATTAACATGGAGATTGTTATGTCGGCAGTAAAACTTACAGCACCTGCACCCGTCACGCTCGGCGAGGCCTTTAAATACTGGTTCAAACTGGGCTTTATTAGTTTTGGCGGTCCTGCTGGGCAGATTGCGATGATGCATCAAGAGTTGGTGGAGAAACGCCGCTGGATTTCCGAGCACCGCTATTTACACGCGCTGAATTTCTGCATGCTGCTGCCGGGGCCGGAAGCGATTCAGTTAGCGATTTATATTTCCTGGCTGATGCACGGCGTACGCGGAGCCATCGTGGCTGGCGTGTTGTTTTTTTTGCCGGCGTTTGTGTTGTTATCCTTGCTCGCAGGCGTGTATTTGGCCTGGGGCGACGTGCCGCTGGTGCAGGGTATTTTCTACGGTATAAAGCCGGCGGTAGTGGCGGTGGTGTTGTTCGCAGCTTGGCGTATTGGCTCGCGGGCTTTGAGGAATGCGCTGCTGTGGACGATGGCGGCGTTGGCTTTCATCGGTATTTTTTTCTTCCACATCGGCTTTCCGTGGATTGTGCTGGCAGCGGGTATTCTCGGCGCTATGGGCGGTAAGTTTTGGCCGGGTAAATTCAAAAGCGGCGGTGGGCATGGCGCAAGCAATAAGGATTACGGCCCGGCGATCATTGACGACGACACGCCGACACCCGCCCATGCAAAATTTTCCTGGCCCAAATTGGCGTTGAAATTGATCGCCTTTGTACTGATTTGGGCGGTGGCTATGTTCGCGATTAGCGGGCAGCAAGTGTTAAGCGATATGGGCTTGTTCTTTACCAAGGCCGCCTTCCTCACCATCGGCGGTGCCTACGCCGTACTGCCTTACGTGTATCAGGGCGGGGTTGAGCATTACACGTGGTTGACCGGCGCGCAGATGATGGATGGTTTAGCGCTGGGCGAGACCACGCCGGGGCCGCTGATTATGATTGTGACCTGGGTGGGCTATTTGGGTGGTGTCGCCAAGGGGGTGATGGGTAATCCTTTTGCCGCCGGTTTGGCGGGGGCTGCAGTGGCTACCTTTTTTACCTTTCTCCCATCTTTTTTATTCATTCTGGCCGGTGGGCCGTTGGTAGAAGCGACGCGCAATGAAATTAAATTTACCGCGCCGTTGACCGGCATTACCGCCGCCGTGGTCGGGGTGATTATCAATCTGGCGGTGTTTTTTGCCTGGCATACCTTCTGGCCCCAAGGCACGGAGGCAACACCGTTTGCCGGTAACTTTGAATGGCTGACGGTGGTGATTGCGATTGTTGCCTTCACGGCTTTATGGAAATACAAAGTGGACATCATGAAGGTGATCGGCGTGTGTGCCTTGGTGGGTCTGACATCTGCCTTCATCAGGCCCTTGCTCGCTTAAGCATACCATGTCGAATTTGAAAAAATACGGGCGTGAAATCACAACGGTGTTTCTCAAACTCGGTGCTATGAGTTACGGTGGCCCAGCCATTATGGGCATGATGCAGGCGGAGTTGCAGGAAAAGCGCGCGTGGTTATCCAAGGAAAATTTCATCGAAGGCTTAGCTTTGGTGAATATGTTGCCCGGTGCCGGTGCAACGCAGTTGGGAATTTTTCTTGGCTTTGTCCGCGCCGGTTGGTGGGGTGGTTTACTGGCGGGTTTGTGTTTTGTATTACCGGCTCTGCTCATCATGTTGGGTTTGACTTTGGTATACCACCAATACGGCGCTTTACCCGTCATGCGTGGCGTATTTTATGGGTTGGCACCCGTAGTGGTGGGTATTTTTGCCGTTGCCGTGTGGCGCTTGGGACGCGCGGCGATTAAGGACGCAAAACAAATCGGCTGCGCCTTGTTGACAGCGCTGGCTTTGGCATTCACACCCATCGGCATTATTCCGTTGCTGCTTCTCGCCGGTGCTTTGGGTGTGGTGTTTTATGGAGCGCGGCGCCGGGGTTATGCGCTGGTACTGATTTTAATCGCAGCCTATGCAGCACTGTACGGGTTGGGTGGATTGTCACCCCCATCCGGCGCTGCTACGGCGGGAGCGGCTAGTGTCGGCGATATTGCTGTGTTCTTTTTCAAGGTGGGCGCATTTTCATTTGGCGGTGGGCTGAGTATGCTGGCCTTCATGCAGGATCAGGTGGTTAATAAACTGCATTGGTTGACACAGCAACAGTTTCTCGATGGTTTGGCTTTGGGCCAACTCACCCCCGGCCCAATCCTAATGGTGGCGGCCTTCGTGGGTTATAAGACAACGGGACTCGGCGGCGCACTCGCGGGGGCGACAGCGATCTTCCTACCTTCATTCCTATTGATGCTGAGTATTTTGCCTATGCTGGAACGCATTAAGCGCATTGTTTGGATGAAGGCCGCGCTAAAAGGTATCAGTCCCGCCGTGATCGGCATGATTACGCTGGCACTGCTTAAAATGCTGCACCAGGCGGTGCCCGATGGGTTAGCCGGAGCATTGATGATCGGCGCAATGGTGTTGTTGTTGGCACGACGCAGCGGGCCCCTACCTTTGATGCTGGCAGGTGGGGCAATTGGATGGCTGACTTTAATTTAAACAGGAGAAAAAAATGGAACGCAGCATCAAACCGCAAGACTTGAAAGCGAATTTTAAAGACATCACACTCATTGATGTGCGGCGCAAGACCGACCTTGAAACCGATACGACAAAACTGTCGGGAGCCACCTGGTACGATCCGGAGCAGGTCGAGACTTGGGCGGCACAACTGCCTATGGATAAGGAAGTCGTCCTGTATTGCGTGCGCGGCGGCTCAGTAAGTAACTCGGTGTTGGATCATCTGCACGGCAAGCAAATTAAAGCACGTTTTATCGAAGGCGGCATCGTCGGTTGGAAAGAAGCGGGCGGCGAAGTGGTCGCAAAATGAAGTGGGTGACGCGGGAGCGACCCAAGATTGATCGTATCGCTTGTCCTTGGTTGATTGGGCGCTTTATCGATAAAGCGCCCGAGTTTTTGTACGTACCCGCCAACCAAGTATTGTCCATCGCTCAAGAAACCGGGGCAATTCCCTACGATATCGCCGGTGTGGAAATGACGCATGTGGGCGATTTGTGCAGCTTCGACGCGTTCTTAAAAAAATACAATCTCACCGACCCGGTGCTGCAACACGTGGCCGAGATCGTGCGTGCGGCGGATACCGGCAAACCCGAAACCTCGCCGCAAGCGCACGGGTTACTCGCCATTTCCTTGGGCTTATCCAAAAATTTTAGCGACGACCACGAAATGCTCGCGCAAGGCATGGTGCTGTACGACGCACTGTATAGCTGGTGCCTTTCATTGCAGCGCGAAACGCATGGCTGGCCACCCACGGCAAGCTAGTTGCAGCATGCGAGTAAATGGGTAGGCCAGGCTCATTATTTCGTCCCAAAACTTGAAATAACTTGATTTTTAAATACGCGACGCAGATAATGCGTGCGCTATGCAAAAAGCTCTCCACAGCGAAACGTTGCGCACCGCATTGGCTGCACGTGGATGGACACAGACGCAGTTGGCGAAAGCAGTGGGAGTTACCTCCCAGGCCGTGACCAACTGGCTAAAGGGCAGCGATTTCCCCCGCCCGGCCACACTGCTCAAGCTGGCCACCATACTCAAACTGAGTTTCGATCAACTGGTGCAACAACCCGTCGAAGGCCAGCCTGTCGTGGCTTTCCGCAAACGGGCTGGGACCAAAACCACCGACGAACACCTTATCAAAGCACGCGCCATGGGCATGTTGCTCAAGCCGCTGGTGGCGTTTTTGCCTGAGGTGAGAGCGCTACACACCCTCATCACCTCGCCATCGATCGACTACACCCGGCTGCAAGTCGCGGCCTCGCAAGCTCGCGCCAAGCTTGGCCTTGGTGATCTTGCCGCACTGGCCTACGAGCAGTTGATAGCCGAGTTCAAGACCAGCGGCGCCGTGCTGGTGCCGGTGCTGTGGGGCCAAAAACAACGCCATGAAAATGCGCTGCACATTCTTCTGCCGCAGGAAGATGTAACCTTCATTTTCCTTAACCTCGACACCCGGCTCGAAGATTTCAAATTCTGGATGGCACACGAGCTGGCGCACGTCTACACGCCCCAACTAGCGGGCACGGTGGAAGGCGAAGATTTTGCCGATGCATTTGCCGGAGCCCTGCTGTTTCCGCAAGCATGTGCTGAAGCAGCCTATCGCGATGCCATGCGCGCGACGGGCGCTAGGGAAGTAAACGCCTTGCAGCGCCACGCAGCCAAATGCCAGATATCCCTTAACACGGTGTACCAGCAGGTTAAGCGCTATGCACACGCCAGCGGTTTGACTCCCTTGCGCACACCTGAAAAAACCATGCATGCCGTGCGCAATAGCGGCACCGTGCAATGGGTCAGTCAAACACTGTTTGATCCGATACCGCCCCAGCCTGCGCAGTACATTGCAGCCTGCGAAAATGTTTTTCAGACCCCCATTTTCCAGGCTCTGGCGCGCATGATTCACGAAAACGGCACGGGCGCTTCATATGTGCAACAGGTGCTCGATATGTCCGTGCAAGATGGCATGGCCCTGCATGAGGAACTGCGCGTGTGACGCTGGTTTTGCTCGACACCAATGCCTACCTAAGGCTGGCAAAACGCATCAAGCCAATGTTGGGCGTCAAGTTCGGGCAAAAAGAATACGTGCTCACCATCCTCAAAGACGTTGAGGACGAAGTCCACCGCAGCGCTAGGCTAAAGTTCCAATTCCCCTGGTTCAGCAACCCGGAACTGGCGGCCGAACGCTTTGCACAGAGCATCAAGCTCAGCCGCGACGAACAAGAAGAATTGAAAGCCGCTACCAGCGTGTTGCGTGGCACCGTACTGACCAATGCCACCAGCTATACCAGCCACGGTCGCTCTCCGCCTTCATCCACGGATTGCCGCGTGCTGGCTTTTGGCCAGATTCGCACTGCCATTGTCGTCACCGACGATCTGGGCATGCACCAACTGGCCAAGGACTTCGAGATCGCCGTTTGGCACGGGCATGAACTACTGAAGAAAATGCTCACCGCCAAGGCCGTGAGTGCAAACATGGTGCGCGAGATATTCGAAGCGCTGGAAGCCAACGGCGACCTTCCGCCCACGTGGCGGCACAGCCGCCATACCGCATTTGCCAAGCTGTTTGGGCCGCCGCCCAAGATATGAACCAAGCCCTGGGCCAAGCGGGACCGCTGGACTGACTTTTGATATCAACCAGCCGCGTTACGACGTCGTCAAACGCTTGAGTGCAAATTCCTTCGGAAACTCCAGCTTGCCGTTGATGCTCACGATATTGTCGGCCATCCGCGCATTTATTTCGGCCAGCGACGCTTGGCGTTCCGCCAAATAAAGCTCCGCCAGGCAGGCGTAATCCTTCAGATTGGCTTGCAGGCTTAGCCGATTGGGGTAAGGCGTAGTGGCCGTGAACACCAAGGGCTGCATGGCATCGCACTCGCGCCGCGCCGCGTCCGGCGGCACGCCGATGGCGACCAACTGCGCCAGCACCGCATCCAGAAACCGCTGCGGCAAGGTGGCATAAGGCGCGGCTTCCAGCACCAAGCCCAGCCGGTCATGCTCGCTCATCGCCACCACCAGTTTCGGGCGCGTGTGCAGCAGATTCAGCGACCAATCGCCTAAACGGTTCGCGCCCGGCGCAGGCGGCGCGGACGGTGTGATTTTCATTGCCGTCAGCAATTTTTGGGTGCAGCGCAGTGCTGTCATGCTCCGGCCCTCACGACTCCTGATTGAACGCGCGGTGCAGCAGCGACTGGAACAAGTGTTCGGCTTGGCGCAGTGCCTCGCGCTGGGTGGCGCGCAGGTGTTCGTGGCGTACCACCAGCGCGGCGAATTTCTCCTGTATCGGAAGGGGTGGAACAACCACTTTGTTTTCCTTCAATTGTGAAATGTAGATGGCCTGCTGAGCTGATGAACCAGAAGTTTTTTGCAGTGCCATCTTAAAGCTCAATGATTTAAGTTGTACGGCGAAAAATTGTGGGGAAACCAAGTCAAGATTTGGCTTTATAAGTATCACACTGCCCATCAAGCAAAATGGGGCATCAATGTTTACTACACAATTTCTGCCGATAGTTGCGCCTCGACTAACAACAAGGATGTCGCCAAGGCGTGGTGCGCATTTCTTGCTGAACTTTGCGAAATCATCAGGCGATACCATTTTGCACGAGCGCAGATTTACTCCGAAGTCTTCGACCTGTTCGGCCATAACTATGGGTACGCCAGCTTTAACGAAGGACGGATTCAGATGTTCACCATCTGTAATTTTGCTTGCTACTTCATCAAGAGTTTTTGTCTCCCAATTTTTCTCATTTCTCACAGGATCGCCGAAGAGTTCGAGGAAGGCGGCGGGGAGGAAGGTGTCGCTGAGTTCGAGAGCGTAGCGGCGGGTGCGGCGCAGCCGATCCGCCTGCTCTAACAATCCCGCGATTCGCTGTTGCTCGGACAATTCGGGTAGCGGGATTTGCGTTTCCAATACATCGTTGTCAGTGACCGCTGGATAACTTGCACCCGTCGAAATTCTCATCAGATGCGAGACGAAGCGGTCTGTCTGTGTGAAGTAAAAGAGATACGGAGGGCAGACGCGATCCTTGCTGGGGCGCAGGACACAAAACCCAGTCGATGCTATATCGCCGTGGAACTGTCGTGACATCAGCGCGACAGCGTTGAGGTTCGGACGCACCGTTGAAACCAAGATATCGTCGGCAAATACCTGTTGGCGAGCTCTGCTTGGCGCGGTGGCAGCTGCGATTCGCGCCGGAGCAATAATTTGCTTGGACTCTCTGTCTACGGAAGAGATATCCAAGTAAGTGATCCAGTCTCTGCCAAGTCCTTCAGGATCGCACTGGCTTACATGACCAACAAGATTACCGATTGGCTCTAACTTCATTGAAGCGCCTTGTCGATTTCTGTGACCAAATCCGTCGAAAGCATCTCCAATTGCCGCAACCGCTCCAGCGTTACAGCAGTATTTTCATAGAACACTTCCTCCTGCTCCACCCGCCGATAGCGGCTTGCCGAGAGGTCGTACTTGTTCGCCGTGACTTGTTCCTTGCTCACCCAGAACTGGCGCGTGAGCTGGTTGATTTCGTTTTCCAGCGGCGTGATGCGCGCTTGCAATTCCGCGAGTTCCGCCTCGGCCTGCTCGCGTGCGCTACGCGCCGCGTCGGCTTCCTTGGCAACCACTTCCTCGAATTTCAGACGATGGATAATTTCGTGATGGGCGAGCCGGTCTTGCTTGAGCGGCGCAATTTGTTTTTGTAGTTCTGCCAGGCGCGCGGCCCGCTTCTTCTGAAATGTCGTGTCATGGCGCTGCTGCCAGCAGTCGAGCAGGTCGGTGATGTCGTTCTCCGCCACGCGCTGGCGTTTGTCGTCGAGCGAGAAGCCGTCGTGCTCCATGTCGTAGTACCAGATGCGCTCGGTGGCCGCGCCCTTGGTGAACAGCAGCACGGCGGAGGACACGCCCGCATACGGCCGGAACACGCCGGAGGGCATGGACACCACGCCGTCGAGCCGGTTGCCTTCGATGAGCAGTTTGCGGATTTCCACATGGGCGTTGCTGGAGCCGAACAGCACGCCGTCCGGCACGATCACCGCCGCGCGTCCGCCGTTTTCCAGCAGGCGCAGGAATAAATGCATGAACAGGATTTCGGTTTTCTTGACCTTGGCGGGCAGCGATGGATTGACATCGGTCGCGTCGATTGCACCTTTGAACGGCGGGTTGGCGAGCACGATGTCGTAGGCGCGCTCTTCGTTGAATGCCTTGGACAGCGTGTCGGTGTAATGAAAGCGCGGCGAGGCCAAGCCGTGCAGCATCAGGTTCATACTGCCGATGCGCAGCATGGTCATGCCGGAATCGCTGTCGTAGCCGGTGAAGCCTTCTTTTTGCGCGAACTCGTATTCCTCACGTTTCAGACCGCTGCCGGTGAGGCCGTGCGGCCAGCCTTCTTCATCGAAGCTGAGATCGCGCGGGTCGGTGTGGGTTTCCAGCAGGTGTTGCCAGGCGTTGACTAAAAAGCCGCAGGTGCCCGCCGCCGGATCGCACACGCGCTCGCCGGGGCGCGGGTCGAGCATTTTCACCATCATGCGGATGATGTGGCGCGGGGTGCGGAATTGGCCATTGGTGCCGGCGGTGTTGAGCTTGGAAAGCAGGTATTCGTAGAGATCGCCCTGCACGTCCTGGTTCTGTGCCGAAATCTGCATGGCTTCAATCGCGCGGCACACTTCGATCAGCAGACTGGGTTTGTTGATCTTGAATTCGGCGTTTTCCATCTGCGCGCCGAACGAACCGGCCTTGTCGCCCAGGCTTTTCAAGAAGGGGAAGACGACTTCCTTGACGTGCTTGAGTGCCTTGTCGGCAGGCAACTGGCTCCAATGCGACCAGCGCAACGTGGGATCGGAAAAAAGCGGCGCGAATTTGCCGCCGCGCAGCCGAGCATGGCGCTCGCCATCCTGCTCGCGCTCGTCGATTTGTTTGAGAAAAAACAGATAGGAAAGCTGCTCGATGGCATCGAGTGGATTGGATAACCCTCCGGTCCAGACTTTATTCCACAGGGCATCTACGTTTGATTTTAATTGTGCGTCGGTCAGCATCGGGTGTCAGTTATCCAGTATTGGGGTATTAGCCAAAGTGTAGGTTGGGTTAGCGGTTTTATCGCGTAACCCAACAAACCCAAATTTCCGTCAAAATGTTGGTTTTGGTTTGTTGGGTTACGGCGCAAAAAGCCGCGCCTAACCCAACCACCATGACTCGGCATCGCCGAGCCTCCGTGTGAAAGTCGGTTCATTTGAACTAGGCCGTCAGGCGATCAGTGAGTTGGACCAGGCTGCGAATCTGGTCGGGCGTGAAATAACGCTCGACCGCGTTGCGGCCAAAATTGGTCAGCGGTGCTTCATACAGGTCGGCCTCGGCAAGGCGGCGCTTGGCGATGAACACTTCCTGCACCGAACGCAAAAAGCGAATCTGGTCGCTGCTGTAGCGGTTGGCGGTAATGTGATCCTCAAAGCTGTGCGCCACAACGGCGGCGTAATCCGGGATGGCATCCAGATCGAGGACGAAGCGCACGAAACCGAGGAATCCTGTTCGATTGTCGAGATGCACGCCATAGGCTAGTCGCACGGTCTTTTCCGTAAGCTGGATTTCAGGGTTGGTCAGCTCGTTGTGCAGCACGCGTTCCAGGTCGACCAAATCGCCCTCGCTCGGCAGGTTTCCAGCGCGGATGGCAATCAAGGCAGGGTGCTGGTCGGTGATGCTCAGAATGCGCTGCTCGACGCGCTTGCGATATTCCTCCACGTGCATCGGCTGCCCGGTCGGGCCAATCATCAAATAGCCCTTGCCCGCAATGAAGTCGGGCAGGTCAATTTTGATGAAGCTGTTCTCGGCGCGGCGTTTGTTTTTCATTTCGTCGGCAAGATCGACGATCAGTCGATTCAACTGCGACGGCCCAGCTTGTGCAAGGTCTTCCGACAACGCGAGCTTTACCGAGGGTTGCACAGACGCGGCATCCAGCACATGCTGCGGCAGTCGGCTCACGTCTTCGGCGATGGATTGCAGCAACTCTGGCGATGGCTTGCTCTGGAGTATCTGCAAGTTTAGCCGCTCGATCTTGTGAGTGAAGGTCTCGGCGGCGATGTCCACGTCTGGCACGAAGCGCAGCAAGGGGCCAACTTTGAGGCGCAGGGCGTCGCTGCGATCCTGCGTGACGTTCGACCAAAATGCATCATTCCACGCGGTCTCAACCTCGGCCCAAACTTTGCGCACCGGGAAAGATTCGACTGGAATGCGCCCTAACATTGCGCGGCAATCGGCGATTGCTTGAGTGTGCGCCGCACCTTCGCGCTGATTGCGCGAGGCGGCAAGAATGTCGAGCCGCGTGTTGAACAGCCGGATAAGCAAGGGCACTTCAACGGGCACGCGGTCTTCGGTCTGCTTACCGAAATCGTTCTGCCAAAAGTCGATGATGAGAAATTCGTTTTTCTCGCCATTGGGCAAGCGATCAAAAAATCGGCACGCTTCCTGATTGCGCGTGCCGCGTCCTATCATCTGCCAGAGTTTGATGCGCGATTGCACTGGCTTCATGAATACGAGATTTACGACTTCCGGGACATCAATGCCGGTATCCAGCATATCCACCGAAACGGCAATACGCGGCTTGTCGTTTTTCTTGAACTTGGTGATGAGGCCGTCGCCGTAGCTGCCGTTATGCACGCGCTCCATGCCGTGGTGTATGACCTGCAACACGCCGACATGCTGCGGGTACATTTCTTCAAACACATCACGCACGCGCTCGGCGTGTTCTTTGGTCATCGCGAACACGATGGTCTTGCCGGGAAGATTGCCTGCTCGGTCCTTGATGCAGACTTCCATGATCTCTTCCCACTGGCGGCGCAGGGTATCACGGTTAGTCACGAACACTTCCAGCTCGGTGCCGGAGTAGTCGAGGGCATCTGGGTCAAGCCCCTGCGCAGCCAGCAAATCACGATCTTCTTCACTCAGCTCTGCACCCTTGATGCCCTTGCGCTGGAAGCCGGTCTGCGCTTGATACAAACGGAAATCCACCAGCCGCTTCTCGGCCACGGCTTGCGGGTAGGTATAGAGGTAAGTTGGTGTCGAGTCGTGGCACTCAAATACGCGGAAGGTATCGCGGCCAATAAAGTGTGCCGGAGTTGCGGTCAGCCCGACCATGCGCGCGTCGAAGTATTCGATCACTTCGGTGAAGCGGTTGAAGATCGAACGATGCGCTTCGTCGAAGACAATCAGATCGAAGAAGCCCGGGCTGAACTGCTCGAAGCAGCGGCTCATGGTTTGCAGTGTCGCGACATAGAGCCGCTTGTCGCGATCAATGTCGGCGGTGTGGATGCGCACGCGCGGTTCATGCGGCAAGTAAGCCTTGAAGCCATCATTCAAGGTCTGCTCCACCAAGGCATCGCGATCCGCAAGGAACAGAATTTTCTGGGCTGAGGAGCTGCGCAGGTATACGTCAATCAAGCCCATCGTGGTACGCGTCTTGCCGGTGCCGGTGGCCATAATAAGTAGCGCACGGCGCTTGCCCGCCGCAAACGCTTCGGCAGTGCGCCGAATCGCTTCATGCTGATACGCACGGTCGACAATGGCGTTATTGATCGGCTCCAAAGCGGGCGGCTTGCTGTTCTCGCGAATGAAGCGCAGGCGCTTGAGATCATCCGGTGAAAACATACCGGCGACCAAGCGCGGATTGGCGGCACCAATATCCCAAAAATAAGTCAATAGACCATTGGTGAGAAAACCGAATGGCAGGAATGCTTGGCGCTTCGCGATTTCGGTAACGTAGTGGTGTAGTTGCTCTTCACCTTCGCGCGGATTGCGGCAGGTGCGTTTTGCTTCGACCACGGCAATCACTTCGCCCGACGGGTTGTAGAAACAATAATCAGTGATGCCATTCCAAGGTGTGGCATCGTAGCCATCCACCGGTACCTCACGCAGCACTTGCGTGTGATCGCCGAGGCTCCAACCCGCCTTGGCCAAGCCTGGATCAATGAGGATATAGCGTGCCTGTGCCTCGTTGAGATTGAGTGTGTTTTTATTGAGGGTGGTCAGAAAAAACTCCTCATAGTGGCGGCGGCTGAATTGGATGTTGCGATTTCTGCTTCATTGCGCTTCGTATTTCTATCACACAGCTTTTTATTTTAGCGGGATAAGTCTTTAGTAGGACTGCTTTTGCCGGATTTCGATGCCGAGCGCCTGACTTCGGCATGCGCAACGACGATGATACATCGTAAAGGGGATGGATCGTACTCGAATAGGCTCTAGAGATAACCGATTACCTCCGGCCTCCATCGGAATTACCGGTAAGCCTGCCGCATTTCAAATAACAAGATACTATTTACCTCTATGACCAACGGTCGCATCCTTTTAACCAGTGCATTTTTACGCGCCTTTGCTACCGGCTTGATGGGCGTGCTGCTCGGGCTGTATTTGGCGCGGTTGCATTTCAATGCGGCTGAAATCGGTGTGGTGATTGGTGTCGGCTTGAGCGGCGCGATGTTGTCTTCCCTGATTGTTACTTTTCTCGGTGACCGTTTGGGACGGCGGCGTTCCCTATGCGTTCTGGTGATCCTGGCCACCGGCGGTGGTTTGGCGTTGCTGTGGACGACCCATTTTGTGGCACTGTGTATCGCTGCATTTTTCGGCATGGTGAACGGCGCGGGGCGCGACCGTGGGTCGGCATTGGTGATTGAGCAAGCAGTGTTACCGCAGACGGCAAGCCATGCCAATCGAACCCGAGCCTTTGCCTGGTATAACGTATTGCAGGATGCGGGACATGCTTTGGGTGCCTTGACAGCCGGGCTGCCTTCGCTGATGGGTCACGGGGATTTATTTGGTTTTCAGATCGCGCTGGTTATTTATGCCGCGCTCTATGCCGGTACTGGTTTCCTCTACCTGGGGCTTTCAGCGGCGATTGAAAATGCAACCCCCGCGCCACATTGGATGCCGCCAGTAAGCCCGGAGAGTCGACGCATTATCGCGCGCGTGGCCGGTTTGTTCGCCGTCGATAGCTTGGCCGGTGGATTTCTCGGCACGGCTTTGTTATCGTATTTTTTCTGGGTACGCTTTGGCGTAAACGAAGGCACGATAGCGCTGCTGTTTTTTGCCGCGCGTATCGCGAATGCGCTATCCCATCTCGGTGCGGCCTGGCTTGCGGCGCGCATCGGCTTGGTGAACACGATGGTGTTTACGCACATCCCGGCCAGTATATTTTTAATCGCCGTGGCGCTGGTGCCGCAATTTTGGATGGCGGCGATACTGTTTATGCTGCGCGAATTGCTGGTGGAAATGGACGTGCCGACGCGCCAGTCGTATGTGATGGCCGTGGTTAAACCGGAGGAACGTATTTTTGCCTCCGGCATCACCAGTCTGGTACGGCTCGGCGGTTGGGCGGTTGGGCCATTCGCCGCCGGGGTTTTGATGCAAGGCGTGACGTTGGCAACGCCGCTCATCGTGGGTGGTGCGATGAAGATCGGCTACGACGTGCTGCTGTATTTTTCGTTGCGCCGCTTAAAGCCGCCGGAAGAAGAAGTTTAGTGCGCTGTTGGGGGTAGTAAGGCCTCGATCTTTTGCACCGTGTCATATTCATCCCACTCCGTTGCACCGAGTAGCGAATAGCGCAAATTACCCGTTGCATCAATGATGAAACTGGTGGGAAAGACGGAGACGCGCCACTCTTTAATCGTCTTGCCTTGTGGATCCATCAAAATTGTGAAATCGATTTTGGTCGGTTTAATTTCTTTCAAAAAATCCCGAATATCGGCTTCGTTTTCCGCCATATTCACCGCCAATATGGCAAAGGGTTTGCCCGCCATACGCGCTTTCAAACGTTGCATAGAAGGCATTTCAGCACGGCAAGGCGGGCACCAGGTCGCCCAAAAATTAATCAGCACCACTTTACCTTGGTAGTCGGCGAGACGGTGTGTTTTGCCCGCTAAGTCCGGTAGCGTCAACGCCGAAAACGGCGCGCGCGGTTCTAGTGATTTTAGTTCTTTGGCTTGCGCGATACTCAGCGCCAGCGTTAAACCTAAAAAAATCCAAAAGGGTTTTTTGCAAAATATTGGATAAGTTGGCTTCATGGTGTTTTCCTCCTGCGAAGGGGCGACAGGCCGCGAATACTATGATCGATGGCGGTTGCGAGTTGCTGCCGGGCGTGGCGTTCACGCGGTAGTGCATCTTCACGAAAATAAAAGCGATCACGTAGGCCGGGTAGTTTTTGGACGGCAACGGTACTGCCGCCGCGTTCCAGTTGAGCCTTTAAATCGTCGAGCTGCCAAAACCACGGTGACAAGCTGCCTTGTAAAATCGCAATGGGTAACTGGACATGCGAAGTGACCGGCAAATAGCGCGGCGCTTCGCCTGCTTCAGGATCACCATCGTACAAGTTGGGGAAAAGCAGCACCGCCCCGGTAACCGGGTGCTGGGGGTTTTGCTGGGCCCATTGCTGCGCACCGGCGAGTGCTAGCCCGGCACCTTGGGCGCTGCTGACAATAAAAATGGACGCGTGGTCACAAGCCGCCGCGCTAATTAAGTGTGAAATATCCGAAGCGGGAATTGTGCTCAAGCTGCTGGATGAAATGGGTAGAAAATGCGCAGAAAACAGATCAGCAAGCCAAACTTCGTAGCCTAGTTTTACCAGTTGCGCCGCGGTTTCATGCTCCGCATTGACCACGCCGTGCTCGGAGGGTATCCATAAAATTAAATTCGCCCGACGTGCGTTGTAGATGCTGACCGGCACTTCGATATCCGATCCCAGTTTGAAGGACCGCGTGCAAGGTTCGGCCCAAGTCGGAGTGCTCAACAGGAGCAGGATAAGTAGTAAAGGGCGGTGCGGCATAAATTATTTTGCGATCCAGGTTCCCGACTTCCCGCCGCGCTTTTCCAGCAGGCCGATGTCGGTGATCTGCATGCCGCGATCAATGGCTTTGCACATGTCGTAGATCGTCAGCAGGCCGATTGCAATCGCACTCAGTGCCTCCATTTCCACACCGGTGCGACCGATCGTTTCGACGGTGGCCAGACACAAGACACGGGGTGGCCGAATTTTAGTTTCAAAGCTTATTTCGATTTTAGTGATCGGTATTGGATGGCTGAGCGGAATCAGCTCGGCACTGCGCTTTGCCCCTTGGATCGCGGCAATGCGCGCGATTCCCAGGACATCGCCTTTTTGATGGTTGCCGGCTTGAATCGCCTTGAGTGTCGCGGCCTGCATTTGTATCGTACCCGTAGCACGCGCGATGCGATGGGTTTCAGCTTTTGCCCCGACATCCACCATATGGGCTTGTCCGCGCGCATCGAAATGCGTAAATTGAGGAGGTTGTTTTGCCATTTTTGAACCTAGTGATCTTGCTTGTATCATATCACCCATGAAGCTTATACATCTTTACGCGTTGGCAGCACTGAGTGCATGCCCCGCGCGGGCCACCGAAAACAACCTACCGGATTTGGGGGAATCATCGCAAGCGGTTTTTTCGCCGCAGCTCGAGCGTAAAGTCGGTGAGGAGATCATGCGTGATATTCGTTCTGACCCTTCTTTTCTGGTGGATTCGGAAGTAACGGGGTATTTAAACACGCTGGGTTATCGGCTGGCATCGGTCAGCCCGAATAACCGTCAGGATTTTGAGTTTTTTGCGGTGCGCGATAATACGTTGAATGCCTTTGCACTCCCCGGTGGTTACATCGGTGTGCATACGGGTTTGATTTTAGCCGCGCAAAGCGAATCCGAGCTGGCCGGGGTATTGGCGCACGAAATTGCACACGTCACGCAGCGCCACATTGCGCGCTTTGTCGCACAGGATTCACGCAACAGCATTATTTCGATTGCTGCGTTGGCGGTTGCAATCCTTGCCGCACGCTCCAATTCGCAAGTGGGTGGTGCGGCGGGTGCGCTTGCACAAGCCGGTGTAATCCAAAATTCGATTGACTTTACCCGCGAAAATGAGCGCGAGGCGGACCGCGTCGGATTCCAGATTTTGAATGATTCCGGGTTGGATCCGCGCGGTATGGCGAGTTTTTTTGAGCGCTTATCGAAGTTTAATCGGCTCTACGACAATAATGCGCCAGCCTATTTACGCACCCACCCCGTGACCACAGAACGTTTGGCTGATATCGAAAATAGACTGGCATCAACACCGTATCGCCAAATTCCGGATTCGATGGATTTTCAGTTGGTGCGCGCCAAATTGCGCGCGGACATCGGGAGCCCGCAGGAAGCGCTGGATTGGTTTGATGCCGGGCTGAAGGAGCATAAATTCAACAGTGAGACGGCGCAACGCTATGGGCTGATTTACGCTTTAATGCGTGCGAAGCTTTACCCGCGCGCGGAACGTGAGCTCACGCTGCTGCGCAAGAGCACGCCGGCACAACCTCTGATTGAAAATTTGGCGGCAACCCTCAAACGCGCGCAAAACCAAGATAAAGAGGCGCTGGCGATTTATCGTACGGCACTCCAGCAATTTCCTTTCCACCGGGCGCTGATTTATGGCCTTGCCGACACCTTATTGGCGCGACGACAGTACGCAGAAGCGGTCGCCTTTATGACGGAAGAGCTCAAGCGTCACCCGGGCGATGACCGGATTTACGAATTGCAGGCGCGTGCGTACGGTGCGCAGAAGAAAGAATTTCTTTCGCATCGTGCTTTGGCCGAAGCTTACGCGCGGCGCGGCAATCTGACCGCCGCCGTAGAGCAGTATCAAATTGCACTCAAAACACGCGAAGGCGATTTTTATCAGTTATCGAGTGCAGAAGCACGTCTTAAGGAATTGAAAGCGCTGGATCGCGAATCACACCGTAAATAACGTTCTATTAGAGAACGCTAATTTTTTTGATAGGGGTGCTTCAAATTGAATTTTCAGGAAAATAGGCGGTCTCACGCTTGCGTTGATGGCTTTAGTTTGGTTATGCTTAGAAACATCCATTGTTCAAATGGTGTCGCCGAGAACGCGGCTAATTTTAGCGCTATTCGGTTAGAACGACGGCACATCCATCAAAAATAGATTTGTTAAGGAGGCGCAATGCGAAAAAACAACCCCGTAATATTGGCGGCCGCTATCATCGGCCTCGTGCTATCGGTGAGCCTCTACGCTCAAGACGATGGAGCACCTGCGCCAAAAGGTGAGCCCAGCGGCCAAGATCTCGCCTTTAACAATAAAAAAGGAAATTGCCTTGCCTGCCATTTAATGCCGGGTGTACCCGGAGCGGTAACCAGTGCAACGATCGGCCCCCCCTTGATCGCGATGAAAGCGCGCTTTCCCGATAAAGAAAAGCTGCGCGCGCAGGTGGCAGATGCCACAAAAATAAACCCGACTTCCGCCATGCCGCCTTTTGGTAAGCATCGGATTCTTTCGGATAAAGAGATTGATAAAATTGTTGATTTTATCTACGGCATTTAAATCAGTTAATAAGAAGGAGCAAAGCATGAACAACAAACGTAGGACTTTCCTTAAAGCAGCGGGTACGGCGGGTAGTGTCGCCATTGCGGCGGCGGCAGGCTTGATTAAACCGACCGAAGTCATGGCGGTGGAATGGAATAAAACAGCTTTTGAAGCGAAAGGTATTCAGGACGCATTGAAAGCCGTGGGTGCCGCGGGTGCGACCGACAGCCATGATATCCTCATCAAGGCTCCTGACATTGCTGAAAATGGTGCCGTCGTGCCGATTGAGGTAACCAGCAAGGTGGCCGGGACCAGCACCATTATGCTGATGGTGGAAAAAAATCCGGCACCTCTAATTGCCAGTTTTGATCTGGCCAATGGTGCGGAAGGCTATGTCAGCACCCGGATTAAGATGGGCCAAACGTCGAACATTCGTGCGGTGGTGAAGGCCGGTGGAAAATTTTACTCCGCGAGCAAAGAAGTGAAAGTCACTATCGGCGGTTGCGGCGGTTAACCGGTAACGGATAAAGCTGGCAACGACGAAGCACAAACTCAATACAATATACAAAAGGATACGAACATGGCTGAGCCAATGAAAATTCGCGCCACCCTTGAAGGTGATGCGGCCAATGTAAAAGTTTTAATGAATCATGCGATGGAAACCGGGCAGCGCAAAGATGCCAAGACGGGGCAAGTGATCCCGGCGCATTTTATTCAAACGGTGACGGCGCATTTGAATGGTAAAACTGTTTTAGAAGCGCAGTGGAGTCAAGCGGTTTCTAAGAACCCGTTTCTGGGATTCAAAGTAAAAGGTGCGAAGGCCGGTGATAAAGTGAATGTGAGCTGGACAGATAATAAAGGCGACAAGAATAGCGCGGAAGCGGCCGTAGCGTAACTCGATCGGCTGGCTAGCCTCAGCCGGTCGTCGCCATAATCATCAAGGAGAATACAATGATAAAATTGCTAACAGCATTTTTAGGTGCTGCTTTGCTATTGGGGACCTTGGCTGCAAATGCAAGTCCGGAGCAAGATCGGAAGCAATTGCTGGAGTACTATAAAAACAAATTCCCCGGTATCAAGTTTAATGATTATGTGTATGGTGCGCTGAATTATAACGCGGACGCGCTCTCGCAGTATTTTTCGATTATGGAGTTTCCACCCTACGATTCCGAGCTCGATAAAGGGAAGAAAATGTGGGAAACCCCCTTTAAAAATGGGAAAAAATACGCGGATTGTTTCCCGAACGGCGGCAAAAATATGGCGGGTAACTACCCTTATTTTGACGAAAATATTGGCAAAGTGGTGACTTATGAAATGGCCATTAATTCCTGCCGCAGAGCCAATGGTGAAGATGAGATTGATTATAAAAACATAAACATGGGTGTGCTGACGGCTTACTCGCGTAGCTTGTCCGACGGGATGAAAATGAATATCCGGGTGGAAGGTGCGAAAGCCAACGCGGCTTACGAAAGAGGCAAAGCGTTTTTTTACCAGCGGCGTGGGCAACTAAATTTTGCTTGTGCGACGTGCCATGTGCAGCAGGTGGGCAACATTCTTCGTACCGAGTATCTCTCCCCGGCGCTTGGGCAAGCGGTTCACTGGCCTGAATATCGCGGTGGCGATGTGGCCACAACACTGCAAGTTCGCTATAGTCAATGCATTAAGAACGTCCGTGCCAAACCCTTGTTGGAGGGTGGTCAGGACTACAATGAGTTGGAGTATTTCCATTCTTACATCAGCAATGGTTTGCCGATGCAAACCCCTGTGTTTCGTAAGTAAACTTGATTGGAAGTCGAAGTAAGGCTTGTAGGTTAACCACCGGCAAGCCTTATTTTTTTATGCGGCGCACAAATTAAAACCTATTAAGGGCGCAGCAATCACACTTTGATATTTGCAGGAGCGCAATAATGTCGATGTCTCGTCGAGAATTTCTGGAAGTGCTGGCGGTCGCCGCAGCAGGCGGTATGGCCTTGGATAGCCGTGAGGCTTTGGCGGGTACGGTACCCAAAAATTTTTACGAATTGCCGAAATACGGCAACGTGAGTTTCATGCATTTTACCGATTGCCATGCGCAATTACTGCCGATTTATTTCCGCGAACCCAGTGCTAATATCGGTGTCGGCGCGGCGAATGGAAAAGTTCCGCACTTGGTCGGCGAGCATTTTCTAAAGGCGTTTGGATTGAAGCCCGGCTCAATTGATGCGCATGCCTTTACCAACCTCGACTTTACAGCAGCGGCTCGCACCTACGGCAAAGTGGGTGGTTTTGCGCATCTGGCGACGTTGATAAAAAATGTTCGGGCACAACGCCCCGGTGCGCTATTGCTGGATTCCGGAGATACTTGGCAAGGTTCGGGCACAGCTTATTGGACCAATGGTGCGGACATGGTGGGTGCACAAAAATTGCTGGGCGTGAACGTCATGTCGGCGCACTGGGAGTTCACCCTGGGTGCTGAGCGGGTGAAAGAAATCGTTGAAAAAGATTTCAAAGGGTCGATTGATTTCGTGGCGCAGAACGTCAAAACGGCCGACTTCGGCGATCAAGTTTTCAAGCCCTACACGATAAAAATTATGAACGGGATAAAGGTTGCAATCATTGGGCAGGCTTTTCCCTATACGCCGGTAGCCAATCCGCGCCATTTCACGCCGGATTGGACCTTTGGTATCCAAGACGACAATATGCAGAAGATGGTGGACGAAGCGCGCACCAAGGGCGCGAAGGTTGTCGTCGTACTGTCGCACAATGGTATGGATGTGGATCTAAAAATGGCGACGCGCGTGACCGGGGTGGACGTGATTTTTGGCGGCCATACCCACGATGCCGTTTTGCAGGCGGTGCCCGTTAAAAATACCAAAGGCACCACCTTGGTTACGAATGCCGGTTCAAACGGCAAATACCTCGGCGTGATGGACTTGGATGTCAGGAACGGCAAAGTTCAAGGCTATAAATATCGCTTACTACCTGTGTTCTCCAACCTTATTGAGGCGGATCACGGTATGGCGGACTACATCAAAAAAGTACGCGCGCCTTACGAGGCTAAGCTCAATGAGAAATTGGCCGTGACCGAAGAGTTACTGTATCGGCGCGGGAATTTCAACGGTACCTTCGATCAAGTCATCGTCGATGCTTTGATGCAAGTGAAGGGTGCCGAGATTGCATTTTCTCCTGGTTTCCGTTGGGGAACAAGCTTACTGCCTGGCGATAACATTACGATGGAACGGGTGTTGGATCAGACTTGTATCACCTATCCCGCAACAACATTGAATGAGTTGACCGGCCAGCAGATCAAAGATGTACTGGAAGACGTAGGTGACAACCTGTTCAACCCGGATCCTTATTATCAGCAAGGCGGTGATATGGTGCGGGTTGGTGGTCTGCATTACACCTGCAACCCAGGCGAAAAAATAGGCAGCCGTATTTCGAATATGATGCTGGGTGGTAAGCTAGTCGATTCCAACAAAAAATACTTGGTGGCTGGCTGGGCTTCGGTGCAGGAAAATGTTACCGGAACACCCATTTGGGATGTGGTGGCAGAGTACTTACGAAATGCCAAGGTGATCAAAAAGGTCAAGCTCAACCAACCTACCTTGATTGGCGTGGGTAAAAATCAAGGCTACGAAGCTTAAGAGCATACTACGCAAAGCGTTGAAGAGTGAAAGGGGCTGTCGATAGGCCCCTTTCCCGTTCGCGCCAAGTACACATTTTCGAGCAATAAATATGGGGCTATTTGCAGCCATCGGCAAGTATAAGGTTATAGGCACGGTACTGGCACTCAGTATCGGTGTTTTGATGTGGTGGAGTTTTAGCACCGGCGATGAGCTTAAAGACCGCTATAAAACACAAGCGGTTGATGTGGGCGATATTCGGCAAATTATCACCGCCAACGGTACGCTGAATCCGGTGGTGCTGGTCAATGTCGGAACGCAAGTCTCCGGCACCGTAAAGGCGTTGCACACGGATTTCAACGCGCGTGTTGCCACAGGGCAAGTATTGGCGGAATTGGATCCGGCCTTGTTTCGCGCGGCTTTGGCGCAAAGCCAAGCGAGTATGCTCAGTGCAAAGGCCAATTTCACCTTGGCTAAAGCTAAAGAAATTCGCGCACACGATTTATTGGCAAAAAATTTCATCTCACAAACGGCTATGGACGAAGCCGCGCAAGCGCTCGAAGCCGCCAATGCGCAGATAGCACAGGCGCAGGCGCAAGTTGAGCGCGACAGCACAAACTTACGCTATTCGGTTATTCGTTCGCCCATCTCGGGTGTGGTGGTAGCGCGTAATGTGGATGTCGGGCAGACGGTGGCGGCTAGTTTTCAGACCCCGACACTATTCCAAATCGCCAAAGACTTACGCGATATGCAGATTGATTCCAGCGTTTCCGAAGCCGATGTCGGTGCGATCACAGTTGGCCTTAAGGCTAAATTTACAGTAGATGCATTTCCTGAGCGCGATTTTGTCGGCCAAGTCCGCCAAGTCAGGCTCAACCCCACCATTCAGCAGAATGTGGTGACCTACAACGTAGTGGTCGCAGTGGATAATGCGGATGGCCGACTCATGCCGGGAATGACGGCGCATGTAAAAATTGTTGTGGCCGAACGCAAAAAAGTTTTACGCATACCCAATGCCGCACTGCGCTACAAACCAGCAACGACCGAGGAAAAACCGCGCAGCAAAAAAAATGCTGAGAGTCCAACGGTATATCGCCTTGATAAAGACCAGCAAACAACGCCGGTTAAACTCAAGCTTGGCATTAGCGATAGCAATTACAGCGAAGTGCTCGAAGGTGCGGTGAAAGCGGGGGATATGCTGGTGCTGAAGGATACGGCAGCAAAAAAAGATAAGAAGAAAAATAGCTTTCAACTCAGGCTGTTCTAATGGCGTTAATTCGCCTCGAACGCATCGGTAAGCGCTACCCTAGCGCCGCCGAACAGCCGGTACCGCAAGTTCTGGAGAATATTAATCTTGCGATCCATGCAGGAGAATTCGTTGCCATCATGGGGCCCTCCGGTTCCGGGAAATCAACCCTAATGAATATTCTGGGCTGTCTCGACAGCCCTAGCGATGGGCACTACAAGCTAAATGAGCGCGATGTTACCCAGCTTTCCGCCGATGAGTTAGCGCAAGTACGCAATGAAACGATCGGCTTTGTTTTTCAAGGCTTCAACCTACTCAAACGCGTGAGTGCATTGGACAATGTTGCGCTGCCCTTGCTCTATGCGGGAGTTAATCCAAAAGAGCGTCGGCAACGCGCTCTGGAGATGCTCAAAGCGACGGGCCTAGAGCGATTTACGAAATCTCTGCCTAACCAACTGTCCGGCGGGCAGCAGCAACGCGTCGCCATCGCCCGTGCGCTGATCACGCATCCGCGTTTAATTTTAGCCGATGAACCTACCGGTAATCTCGATACCCAGACCAGTCGCGAGATCATGGAACTATTTCAGCGCCTGCATCGAGACCAAGGTATCACCATCGTTATCGTGACGCATGAAAACGACATTGCGGCCTATGCACAGCGCTTGATTCGGGTAGTAGATGGGCGTGTGGTATTCGACCAACCGCAAGACGGAACCGTGGATGAGCGTGAATAAACACGAATACTTTTTAAGTGAGAAAATAGTTCGCGGCGATGTACCTCCAACCGCTGGAGTGGGGCCTCAAAGCAGAATTTGTAGTACAGTATTGATTATCGGAGGCCTAATCATGAATGCAAAATTGCAAGATCTTCCCGTGGAAGAGCGAATCAAAGTTGTTGAAGATTTATGGGATAGTATCGCGGTAGATCAAAAAGTGTTGCCCTTTACCGATGCTCAAAAAGTTGAACTTGATCGTCGGCTGGATGCTTACGATGGCGACAAGAATGCTGGTCGTTTAGCCACCGTTGCGGTGGCTGATATCCTGCAAAAAATATGACCCTTGAAGTTCACCTCCGTCCTGAAGCGGAGTTGGATTTGGCGGATGCAGCGTTTTGGTACGAAGCGCAGCAAAGCGGCTTGGGACATCAATTTCTAGGCGAGGCGCTTGCGGTTTTCGCTGCACTTGCAAAAGCGCCGCAACTGCATCCTATCGTTCATAGAAATACGCGGCGCGCTCTGCTACGTCGCTTTCCATTTGGCGTTTATTTTCGGATAGATACTGCCACAATTGTTGTTGTCGCCGTCATGCATGGCAGCAGACACCCAAATCGTTGGAAGCGGCGCGATTAACAGTGGACTGGAATCACGAATGAACCTTACCGCTATCATCGCTGAAGCCTGGCGCGCTATGGGCCAGAATCGTCTGCGCACCGGCCTGACCATGCTGGGTATGATTATCGGTGTCGGCGCGGTGGTGGTGATGCTCGCCGTGGGCCAAGGCGCTACGACGACCGTCAACGAATCCATTAAATCTATGGGTAGCAATATGTTCATTGTGCTGTCCGGCGCGGCTACTTCGGCGGGGCTGCGCATGGGCAGCGGCTCCGCACCCACGCTCACGAGTGAAGACGCAAGCGCTTTGACGAAGCTGGATAACGTCAAAGAGGCATCCCCCGCACTGCCGGGCACGACGCAACTTTCTTACGGCCCGAATAACTGGAGCACCTTGGTATACGGCGTAGGAGCCAGTTATTTAACCGTGCGCGAGTGGCCGATAGAAGCTGGGCAAAATTTCACCGCAACCGAAGTCCGCGGAGCGACGCGTGTCGCGGTGATCGGTAAGACCGTCGCCACGAATTTATTCGGCGAAGAAGACCCCGTGGGTAAAACAATGCGCATTAAAGGTAGTCCTTACCAAATCATCGGCTTGCTATCTGGGCGCGGCCAGAGCTTGGATGGGCGCGACCAAGACGACACCGTGCTGGTGCCCGTCACCACCGCGCAACGAAAATTATTCGGCGGGCAATTCCCCGGTACGGTGCGCTATATTTTAGTACAAGCCAAGTCCGCGCAAAGCATGGCCGAAGCCGAAGAAGAAATCACGCAAATGCTGCGTATACGGCATCGCATAAACGAAGGGCAGGAAAACGACTTCACCGTGCGCAACCTAGCCGCCATCGCCCAAACCGCCGCCGCCACGGCGCAAGCCATGTCCTTCATGCTGGGCGCTATCGCCTCGATTTCACTGCTGGTAGGCGGCATCGGCATCATGAACATCATGCTGGTATCGGTCACCGAACGCACCCGTGAAATCGGCATTCGCATGGCCGTCGGCGCGCATCAGCGCGACATCCTGTTGCAATTTCTGGTGGAGGCCCTGATGATCTGCGTAATGGGCGGACTGATCGGCGTGGTGTTAGGCGTATCCTTAGCCTACGGTTTGGCTCAAGCTTGGGAAATTGCCGCCGAAGTTACGCTGAACTCCATCCTGCTGGCGTTTGCTTTCTCCGCGGCGGTAGGGGTGTTTTTTGGATTTTACCCGGCGCGGAGAGCGGCGAGTTTAAGACCGGTGGAGGCGTTGCGGTATGAGTAGCACGATGCGTTAGACTTTCAATTTTTTCAGCCCATAACTTAACCCGGCAGAATTTAGCTATTAGTTGTTTGGTTTGTGATCTGCCGTTTTCAAAGCTACTGAAGGTTATGCACGATAGTTTACAAACATTAATAATTGAAGCAGGCCGTGCTGAGCGCCATTATTGGCGCGACCTGTGGCGTTTTCGCGAGTTATTTTTCTTCTTGGCTTGGCGCGATATTCTGGTGCGCTACAAGCAAACTTCCATTGGTGTTGTGTGGGCGCTGGCTCGCCCATTGATTACGATGTTGGTATTCACGGTAGTTTTCAGCAAGTTGGCTAAATTACCGTCTGAAGGTGTTCCTTACCCGATTTTAATTTTTGCAGCGCTGCTGCCATGGCAATTTTTTTCTAGCGCTTTTAGCGGCGCTGGAGATAGCCTGATCAGCAATGCCGGGATGATCTCGAAAGTGTACTTCCCGCGGTTGGTCATCCCGGCCAGTGCGCTGGTCGTCAGTTTCGTCGACTTCCTGATTTCATGCGTGATTTTGGTGGGATTAATGGTCTGGTATGGATTCGCGCCAAATATACGCATGCTTACCCTACCTCTTTTTATCTTGGTGGCCTTTGCCGCCGCAATGGGTGCGGGATTGTGGATCGCAGCACTTAACGTTAAATACCGTGATTTCCGCATCATCGTTCCATTCGTGGTTCAGATCGGGCTATATATCTCACCGGTCGGGTTTAGTAGCAGCATCGTCCCTGGGCAATGGCGGTTTCTCTATTCCCTAAATCCAATGGTGGGCGTGATCGATGGTTTTCGCTGGGCCATTCTTGGAGGTAATACCCAGATTTACTGGCCAGGATTTTTGCTCTCCATTTCCCTGGTTATGGTGATGCTAGTTACAGGGATAGTATATTTCCGTAAAACGGAAAAAACCTTTGCGGACATAATCTGATGTCATCAGTTATTACCGTAGAGAATCTCTCCAAGAAATACATCATCAACCATCAGAAGCAGGAGCGCTATACAACTTTGCGCGACGTTCTGGCGAATAGGGCCAAACACTTTTCAAATAAACTAATCCATCCTTTTACTGATTCTGAAAATGATGTCGCTCACGAAGAGTTCTGGGCACTCAAAGATGTCAACATTGATATCCAGCAGGGTGATCGAGTCGGGATCATTGGACGCAATGGTGCTGGAAAATCCACGCTGTTAAAAATCTTGAGCCGTATCACGGAACCGACTTCTGGAAAAATATCCATCAAGGGGCGCGTGGCCAGCCTACTGGAAGTGGGAACAGGTTTCCACCCGGAACTCACTGGAAGGGAAAACATTTATCTCAATGGTGCAATCCTCGGCATGAGCAAAGCTGATATCAAAAGAAAATTTGACGAGATCGCCGCCTTTGCGGAAGTGGAAAAATTCCTCGATACACCGGTTAAGCGATACTCATCTGGCATGTATGTCCGGCTGGCTTTTGCAGTAGCGGCGCATCTGGAACCGGACATACTAATTGTGGACGAAGTGCTGGCAGTGGGGGATGCACAGTTCCAGAAAAAATGCATAGGCAGAATGGATGAAATAAGTCGCCTCGGAAGAACTATTTTATTTGTAAGCCATAATTTTCCTGCTGTGCAGCGCTTGTGCAATAAAGGGATACTACTTGAGTCTGGAAAAGTAAAATACCAAGGCGAGACGTCAATTGTTCTATCGCAGTATATGCAGAGCATTTCGATAAATAGCGAGCTGGCAATGACGGAAGTCAAAAAAGGCGAGACGAAATTTGTAAGCTGGCGGATGAAGGATGCAGCGCTAAACTTAACTCACAGTTGTTTCTCTCGTGATGAATGCATAATCGAATTCAGATTAATCGCAAAACGGGAGATCTCTAACGCAGTTGTTGGCTTCGCAATTTGGAACGAAGAGGGTGTGTTGGTGTTAGCCACTACCAGTCTAGATAGCTGCGGCAAGTATCTAGCATTGCAGGAGGGAACTTATATTCTCGCATTCAAAGTCAGACTTCCCCTCAAGGCAAGCGCTTATCAATTAGATGTAAGCTTAAATGATGGCAACGAAAGGCAGGCAGATAGATGGATGGCAGAACCAAAATTAATAGTGTTACCAAAATTGACTACGTCACTGCCAGAAAGCTGGCATGGGTTGGTAAATGAAAATGCGACATTTGAGATGGCCAGGGAGGGAAGTTGAAGGTAAACCGAGTGAAGGCCGCTTTACAAAAGATGGGCTTATGCAATAAGAGCCGAGTACCAGAAGAGACTAGTCAAGAGCCGATTTTTGACTTGGCTTCCTATAAAGAAATAACAGATGCACGATTGCAGCATTTTGAGTCTCTTTCTCTTCCATTGTTAGGCAAGTCTGTTATTGATGTTGGTTGTGGCATTGGTCGTTTTTCAGCTGCTCTCGAAGAGCAGGGGGCTGATGTATTTTGTGTGGATGGAAGAGCTGAGAATATTGAAAAATTGAGGGAATTCTACCCGTACAGGAAATGTGCAGTGGTAGATGTTGAATCATCCGACTTGCTGGCGAATGGAAATTTTGATGTGGTTTTTTGCTACGGGTTGCTATATCACCTGTCGGACCCGTTTGGATTCCTTAAAAATGCCAGTAAAATCTGCAAGGAAATGATGATTATCGAAACTTGTATTCTGGATGCGAAGGATCCTGTGGCGTTACTGGTGCCTGAGGATCAGCAGAATGTAACGCAGTCATTGCACCCTATGGGCTGTCGAATTAGTCCGTCATATGTGAATGCCTGTCTCAAGTTAAGCGGATTCGAGTTTATATATAAACCGGTAACCCTTCCGGATCACCCGCAATTTCATTACAGCCTAGTAAACGACTATTCTTATTTGAAAGAGAATCATTTGATAAGGGATATATTTATAGCTTCTCGCACCGAAATTTCCAATCAATTGCTTCGGCCAATTTGAATCTCGTTATCCTTACAAGTTGATTATCATATTTTAAATTTCCCAAGGTAAGGATAGGTTCTGGTGTTACAAGCTTACAAAATTCATCTAAAGCGGCTTATTAGCATATGGCTAAAAAGGAAATTAGCACCCATAAATCGGAAGTTGGATGGTCTAGTGACGGCTCAATATATGGGTCGTCTGATTTCTTATGATCCATCTACTGATATCGGTGGGTTACTACTCTCATCTGGCGAGTTTGAAAAAAAAGAAATGGATCTATGTGCAGGTTTTATTTCTGAAACCAGTATTGTCTTAGACGTTGGAGCAAACATAGGGCTACATAGCATCTATTTCTCTAGCTTGGCTAAGGATGGGTTTGTTCTGTCATTTGAACCTTCAGTAGCGACATTCGAATTGTTGGTAAGCAATGTAGCGAATATCTCTAATATCGTTCCAATTAATCTTGCCGTTAGTAATGAAGGGAAAATCGCAGATTTTTTTAATACATGCGATAACGCCTATTCCAGCCTGATGGATACGAAAAGGAAAGATGTTGTAAATATCAAAAAAGTGCCTTGTATGAGGATAGATGATGTTGTATCCGGATTACACTTGGATCGAGTCGATTTCGTTAAGATTGATGTTGAAGGTTTTGAATTTGAAGTTTTGAAAGGGATGGTTGAAGTCATTTCAAAGTATCAGCCGGTAATATTTTGTGAGATTTACAAAGGTAAGCACTCAAATCAACTGCCTGATGAGACGGTGAAATATTTAATTGGAAAGGGTTACCATGCTCTTGTAGTGCGCGAAGGAATGTTGGCTGACTACGAGAAGCATAATGACACCTTTTATAACTACTTATTTTTACCGAGAGTATCGTAAATAAGCTGCGCAACTTGCAAGTAACATCTAAACTATGCCCACATACAATTTTATTGTTGAGCGTATTAGGTATCCATAAATGTCCCTTGTATTTTTAGAAAATGAAACCCATGTACAGATGGAAATTTGCAAGGAACTCTATTTTCCCAATAAGTTTTCCTGTTTTTATGAAATGTAAAACGGCATGAGCCCTAAATCCGCTATCAGGATTTTTTTGCAGAGACTTGGGCTGGACGTTCACCGATATGCCCCCCCCGCCCCGCCCCCCCCGTTACCAATAATTACCTCGTTACACAAATTCAAGATTGACCTGATTCTGGATGTCGGTGCCAATAATGGTCAGTTCGCATCTGAAATACGTCGTAGTGGATATGCGGGTAGGATTGTGTCGTTTGAACCACTTTCCGAGGCTCACGGATTATTGTTACAAGCAAGTGCAGGGGATCCAAAATGGGATGTTTACCCGCGTTGTGCATTGGGCGATCATAGCGGCAAAGTGGAGATCAATATTGCGGGTAATTCTGTAAGCAGTTCCATTCTACCCATGTTGGAAACGCATCGAAGTGCTGCACCTGATTCGGCTTATAAAGGGATGGAATCTGCCCCCATTGAGACGCTGGATGCTATTACGCCGCAGTACCTCCAGCATTCTCGCGCCCCATTTCTGAAGATTGATACGCAGGGTTTTGAATGGCAGGTGTTGGCTGGTGCGCGTGACACCTTGCCACACATTAAAGGGATATTGGTGGAGCTTTCTCTGGTGCCTCTTTACGAAGGTCAGCATTTGTGGCGAGAAATGATCGATCGCCTTGATGCTGAGGGTTTTACTTTATGGGCATTTCAGCCGGTGTTTTCGGATCAAGCGTTGGGTCGAACCCTTCAGGTCGATGGGGTTTTTTATCGTAATTCTTGACCGATAGAGATAGTTCAGGTGGAAATTCGGTGAACTATTGGCTCCAGTCATGGTGACTTAGCCGATGTGTTCGACCAGAAACAAGCTCGGTATTCGATGGGGTTTTTTTATCAACCGCAGAGATTTTTTACAAAGTTCATTCCTCTGAAGTTACCAGCATGATTGATGTTTGTATATGTACACATAATCCTAGGCCAGACATTCTTGCAAAGGTTTTGGCATCAATCCAGAACCAAACCGTTGGCGGTGATGAGTTTCATTTGCTGGTAGTGGATAATGCTTCTTCCCCACCGCTGGATGAATCCTTACTCGCTGGTTTCACCCAGAATGGCATCATGGCGCGCATGGTTCAAGAGCCTATCCTTGGAATCGCTCGCGCACGTCTTCGTGCCATTCTGGAAACTGATGGGGAGACGTTGCTATTCGTTGACGATGATAACGAGTTGATGCCAGATTATATCGCTGAGGGAATGAAATTCGTTTCGACGCACGAACATTTGGGCTGCTTTGGCGGTAAACTTTTGCTGCCACCCTATCTGTGTCCTGCTGCTTGGGTTGTACCATTCCTGCCATACCTCGCGATTAAGGATATAGGCGAAGAGCCCGTATTCGGTAAGAGCGCCTCATGGGGGGCTTGGGAACCGCCAACAGCAGGTGCGTTTATCAAGAGGCAGGTGCTTGACTTGTATGTGCAAAGAGCCATTAACGATGAAAACCTTTTCAAGCTCGGCCGCGTTGGTATTAAAAACCTCTCGTCCTGTGAGGACTCACTGATTATGCGAGGCGCATTCGCGCTTGGTTTGACTAATGCCTATAATCCAAAAATGATTTTGTACCACCATCTTGATTCTAAGCGCTTCGATTTTAAGTATCTCATTCGTTTGATGTACGCCTATGGAGTAAGCAGAGCAGTTCTTGAGGGTATGCTTAATAGCCCGCAGCCCATTCCCGAGCATTGCTCATCCAGAATGAAATTCTTGAAGATGCTGCTCATGGAAGTCTTGGGGGGTTCACGAAAATCGTTAGCGATGGGTGTCGGATTCGCGGCGGTTGTACTCGGCGAACGAAGCGAATACCTTCGCCAATGCAAAGTTAAAGAATGACCCCATGCTTCAGTCATTGCCCAGAATCACACTTGTCACCGCGTCACTCAATGCAGAAAAGACCATTCAGCGAACACTCCGGTCCATTGAAGAACAGGCCTATCCCAACTTGCAGATGATTTGTGTTGATGGCAACAGTACAGATAGCACGCCAGCAATCATCGAGCGATACCGGCATATTGTCAGCCACGTCATTCAGGAAAAAGACAAAAACGTTGCGGATGCGATAAACAAAGGGTTTAATCTCGCGGACGGCGAGATATTTTGTTATCTGAATGCCGATGACGCGCTAGTCTCTGGGGCATTGCAGTATGTCGCGCAAACATTTATGAACAACCCGGATATCGATGTGATCACAGGAGCTTGCCGTCGTGTATTCGCGGACGGGTCTGAGTTGATGACCCAAGTTCCCGAGGATTTTCTTGAAACCCTGTCAATGCGCAACGCTATCGAGCAACCCAGTACTTATTGGCGCGCTTCTGCTCACCGCGGTCTTGGTAAATTGGATGATAGCTACCAACTTGCTTTCGACTGGGAGTGGTGGAATCGGCTGCACGTATCAGGTGCGCGATTCAAGCGGATTTCAACCATATTATCAGTGTACTATTTCAGCGATGACAACCTGACTTCACGAGCAGGTAATCGTGTCATTGACGAGATGTACCGAGTAACCAAGCTCTATGGCCCTTTTGGAGGCTACATTGCCGATGTCTACCGATTTCTGTTTCGAGTATTTGATATGCACGGCTATTACGACCAGCCGTTTCATCAATTGCCTTTAGCAAAACGGCTACTGTTTGGCGGCACACGATCGCTTCTGTATATGCTATTCAGTAGGAAAGCGATTGATTCCTATAATTGGAACTGGGCATCTAAGCAGGCACGTGGTCTCATTTGGTACAAATAGAAAGAAGCTGCGGTGTTAATTCCCACCACCTATTCAGACATACGTAAAATTAGATGTTGTACTTCAAATTTGAACGCCTGAAGGAAAATGATAAAACAATTTTTAAGACGAATAACAAGAAAATCTGAAAGTGTCGGTATCGGTATGGCGATTGCCATGCACGGTTTGAAACAACGCGGTTACATCCCTAAAGTTGTTTATGATATTGGAGCAGCCGATGGTGGCTGGACACGTCAAGCAGTGGCCAATATCAATCCCTCCCTATTCGAAGGGTGGAGCACCACAGTCGAGGAAGCAAAAGCAATAGGGAAACCGGTCGCACTATCTGGTATTCTTGTTCACCGGGAACAAAATCCTGGGCAGGCCAGATATTTTCCGGCACATGATGGGGTAGCCCCGGCGGAGATTTTGTGGGACATGTGGGATGCACCGGAACACCACAAAGCCGAACATGATAAATTGGCACGCCGATCAGCGCATGATGGACTTTGCGGCGCGCTATCAGGAATTCGTGCTTAGCGTGGCGAGAGGGGCAGCATATAAAGGAGGCTTGAATTGAGGATCGGGGTGCTGAATTCCTGGCCCAACCTGGTGTATTCCGCTGAGCGTGAATTCATCGCCCGCCTGAAGCTTGCCTGCACAGCCATCGGCTGGGACTGCATGGAAGTCGTGACATCCGAGGATGTCCTGCAGGCGCAGGTGGATTGCGTACTGGTTACCCATGAATATTCGCCAAAATTGACCGGCGTGCCAACGATTGGTTTGTTGTGGAGTCCGCCTGACTATTTTCAGGATGATCCACTGCGGGTGCGCTCGGTGCTCAGCTATGACGGATATTTGGCCGGATCGGACTCGATTCGCCAATATTTAGAAGATCTGCTGTTCTCGACGCGTAAGGAAAGTCCCATTTCGGATTGGAACTTTTTGCCAACGGCCCAGATGACGGAATTTCACCCGCCTGATTTAAGCCAACCCTCCCTTTTTTATACGGGTGTTCACTGGGACGGAAGCCGCCATGGCAGGTTGATCAGGAAATTGCGTAACAAGCTGCCGTTTGCTTTCTATGGCGACCCAGGAAAATGGAGCAAGTATGGCGCCCAATACAAAGGAGCGATTCCTTTTGACGGTGTGTCTATTTTCGAGAAAATCAATAAGGCCGGGGTGGCGCTTTGCCTGCATCGGGACGAACATCTGAAAAATGACGTCCCATCCATGCGCATTTTCGAAGCTGCAGCAGCAGGGGCAATAATCATTACTGAAGATTCGAGTTTTGCAAAGCGCCATTTCGGCGACTCGGTGCTATATGTGAATCGGGATGGGGGCGTTGCGGAGAAAGCTGCGCAAATTGCTTCTCTTTTTGACTGGGTGCGATCCCACCCGCAAGAAGCTCAGAAGATGGCAATCCAATCCCATTCAATATTCAATAACAAATTCTCTTTGGAGAAGCTACTCGAGAAGCTTCCTCAATTCTTACAAGATGTGAAGAGAGCCCATTGCTACGATATGGACAAACAGCCCAAGAGCGAGGCGGTTGTTGAGGTAATTGTTCGCGTTGGTGGGAGGAGGCTTGAATTCATCGAGCGTTGTCTGGATTCGTTGGTTGCGCAGACTTATCAAAACCTGGGCTTGGTGTTGGTCAGTTACCAGGAAGTAGCAGGGCTTGATCATTTGGTTGCCAAATACGCAAATCGATTTGTAACCGTGAAACGAGTTTCATCAAAACCAACTGGCTTCAGAAGTACAGCGCTTTGGGATGGTTTGCGAGTGATAGAGGCTGATTACTTTTGCAATCTGGATGATGACGATACCATTCAGCCAAATCATACTAGTACATTAGTCAATTTGCTTGAAGAAAATAAAAATGCTTTCGTCGCATATAGCGGGACCATCCAAGTGCAAGATGAAGAAGGGCATTTTTATACGCAGCCAAATTTCAGGGGGGCAGCCAAAAAGGAAATTAAAGAAAATCGATGCTTGCATTTCTTTGAGCCTTTTCATAAAAGGCGAATTTTACGCCTTGAAAACTACATCCAGTCAAATGCTTGGCTTGCCAGAAAATCGGTGTTGGAGCAAAGAGATGTTACGGATCCGAAATTAATTGTTTCAGAGGATATGCTTTTATATCTGATTTTCCTGCGGTCTGGAGACTTCTTGTTTTCGTGGCGGGCGACTGCGGAATGGCGTTGGCGTTCCACTAGCAAAGATAATTCTGTGCTATTCGAAACGTGCCAACGGGAATGTGGTCAACGTGTTCTTAGACGTACAGAATATTTCTATGAGCGGCAAGATGATCTAATTCGAGAAGTATTTTTGTCTGTTGTTACGCTAATCTATCGGAAATATCCAAGCGTTAAGGCTTGGGTGCGTACCACTAGACAGCTGTTTTAGCTCGGAAGCGGTTTTTGAAGAGCAGTCATTGCAGATTACCGCGCACCTAAACTCCAGGGCCTTGGGAATTAAGATAGAAATGGAACTAATATGAGCAAGCCTTCCTGGTAGGCTTTTTTAAACAATTTTCACTGTAAGTGGGTAAAAAAATTATTTGTGTCGTAACCCTTTTGTGCAGATATGAAAAAATCTGGCCAAAGTGTAAATCAAGAAATAACGCGTGACATTCATACCGACTCCAAGGGGATACAATTTTTTAATAGGGTAGTGCTTTTTAAAGAAAGCCGATAAATCCTTAAAATTTCTGTGAGACTTTCTGCCGCTCAATGTTTCTCGAAACGTTGAAAAAGCCATGCTGGAAAGGTTATTAGCAATCGTGGTTCTGGTGTTGTCTACGTACAGATGCGCGTCAGTTGCGATCATTAAGCGAACCCCCGCAGCCTTACAACGCAAATAAAAATCATGATCTGCCAAATAGTGCGGAAGATTGGCTTCATCCAGCAGGCCCGTTTTCCTGAAAACAGTTGCAGGAATAATGACTCCACGCCCCCCCATAATCAATTGAGTAGGAACTAATTCCCTGCTTTCCAGGTTCTTTTGTGAAAGACCCATGGGAATGCGAATTGATGGGAAACCCAACCAAAGACAGGTTGCATATCCGAGGTTTAGCACTTTTCCCGTCAACTGATCTTTTGCAATGGGCGCCACAATGCAGTTATCGCCACATTCCTGGCTATGCTGAATCAGTTTTTCAATCGCATCAGGCGACATGTAGCAGTCGTTATTTAAGAGCATAATGTGATTCGCCGCGCTCGCTAAAGCCTGGCTAATACCAAGATTCGTAGCACCTGCCCACCATAGCGAGTCATTTCCAAATAGGCACTCAACATTGGGGAATTCTGCGGGCAATGCTTTTTTTGTTTCATCTGTAGAGCCGTGGTCTACCACAATAACTTTCAAGTCTTGATGTGTACTTTTTTTCAACGCCTCTAGGCAACGTCTGGTTTGAGCCCACCCATTAAATACTGGGATAACAACCTGCAAGCTAGCTTTGATGGGTTCTGGTTTCATGTTGTTCTAACCAGTTTCTTTATTAATCCAATGTATTGATGTAACGCTGCTTGCTCTGAGAAATAATTTACGGCACGTTCGCGCCCTGCGATTCCCATGGTTCTGCAATGGTCTGGATTATTAGAAAGCATTTCACAAGCAGTCGCAAAAGCAGAAACATCATCTATTGGGCACAATACACCGGTCACACCATCTTCAATCACCTCAGGTAGTGCGCTGCTATTGCTGGCAATAACTGGTTTGCCGCATGCCATTGCTTCCAGTGCCGCATAACCAAAACCTTCGAATCGTGAGGGGAATAATAGAGCATCGCATTCCCGGTAAGCCTGAATTAGCTTCTCCTCATCGAGCCAACCAAGTGAACGTATATTCTCGGGAGTATTTTTGCTAGTGCCATTTGATCGTTCGCCGGCTAAACGGAGTTCGAAATCAGCACCTAGGCGGCGCATGATCGGGTCTAGCAGATCAGCGCCTTTGATTCGCGATTGTTTTCCAACAAACAATAAACGAAAGGGCTTGGAGCGGGAAATATTTTCCATCGATGGGCAAAAACGTTGGGTGTCTACCCAGTTATAAATAGGCCGGATACTTTTGAAACCAGTTGATCGCGACACGGCATTAGCCGCAAAGCTGCTAACAGCAGTGATAGCATTGGCCTCGCGAAACGATCGCATTTCATATGGCCTCATTAACAATCGGTGGTACAAGCGCTGAGCCAGACTGTAGTAGGCATTAGCTGCAGGATCGAATGCTGCATGGTGAACAGTTATTACAAGCGGTAAGTTGGTGCGCTTGAAGGCAAAACCATTCCAACTGTTAGCAAAAATAATGTCGGTACCAAGCGGTGGGAGAGTATTTTTCAGTAAGAAAGGGAATGGTTCGCGCGACAAGGGAAACAAAGTTATGTGTGTAATACATCCGAAGCGCTCCAATGCCTCGGCGAATCGCCGTGTAAAAATTTCAGTGCCGCTGCGGGTCCTGATCGTAGGGAGCCAGATTTTTATCTTGCCGTTTTCCATTAGAATGAGAGTCTCTATTGAAGAGAAAAGAGTTGCCTGCGTTTACTGGTAGCGCATTGGCTTCTGCCAAGTGTTGACCAAATCTACAAATTGTTTCTCGAAAAAACTTGTCTAACCTCACGCTATCGAGTGTCAGCGGTAGATTTTGATATTACTATGGGCGCATGATTTTGCGTAGGTATGTTTCAGTCTTCTAGGTGACCTGGCCGATCGGAGAAAGCGCTTATACGGCATTAGGAAATATGGCGGCTCAAGGCTTTTGGAGCATCCAAATATAATTAGGAAATGCCCAATAGAAATAATGAGCGATTAACTTTGCGATAAGAATTTTTAGGCTTTCCGGGGGGAGCATGTAATCTATTTTGTAATAGTCGGGGTCGTTTAGCATCTTCCGTGTGTAGTCATGGCACAAGAAAATGCGGGTTAATTTCTTTAAACCCCAATAACTAAGATGCTCTTCATAGTAATGATCGCCTTTGCCAACGAGCTTGAGATAGAGATGGGCGAGCGGCTTAGGCACCACTGAAAGCAGCGGCAGATTATAGTGAGGCTCCATTAGGTTGAAGCGATTACCGGCTGAAAAAAAGCAAACACCTGCCGGCTTAAGTACCCTGTAAATTTCATTCATCATTATTTGAGCATCTGGAACATGCTCATAGACTTGGGAACAGATCACCACATCAAATGAGTGATCTTTAAACTGTAGCGCCATCGCATCATCTACCATGAAACTTAAATTGTCTTTGCCATACAATTTTTCGGCATGTGATACGGCCTTCAGGTCGATATCTACACCGACGACCTGTTTGAAATATCCGGATAAGCAGTTGTCAATAATACCCGTCGATGCGCCAATATCTAAAAGCGTTAGTTCTTTGAGATTGTTCGTGCTTTTATAAAACTCGGATAACACCGCGATCATTGTGCGCGCTTTACGTTCCCTCGACTCAACATCGTACATAGAAGGGATCTTGGCTGAGAAATCGTATTGATAGCCCCTATTCATAGCACAAAGCCGCAATTAAGGCGTGATAGCGTTGTGAAACAATCTGCCAATCGAAGTGTTCTAGCACATATTGCCTGCCCGCTCGCCCCAAGGTCTGCGCTTGCTCAGGGTGAGCCAGTAGGTGCAATATTTTTTGAGCTAGGTCTGCGCTATCTTTCTGTTTGCAAATGAGCCCTGTGTTGCCGTCAGACACCACATCCTTTATGGCTGGAAGATCTGTCGTGACGACTGGGCACTCGCAACCCAGTGCTTCAACAAAAACCAATCCGAGCCCTTCCTGATCTCCGCCATGCGCCACAATGGATGGGGCGACAAATAGGGTGGCGCGTTGGTAGAATTCCGGAAGTGCAGCGTTGTTGACTGTTCCCAGAAACTGTACGTGTGAAGCCACACCAGTTGCAAGTGCCAACTTTTGAAGATCCGCTTTATCTGGCCCATCTCCGGCAACCAGTAGCTGTGCCTGCGGATGCCTTTTTAGTATCTCTGGCATTGCCAGAATAATATAGCGTACCCCTTTCTTTTCCACTAATCGCCCAACGTACAGGAGCTCAAAGGGGCTTCTTCTGGCATCCGGGAGCGGTATAAACGTCTGAAGTAAATCGACACCCATGGGGATGACTTCGATATCGTTTCGGTTGAAGAGCGAGCATGCATAAGCACGCATGGTTTGGCTAACAACCGTTAATTTTGTTACCCGTCTTATGACTTGTTTCTTGAGCCATGTCATCAGGCCGCCTGACAAACCGAACAGGTCGCCACCATGTGAAGTGCAAACGATGGTGGGCTTCTGGGGTGCAAGTGTACAAGCCATGAGCGCAATCAGTCCTTGGGGTATGAGCCAGTGCGCGTGAATAACATCGATCCGGGTTTTCCTGAGTATTAAAACAAGATTGAATAGCTCAGAGATTAGAAAGAATGGGACAAGGAGATAATTGAGGCGGTTTTTCTTAAGGTTAGCCAGTATCCCTCCTTCATAGGCAAGTTTTTGCCATTGGGGTAGGAAGTAGCGGAATCGATGCGTTTCTATACCAGCAATTGTTTCAAAAAGTTTAGCGTTTGGCGCGTGCGGGCATAATGCCATGACTTTGAATTGTTCCCCGAGCCGCTTGGAAAGCTCGAAAACAAAAGGAGGTTCGTTATCGCCTTCCCAGCGCGGGAAGGTGGAAGTTAAGACGAGGACTTGTTTTCGCCCATCCAAAACGCTATTGCCCACCGTCTTTATAGTTCAGAGAAGTGATCTGCTCAGAAATCAAACCCATCAAAAAAATGAGCACTGCGGTTACAAGCAGCAATGCAGACATATTAGTAAATCGATGGATAGTGAGAAAGGTATAGATGTAATTGACCAGCCCGGTCAGAAAGAACCCGAGACTAATCGGTAAAAAAAGCTTCAACGGGGAATATAGGGTGCCAATCTTGAAGATGATCAGGAGGAAGCGAACGCCGTCCCTAAATAAGCGCACGTGACTCTTTCCAATGCGCTCCGGCGCAATAATCGGAACATAAGCAACCGAATATCCCGCGCGAAAAAAACTCATCGTGATAGTAGTCGGGTATGAAAATCCATTGGGAAGGAGATATAAGAACTTGCGAAACTTGTCGGCCCTGACTGCGCGAAACCCCGAGGTTAGGTCTTGAATGGGTTGCCCTACCATCCAACTGGATAATTTATTGTAAAACCCGTTAGCCAAAGCGCGATGTGCCCCCGCCTGGGATGCAAAAGAACGAGCTCCAACGACCATGTCGTAGCCATCTTCAAGTTTTTGCAACAAGCGGGGGATATCTTCTGGTTTATGTTGGCCATCAGCATCCATGAAGAGCAGTATCTCACCCATTGCCGCACGCGCGCCGGATTTGATAGCTGCACCGTTGCCCTTGGGATAACGGTGGTGTACTACTTTAACGCCTTGGGCTTCGCATACCGCAAGCGTATCGTCGTTGGAGCCATCGTTCACCACAATAATTTTAGTGTTTTGTGGTAGAACTTTGCGCAATGCTGGCAAAAGCATCTGCAGCCCCGCACCTTCATTTCGGGCAGGGATTACAACAGAAAGCGAGCGAGATTTTGGTTCAGCGTGTGTTTGCATTTTGTTCTATGCTAATCAATCTGCGACCTAACTCATCGAACCCGGCTTTATCGCTGGGAGTAATTGGCATTTTTAGAATTGAATTATATTCCCGCCGTGCCTCAGAAACGTTATTTGTTGCCAGCAAAAGGTTAGCAAGATTAACTCGAAATGGGACGGTAGTGGGATCGCTATCGATGGCATATCTGGCGTAGCTAAGTGCAATTTCAGGGGCGCGCAATTTGACTGCGGTGTAATCCATTGCCACCGAATAGATTACCGCACGAATATAGCCTTTTGCAGCAGGGTTGGATAGGGCTACGTCAATTAAAGCCTTTACTTCGGTAACGTCAAGGCACAGCCGACCTTCAATCAAAAGCACTGACATCCTGTTTAATGCGGCTTGATTTTCTGCATTAAAACGGGCTTTCGCAAAGCGTTCTCGTAATTTCCTCTGAAACTCCAAATTTTTCGGGCGACCGGTTGCGCAGTCAAGGTTCAGCAGACCCAGTATGGGCGCTATGTTATTTCGGTCAAGCTCAGCCGCATGCTGGTAGTGAAACTGTGCCATTTTGTAGGCCAAGTCGTTACCACTACCCACTTCAAAAGTTTTACGTACGATAATCACGGCGGAATCGTAATTTGTGCGCGCAGAGTTAGGGTGGCTGGCGACCTCCAGCTGCGTTCGTCGATACTCGTCTCCCCACTGATCTGCGCGCAATGCCGTGATCAAGCCACAAAAAAAGAGAAAACTGAGCGCTAGCGTTAATCGCGCAACTTGGCCATTTTTTTGTGTTTGCTGGGGGAATAAAAGGGCGCCTAACCACAGAAAAATACCAAGTGAGGCCAGATAATTCCGGTGTTCAAAAGCAATTTCCAGCGGTAGTAACGTCGATTCAAGCACATGCGCAGCGAGAAACCAAAATACGGCAAATGTAAATAGCGGCGTTCTCTTATGTTGGTAAATTGCGATTGCGATAAGAGCAAACCAAGCAAGGATGGCGAGTAAGGTATGCGGGGGGGCAAGCAGGCCATGGGAAATGGGAATGTCATCATGGTATAGGCTAAAAAAATTCGGTAAGGGAGCCAGCAACTGCAAGACATAGAACCAGAGCACACGTGCTTCGGTCATCAAGCGTTCAAAAAGACTAAAGTCCCGCCCGGCATAGCCACCCACTACAAAATCCCATTTTGCTATCAATACGCTGGACAGTACCAAACTTAGTGCAAGAATCCCAAGCCACTTTATTTTGCGGGAAACCAAGCGCAAGCTTCCGAGTATCAACCACTCGCATAAGAAAATGAAAAGTGGCAAGAGCACGCCGGTTTCTTTGGACAAGATTGCCGCAGGCCAGAACAGCAGCAGGCTGGTGGCAATCGTAGCCCAAGCCACACCGCGTGAAGCTTGCCTGCCATACAAATACAGACAGAGCGCTGCGAGGGTAAAAAAGGCGGCTAAGCTCGTCATACGCTGAACAACGAACAGTACGGGGGTTAGATTCATTGGGTGTAGCAGCCAAACCGCTGTTACCCATATTGCGACGATAGACGATTTTTTAGCGTTTGTGCTGTCCAAACGCGCCCACAATTGTCGTATTAGAACGAAAACCAATAAGCCATTGGCCAGATGAATCAATAAGTTGACCAGTTTAAATGAAAAGGGGCTTGCGCCGTAGGCATGCAGGTTGAGGGCGAAGCTAGCTACGCTGAGGGGGCGGCCTAAAGGGCTTGCGCTGCCATTGCTGCTAGCCGTAACAAGGCTAGAGAGTGAGCCGTCAAAGCCCCGTAACGCACTGTTGTCAACGATGTTTGGATAGTCATCGAACAGGAAGCCACCGGATAGACCAGGCCAATAGACTGCGCCAGCGAGCAGGCAAAGCACCAATGCAATGCCAAATGGATGCCAACGTTCAGATGCAATCAAGAGACATCCTTAAATTAAAAACCCCGCGTGAGCGGGGTTTTTAAAGCTGACTATTGATTATTTGCAAGATGAAGGCAGGAACTTCGGTGCCACGGTTCCACCACACACCCATCGAACTACACCTGTAGTGGCATCCCCCGTACCAGATAGCACAATATTTCCATTGCCGGTGGCGCCTGTAGCTTGCGAGACGGCTGTGATGGTCCCGGTGAGAGTGCCAGTATTCGCAAAGGTTACCGTCGTAACATATCTACTGTTTTGGGTCACAGCGCCAACAGAGGCGGTAGGTGGCATGCGGCCACCAAGCACTTGGAAAGACTCTGCAACGGTTGTCCTCATGGCGGATGCTGCCAATACAACCTCACTCATTTTGGCGCGAACCGTATAATCCTGATAGGCGGGTAGAGCCACGGCTGCCAAAATACCGATAATTGCAATCACGATCATCAATTCGATTAATGTAAAACCTTTTTGTACGTGTTTCATAGTGAAACTCCTTCTTAATAAAGTGATTTAAAATAAAAACACGGCGAGTGTCTGCTTAATGTTAAAGCAATGCCTGTGCCAAACTATTTTTTTTGTTTAATATATTGATTAATATGTTTATTTGAATTAAATTTATACACTAAGCAGATAATCCAGATTAGGGTAATTAGGCTATCACGTCAGCAGGTGACGCAGAGCGACAGTTTAAAGTTCCCTTATATTTAGATTGCCTTGAACCCGTAAACTCCTTTTTCGGAGAGTCTGAAAAAACTGAGAGCTTGGACTAAATTCATCCTTAGATGAAGATGGCCGGAGATGAAGATGGCCGGGATTTCATGTTGTTCGTTCGTTGTAGCGCTTCTATAACTTTGAGTATTTTGACATCGATGGCGCAAGCTTTTTACTGGTAAAAAAACGCCCCTAGTCCAAGCACTTTTAGTCGCTCACGTACTATAGGAACCTGAGCACGGACAAATGAATCAGTCAAATGTTGTTGATCCCGAAACACCACGAGGCCGGCAGAGTTTTGTGCGCTGCATTGCCCGCCAGGGCACACCAAGTCGTTGAGATTCAGTAGCTTTGCATTTGGGAAGCGCTGTATAGCTTGATCCAGATAGCGAGCTACCACGTCCGTTTGCGTATTCACTGCGGCTTCTCGACAGATTTGCACGTTCCCTACTTTGGACTTTTGCGTGGAGGGAAAATGGCGCTCTAGGCAGCCGGGGCCATCAAACGACAGTGCGGGGGTTCCAGGGAGCACGAATACGTGACTCGCCGCCTTAGTTAGACGATCCAACACACGTGCCGAGCCGTTGATCCACTGGGCCTTCGAAAAATCATTGGTGGCGGTGCTCCCTACGAAAACAATATCTGGCCGGATTGAAGCCAAGTAATCCAACACAGCATTACGCCACTCGGTGCAAACGGTATAAGACCGTCCGATTCGGCCATAAAAGAAATCCTCATCGACCATCGGACAAGACGATTTGGTCAAAACGATGGTGCGCCATTCAGGTCGCTTAAATATCTCTGGCAGAAGTGAAAACCATTGCGCGCCAATGCTGTCTCCCAGAAGCACGACAGTTCTTCGTGCATGGGCATCTCCAAACGTACAAGGTCGCACATCAGCATTAGCATACCAAGCGTCACAACCTTGGGTGTAAATAACTGGAATATCTGAACGCGCTTGTGTAGCAAACGAGACGCTTGGTGATGCGGCGTTACTAGGTGTTGGTATCAAATAATTCTGTGCACCCCAAATGATTGTGAGCATTGCAAGGATTGATATTAGAATAATTCGTAGAGGATTTACATGGCTAAGCGCCCCCTTCCAAAAGGGTAGTTCAACATACCGGTAGCTCAGTATCGCCAACAAGAAAGACAGCCCCACTAAAACTGTGGTCTCGGCAAAGCCATCCCGTAAGCCCAAAGAAAAGCCTAGCATCAATACCGGCCAATGCCATAAATACCAGGCGTACGAGCGATCACCAACCCAAACCAGGACGGGATGGGCCAACACCCGACTAGTCGGTTGCGTGCTACCAAAGTGCCCTGCCGAAATCACTAAAAAGGCACCGAAAGAAGGTACTAAAGCTAAAAATCCCGGATAGGTTACATTGGGATGTATTAGAGCAGCGCTACCGAAAATTAGTCCTAGTCCAATTGCTCGCAAGCCACGGCCAGCCACTGGGGGCAACGAAAAGTTTCCACCCCACTCACGAGCATGTTTTGTTGATTGAAACCATACAAAAACTGCAGCCCCCAGTGAAAATTGCCAGATACGTGACGGCATCATATAAAAGGCCCATAGCGGGCTCTTTGCAGTCCAATACCAAGATAATCCGAAACTAGCTAGAAACAATATACCTAATATCGCCAGCAGTTGAGAACGCCGATTCGCACCAATTTGTAGCTGTTTCGGTAAGGTAAAAGCCAGCAGAATTAGTATGGGCCAAACTAGATAGAACTGTTCCTCTACACCCAGTGACCACGTATGTAAAAATAAATCCTTGACCTTTAGCTCTGCAAAATAATCAACTGTAGAAAGCGAAAAGAACAGATTGCTTGTCCATGTCGCCGCAAACTTAACTGATGTGGTTTGTTGAATTAATTCATAGTTAGAAAGCATCGCATGGCTACTTATTAGTACCATGCATAGCATGAAAAAAAGAGCCGGAAGCAAACGCTTCAAACGTCGAGAAATAAATTGCAATAGTTCAATACTTCCGCTACCGATGTATTCTTGAATCAGGAGACCGGTTATCAAGTAGCCAGATAACACAAAAAAAATATCGACCCCAACGAAGCCACCCGGAAAAAGCAATACGTCAGCATGGGCCAGCACCACCAGAATGATGGCAATAGCGCGTAAGCCCTGAAGGTCTGGACGATAAGTGAGTGCTGCTACTTGTGTCACGTCAGATTTGTGCATTTGATTTTTGGGGCAAGAATCGGCTCAACTTTATTTGGTTGGAATTTCCAAAAAACAGGTCTTGTAGGGACAGAGTGCCAAGCAAAACGTTTTACACTATACGGTATAAGGAAATTTCCGTCGCTGGTGGAGTACCCGTAATACCTGAATCTTGGCTGGCTTTACCTGGTAGAAAATTGTGTAGGGAAAGCGCAACAACACCAACTCTCGAATGCCTGGTTGCTTGCCGATTTTTCCCGTGAATGGGAACTGGGTCAGTCGTTCGGCTGCGGCGAGAATATGATCGATTACAGTACGGGCGGCGGTCGCCCAGTCAAGCTGCCTTGCTAGGTTTTTTGGCACGCTCCGCCCCGGCTTTTTCGAGTGCGCGTTTCATATCTTGATGACTCACAATTTTGTCGTGGCTGATCTCGGCAAGGCCCGTCTTGATCTCTCGCATGGCACATTTCGCGTAGTCTAGCTGGTTTTGAATGGCTGTTTTGAGTAGAGCTTGTGGTTTGCGGCGGGAGGCAGCGGCAATTTTCTCAAGCTGTTTTTGAAGTGCTTTTGGAACCGCCAGAGGTGCGCTCACAGTATCTCCTGGAAGTGATCTTTCATAGCAAAAATCTACGCTTCAATCGCTGGTGGAGCTAAGTGGCCTTTGCCGTGTACGCCAAATTCAATCGCACTCTTGCGCCAATACTTCTGCCGCCCATTGATTCAGGCTTTTACCGTGTGCCTCGGCCATCATGGCTGCGTGCGCGTGGACTTCCGGCGGGATACGCAGCATTAATTTTCCAGAATAGGGCTTTTGGGGTGGGCATCCCAGTTTCTTGGACATGGCGAGATAATCATCGACCGCTTCTTTGAAAGCGTGCACCAGTTCATCTACGGTTTCGCCGTGGAAGGTAACGATGTCGGCAATGCCGGTGATGCGCCCAAAAAAAATCCGATCTTCGGCATCGAAATCGATGTGGGCTGCGTAACCTTTATGCGTAAGTGGTTTGCTCATGGCTTTACTCCTGCCGATTCGAGAAATTCGCGCGCGGCGCGCAACTGATAACGCTTGGCTTCCTTGCCGGGGTGAGGGCGATGGAAGTCGATACGCTTATTGTTAAATACAAACGCCACCCACGAACCATTGCCTTCGACAATCTGTGCGCCTACGGCTACAAACAAGGCTTCGACTTTCCGCCATTCCAGTGTTGCGGGAACTGGCGCAGAGAAAATGGTTTGTAGCGTCTTGCGGTGGGCGCTATGCATATTTTATGATATCACAAAACGATATCATTTGTCAGAGTTTTTTGGCAAGTCGCAATTCGATTACGCCGAACTTTACTTAATCTATCTTAATCACTATGATTAATTTTGATTCATTATTTTGGAGAAATCAATTATGGATACCAAAGTGCTGACCACGCACGTTCCCTTACCGCTTGCTGAAAAAATCGATCAGATTGCTGCACGATTGGAGCGATCCCGGGGCTGGATCGTCAAGCAGGCGCTGCTTGCATGGGTTGCGCAAGAGGAAAAACGTAGAGAGATGACCCTCGAAGCCTTTGCCGATGTTGACAATGGACGCGTGATCGAACATGCGGCGGTCAAGTTATGGGCGGATAGTCTAGACACGGATCAACCGTTGCCCATGCAAACCGCCAAATTGTTTATCAATGGCCGCAGCCAAGCGGTACGCTTGCCCAAGGCCTTTCGTTTTGAAGGTGTGAAAGAAGTGTTGATCGAGCGCGATGGGGATGCAGTGATACTACGTCCACCCAAACGCGCATCGATTGAACGTTTGATCGCGGCATTAGATCAGTTCGAGCCATTTCCTGAGCGCGGGCAACCTGCGGCGACGGACAAGCGTGAGGTTTGGTAGAAGTGCGCTATATGCTCGACACGAACATTTGCATCTACGCGATTAAGAATCACCCTGCACAAGTTATTGCACACCTGCGCACGCATGAAGCCGAGGGAATTGGCATATCCAACATCAGTGCGGCGGAGCTGTATTTTGGTGTTAGCAAAAGTGGTTCAACCCGTAACCTGGCCGCTTTGCAACAATTTTTGGAGCCGCTGGAAATTGCCGACTTTGATCTAAACGCTGCGCAGGTTTATGGTGCGCTGCGCTACACGCTTGAACGGTTAGGGACACCCATTGGCCCGCTGGATACGCAAATTGCGGCACATGCGCTGGCTCTTGAAGTAACACTCGTGACGAACGATGGTCGGGAATTTGACCGGGTGCCGGAACTAAAATGGGTGAATTGGGTAAAGTAGCCAAAGACTACTTTACCCAGGATTTCATTAGCATCCCGCTAATCTTTTCCTGCGGACGGTAACGCTATACCCAGCACGATTTGATTTTCAATCTCGCCCCACCACAAATCGCATCTTCACCCCGCTAAATTCGATCAAATCCTGCGCGCTCAGCGGGCAGGATTTATCGTTAATGGTGGCACCGTTAACGATGGGGAAGCGTCCCTGCACGTGGTTAAGAAAATAGCTGTTGCTGTGGCGTGTGATGATGGCGATTTGCACACCCTTTTGGCCGATGGAGGTGAGCGGTTTGTCGAGGGAAATTTTAACCCCGGCGTGTTTGCCGTTGAGTACTTTGAGTACGGCCTGTCGGCCTGCAGAGGGTATTACGGTTGGGGTGGCGGCGCGCGCTTGGATTTCCGGTGCAAAGGTCGTTGGGAAGGGTTCGACATTGGTCGGTGCATCAAGCGGGAGTTGTTCCGCATCGAGTTGTTTGCCGGCAAAGGGGCTACGGATCAGCATGGTTTTTTCTAACGCCGCACCGACGTGCGCGGTATCGCCTTCGAAATATTTCAGGTGATATTTGCCGATTTCGATAATGTCGCCGTTTTGCAGCGCGTGTTTTTCCATCGCCCGGCCATTCACCCGGGTGCCGTTAGTGCTGCCGCTGTCTTCGATGAGGAGGTCTTTTCCCCGGCGCACGATGGCGGCGTGGTCGCCGGATACCGCGAGGTTGTCGATAGTGATGTCGTTATCAGGTCGGCGGCCGATACTGATGCGGGGTTTAGTGATTTCGTACTCATTCACCATTTCACCGTTAAAGCTTAGAACGAGTGATGCCATGCGGCGACTCCCTAAAATCTAGATTAAGCGATTTATCGCTTGCCAATATTTACAAAAAATTCTTTTAAAGCCAAGCATTTTCATCGTTTACTTAAAGTATCTGTACCAATGCAGCGAGCCGCCTTGAGCGGGGATAAGATTTTTTTGACAACGGCGAGCCAGCACAACTATCCACAGAAGGTGTGGATAAAACTGTGCAGAACTCCGTTGACGGCGATCTAACTACGCGTGCTGAAACCATATTTCCTCGGAGAGCAAGATTTACACTTTTATTAATTATAATATAATCAAAAGCTTGTTATTTTTACGGTTGAGTTTTTCAATCCATAAATAGATTGCTGACGAAACACCCCCGCGCTGTGGGTTATTTAGGCTAGTACCACGGTTATAATACTGTAAAAATAGTGCTTCGCTGGGGTTTAGTCCAGCAAAACCACGCCCCTGCCGGGGTCGGCGTAGGTTTTTGTGATCGTCGAACCGGAATGTTTTTTACGGCCTGTTAAATTTGCTACCATCCGCCACAAATGAATACCGATTCGACAAAGATGCGTTTGGACAAATGGCTTTGGGCCGCGCGATTTTTTAAAACGCGCAGCTTAGCGGCGCAAGCCGTGGAGGGCGGCAAAGTTAAATTAAATCAGCAGCGGGTTAAACCGGCCAAAGACATTCATCCCGACGATATTTTGACCATCCAAGTGGGCTATTACGAGTGGGAAATTAGAGTGCTGGGATTAAGCGCGCGTCGCGGGCCGGCACCCGAGGCGCAAGCGCTGTACGAGGAGCAAGCGGAAAGCCAAGCCCGGCGCTTAGCGCAAATGGCCTTGCGCAGCATCCAAGTCGAACCTGCGGCGCAAATTCACGGCAGGCCGACCAAGCGTGATCGGCGGCGGCTGGGGCGCTTTACGTCGGGTTAAACAGCCGGAAAAATTTAAGCCATCGCCACGTCGAGATTGGCGTCGTGATGCAAAGCTCGCTGCATTTGATTGCTGAGTGAGTTCAACTGGTCGATCTGGTTCAAGAGGCTGCGGTCCATGTGCTCCAGCTCATCGATACGGTCTTCCAGAGTGTCTGTCGCTTTGTGGATGCGCTTGATGCTCTCTAGTCGACGGCGTAGTTGAAGCTGGTGTTCGCGCACTTGGGTTTCCATCGGCGACATAATGGCCTTGAGCCAATTGTCGGCATCGCGATTGGCAATTTCATACACTTGTATAACCCGCGTCGCGACGGTCTCAAAAAATTTCTTGGTCAACCCGGAGCGCTCGCTCGCATACACCATAATGGTGTTGAAGTGATCGTTATAGGCTTTCTCCAGCTTAGCGATTTCTTTCTGGTATTTCAGCGTGGAAAAAGGCGGAGTGGTGGCGGGATTCAGACCATGCTCTTCGCTGAATTTTTTGTACATGGCTTCCATCATCAGCTTGATTTCATCGATCTGCTCCGTTGCCTTGCCGATATTTTTCGTAATATCGCGGAAGAACGTGTTCATGCCTTCACGGATGCCCCTGGTAAAACGGCTGCCTTCCATTTGCGAGCGAATGTCGCGAATTTCAGCTTTTAATGCCTCCATACCCAGATAGCGGTAGAGCCGGTTGGTCTCCGTGGAAAACACCGAGCGCAGTGCCTGAAAGCGCTGCAGGCCTTTCTCGAAATTTTCTTTATCGAATTTAACTTTGGTCATCATGTGCTCGATGACATCCTGGTTTTTACCGCGCAAGCCTTTGAGTTCATCCAGTTGTTCACGCACGCTGTTCAGACGACCGCGCAGAATACCGGCGGTCGCATCGAACATTTCGTTGATCTCGCCCTCGGTGTTTTCGCGCACGATTTCCTGCTTGGATGGAATTAGTTCGTTGGATAAAGCGCGCTCCAATTCCAGCAAACGACTCTTTGCGAGTAAATCGTCGTTGCCGTTAACCTTAGCCAGCAAGCCTTTTTGCGCCGATATCGGGTAGATCTGATTCGTATCGAGCGACAGCAATTGCGCCGTGGTGTCAACCTGCTTTTCAATTTCACGCTGAATCGCCTCCGGGGTTTTCATCTCGTCCCACATGCCGTCGATTTTGTTCAACACAACAATGCGGCCTTTTTGTCGGCCCTGCGTGTTGCCGATGTGGTTGCGCCAAACCTCGATATCGCTTTTAGTCACGCCGGTATCGGCCGCCAGGATAAACAAGATCGCATGCGCATTCGGCAGCAGGTTGAGCGTTAGTTCCGGTTCGGTACCGATAGCGTTCAAACCAGGGGTATCGAGGATCACCAAACCCTGCTGCAACAAGGGGTGCGGGAAATTAATAATGGCGTGGCGCCAGGCCGGAATATCCACCGTGCCGTCTTCGTGTACGGTGAGAATATTGTCCGCATCGTTGGCGTGGTACAAACCATAGCGCTCGGCATCGGCCACCGGCACGCGCTTGGTCTCCGATACTTGGAGCAGCGCTTGGGTCATAGCGCTGGCGGAATTCACATTGAGCGGGAATACTTTCCACTCGTCGCTATAGCGTTTGTATTCGGTGGTACTGGCATCGGTGGCGCGGGTTTCAATCGGCAACAACATAATGCAGGGGTCACGGTTATCCTCGTACAGCAGTTCCGTGGGGCACATGGTGGTGCGCCCGGCGCTGGAAGGCAGTAAGCGTTGTTTATAACCGGCAAAAAAGATGGCGTTGATGAGCTCGGATTTACCGCGCGAAAACTCGGCGACAAAAGCGACATTGAGTTTGTCGTCTTTTAATCGATCCAAGATATGCTGAATGCGCAAGTCGAGTTGCGCGTCGTTGAGCTCCTGCTCGTGCAGCCAATGCCGCAAGCCATGCACTTGATTAAGCAGTTGTTCGCGCCAGGCGCTGTAAGCTTCAAAGTGGGCGACAAGATTATCTCGGGTCATTACGCCTCCGCTAGGGGTTGGGGTGCGGCCACCGGGCACACACGCTTGCTGTTTAATTTACCACAAAAATCTATTAAAACAAACGCCTTACGGTTGAAAGTTAAAGCGTTTGCTTTAGCCGGACGAGCGCTATTGATAGCGCATAATATGATAACTGCATTTAAAAGCAAGGGTTGCCTACGCAAAATTGTGCTCTGTTAAACTAAGCAGACCGTTTTTTACACCCAACATCAAGATCTCATGAGCAAAATACTACAAGCCTGGGAAAGTGCCTATTCCCCTGAACTTTACGCGCAATTACCGCGTAATTGGCAGCGTCGGCGTTTCTTGGCTGGTGCCGCCAAAGCCGCGACTGCCATCACACTGGCGCCTCTGGCCTTGCAGTTAAGCGCCTGTCAACGCCAAGAGGCAGCCGACACCGTTTTAAAAGAACATCCTTGGCCCACCTTTGCCGCCGTGCAAGCCATCTTGTTTCCGGCGGATGGCAACGGCCCCTCGGCGCAGGACATCCAGGCATCCTTATATTTATTTTTAGTGCTGCAAACGCCTAACTTCGATCAAGCCGAGCGCCAATTTATTTTGGATGGCGTGGCGTGGTTAGAACAATATGCGCAAGAAAAATATAAAAGCGCTTTCTTAGGCTTATCTGCGCAACAGCAAGATGCGGTATTGCACGCGATTACCCAAAGCCGCGCCGGGGATCGCTGGATCAGCGCGCTGCTGACGTATGTATTGGAAGCGCTATTGTGCGACCCGGTATACGGCGGAAACCCGCAGGGCATCGGTTGGAAATGGCTGCAACACCAGCCCGGATTTCCACGCCCCACGCAACCTTATTACAAGCAGGCAAAACGATGAACGAATACGATGTATGTGTAATCGGCAGCGGTGCCGGTGGTTCGCCGGTTGCTTTAACCTTGGCGCAAGCCGGAGCTTCGGTCGTCGTTTTGGAAAAAGGCCCGTGGTACACGGAAAAGGAGTTTTTCAAAGATGAAATGGGCGATCTGTACTACACCCCGAATTTACGCGACGAGCAGCATGTGCTGGAGCAGCGTGATGCAGGGGTGTGGAAACGTGAAGCCACCTCAGAGTCCGGTTGGAGTTTTTGGAACGGCAATATGGTGGGTGGTTCATCGAATTTGATGAGCGGTTTTTTCACGCGCTTAAAGCCGGATGATTTTCGCCTGCGCACTGCCTTTGGTGCGATTGCCGGCGCCAACGTTATCGATTGGCCGATTAGCTATGCGGATTTAGAACCGTATTTTGCTAAGGTTGAAACAGTGGTCGGCGTTTCCGGTCGCGTGGTGCAGCACCCTCACGCGGAGCCACGTTCAACGCCGGATTTCCCCTACCCGCCGACGCAGGAGCACGTGCTGAGTCAGCACATTGATCGCGCTTGCGAACAATTAGGCTATCACTCCCTACCCTTGCCGCGCGCCGTGTTGTCGAAGCCGGATAGGGGGCGGCAAAGCTGCCAATACTCCGGCTATTGCGGTAGTTATGGTTGCGTGTCCGGCGCTAAAGGCAGCGCACGCGCCGCCTTGTTGGATGACGCGGTGAAGACCGGGCGCTGCGCAGTGCGCCCGCATGCTCAGGTGCAGCGACTGCTCAGCGATCAGCAAGGCCGGGTGACTAGCGCAGAATATGTCGACCGCGATGGCAAGACACAAATCATCCGCGCCAAGATTTTTGTCGTCGCCTGCCAAGCCATCGAAACAGCGCGTTTATTGTTATTGTCGAGCGGCCCCAAACACACTCAAGGTTTAGGGAACCAGTCCGGGCAGGTGGGCAAAAATCTTATTTTCTCTGCCGGTGGAACCGGGCGCGGTGAATTTTCTTACGCTAAATTTTCACCGGAGGCAGCCGACGAACTCAGACAAATCGGCCCCTTCGTTAATCGCTGTGTACAAGACTGGTACACCTATGACGATCCAAAAACCAAACAGCGCACCAAAGGCGGCACCATCGATTTTTTATTGCGCCACCCCAACATCATCTCGCGCGCCAAAGGCTTACGCCGCGACGACAAAGGTCAATTGCTCTGGGGCCGTGCGTTAAAGAAAACACTACAGCACGAACTGACACGGGCACAGTTTCTGGATTTTGAAGTGTTTAACGATTGGCTGCCCACCGACAATTGCCATGTCAGCTTAGATGCTCAAGTCAAAGATAAATGGAACATGCCCGTGGCCAAAGTGCGCTTGAACGCGCATCCACGTGACCTAGAAGTCGGCCGATACCTAACAGAAAAAGCCGAAAAAATCCTGCAAACAATGGGCGCTGAAAATATCTCCAGCGATGTTTCGGACAGCCCACCCGCGAATTTAGTGGCGGGCGGGTGCCGGTTCGGTAAAGATCCGCAAACTTCCGTGCTCGATCCCGATTGCCGCGTACACACCGCAGAAAATGTCTTTGTCACCGATGGTTCTTTCATGCCCACCGGCGGCAGCGTGCCCTACACCTGGACCATCTACGCCAACGCTTTTCGTGTCGCGGACATCATCAAAAAACAAATGGCGCTGTAAGTCTTTTTACTCCAGGGGTTATAGAGAGAAGGGCGAGCAGCAGGCCAATCGCTGACGTGTTGAATACATATAGGAAATACTCCTGTGGATATTAGCTTGCACGCGCTTTAACACGCGTCTTCGTTGAACGCCTTGGATGGGTGATGGAATGTAAGCGTCCAACCGCCCCACCTATCGTAGCCCACCCAAACGCCGCACACTCCCCCGCGCTAACACCACGCAAGGAGTTCCCATGGCACCCGACACAA
>JAYVZN010000070.1:0-26404 GCA_043783305.1 Betaproteobacteria bacterium
GTAGTTGAAGATATCCATCCCAGCCCGATACGCCTGCTCCACTTGCAACTGCCGTCGCGGCACATTTACCGGCATGCCGCGCGACTGGCCTGCGACATAGGTCACCAGTACCGAAGGATCGGGAGTGTAGCCGTCGCTACTGAAGGGCTGCTTGGCCAACTCGTCCGCGCTGAAGCCTTGCAGGCTGACCATGCAGTGCACGATGCGCCGCTCCGCATCCATGACCTTGCCCGCATCGGCAAAGTAGCGGGGCATCTGCACATACGCCCCCTTGACCACACCCGGCCCCAGGCCGAGGTCGCACTGTTCGAGCGAGACCTGCTTCGGCCCGCGCTTGGCTTTCCACATTTGCGCGCCGGCATCCTCGTAAATCTCAGCCGGATTATCCGCCTCCATCATGGCGCGAAAGGTCTCAAACTCCTGCGTGGTCGGGTCATTCGATTGCGCCATCGCGCCGAACGACAATAGCAGTGCGCAAATTGCACCCATCTTATTCAAGCGATTTCTCATGCTAGTCTCCTTATCGTGAAGACGACCCGAGCCTACCTCTGGAAATTTCGTGCGGATCGTATGCGCACACTATCCCTGCTCGCACAGCATGACGGAAGGTGAACAAGCTCAGACTTGCATCGCCTCACGCCCAGTCGAGACTGTGCATTTGCACAGTGAGCTACGCCTGGAATACGGTTATGATGATTCCCATCAAAGCCTATTAAATAAGCATATGCACTTGCCGTTTCGTTACCAATTCTTGCTGGCCCCGGCCTTCATCACTGCGTTGCTGGCAGGCTTAGTTGCTTTTAACTTAGTGGAGCTGCCGCACACCCATCGCGAGAATGAAATACCCCGGCAATGGGAACTTGCCACGGATCGTTCGTTGGTTATGATTGCCACGGCGGGTAACCTCGATCAACTGGCGCAACGCATGCTGGCCGCACCCGAAGCACGCGATGAATTGCTGTTCGACTACATCGAACAAGCGCGAATTTACTTGGATAATGCGCAACAACCTGAATTGTTGGCGCGCGCCCCGGAAGATATCCGGCACATCATTCAGAACAGCATCGCCCGCTTGCAAAATCCAGAGCAAGTTAATCCACGGGAAGCGCACCATCTGTTACGCGCACTGCACCCGACGCTAAAACAACTCTCGATCGGCTTTCAAGCGCAACGGCGCACCGCACTCATGGACTATCATCGGAACCAGCGCGTTATCGTCGCGCGTTTAATCAATGCCTCGCTCACGATATTGGTGGCGTGCATCGTCGGTGGTGTCGGTCTGGCCCTGTGGGGACTACAAGTCAGCCGCCGCCGACTTGCCAAGTTAACCCAGCGCGCGCAACAAGTTTGCGCTGGCAATGCCACAGCCTATCCCACACCACGCCATATCCGTGATGAACTAGACCAGCTTGACCAATGTCTTTCCGACATGACGCAGCGCCTGATCAACACTGTATCGGTTGAAAAACTCTTGCAAGGCGCGGAAGAGGAACGCCGCCGCATCGCCATGGATATGCACGACGGTGTGCTAGCCGATCTCACCGCGCTTTCGCGCACCCTGGATCAGGCCGAAACCGCACAAGCAAAAACACCGCCTATTCCGGCATTGCGCGCGAACGTAGCGGAACTGGCTGAATCGATCCGGCGCGTGATCGACGATCTGCATCCGCAGTCCTTGGAAATCCTCGGTCTGGAAGCAGCGCTACGCTCCTTCCTGGCACGGCATGCCGGCGGCCCTGGTGCACCGGCCTATCATTTTGAATTTGCGTCCGATGCAGAAGCTGCGCTGCCCCCCGCGCACAAAATCCAGTTGTTCCGCATTGCCGGCGAGGCCATGCAAAACGTCATGCGCCATGCCCATTGCAGCCGCTTTGAAGTGTCGATCCGGGTGGTGGCGCAACACCTGCTGTGCACCGTGGAAGACAACGGTGTCGGCATGCCAGCAGAGCAGGTCAACCAAGGGCATGGCTGCCTAAATATCCAGGAGCGTGTCCGCGCGATCGGGGCCCAAGCCAGTTGGGGGCCCTCCCGTTTCAGCAGTGGTACACGTTTCGAACTCAGCCTGCCTTTGCCGCCCGCAGCATGCCCCGCCTGATCGTCGCCGACGACAATCCGCGCGACCGCAGCTTTTTGCTGGAAGTACTGGCGCGTTTCGCGCCGACCCTGGCCGCCAGCGGCCAGGAAGCGCTCGATGCCTGCGCCGACGACCCCGAGCCTTGGGTCGTGACCGACATCCAGATGCCGGACATGAACGGCATCGAACTGGCGCGCCTGCTCTGGGCACGCCAACCCGCAGCGCGCTTGTTATTTTGGTCACAGCACAGCGATGAAACCTATGTGCGCACGCTCGCCAAGATCGTTCCGGCGGAAACCGTCTATGGTTATATCTTAAAAAGTAATCCTGCAGAGACCGTGGTGCGCGCCGCTCAGGCCATCTTCGACGAGGACCAGTGCTGGATCGACCCGCAAGTACGGCGTGTCCAGGCACGCACACGGCAACGTCAAGATTCCCTAACCGATGCCGAGTTTGAAGTCTTAATCGACATCGCCCTCGGGCTCACCGACAACGCCATCGCCGAGCGCCGCTATCTCTCGCGCCGCGGTGTGCAAAACCGGTTGCAGTCGCTCTACGTTAAACTAGGTGCGAACGAGGCCAGTGTCGGCAAATCGACCACGAGTGATGTGGTCAACATCCGCACCCGCGCCGTGGCCATCGCCTTACAACGCGGCCTAGTCAACCCGTTTGAACTGGGCCGCGAGGAGCGCGTACTCGCCGCGTGGCTGGAAAAAAGATAAATAGGACACCGCATGCGATCCGTTATTCAGGGCGAGGGGACTATTTTCCGGGAAAACATATATGTATACGTGTTGTAGTTCCAGCTTAATCTGACCGTAAAGCCTTGCCACAGTCAGTACCTCGATCAAACTGATAGCCGCTGCAACCGCGTGTATTGATAAATTTAACGGTCTTCAATTTCGCATTCAATCCAGTGTGAGGTACTGAGATAGATGAGCAAATACCGTCATAACACGCCGAGAATGCTTTGATTCCGGATGGGCGAGCAGCCAAAGTTCCGTCTGGCATTCGTCGATCACCTCGGTAAGTTGGACTAGATCGTTGCGTCCATTCGCCAGAAACACCGGCAACACCCCCACGCCCAGGCCCAATGCCACGAATTCCAGAACGGTCAGAATACTGCCTACCTTGTAGGCTGGGATGACTTTGGGAAGATGTCGCTTGCGCCAGAGTACAGTCGGGTGATCCGGCAAGGCATCGTCCGGTGCAATCCACTGACATTTGCCCTCCAACACATCAGAGTATTGCTGCACACTTCCCGATTTAGAAGCGAAAAGAGCCACGCGAATCGGACCAAGATGCCTACCAATCAAATTCTGCGGGGGATGGCTCGTCACTCGGACGGCAATATCTGCATCACGCCGGGTCAAATTCACGAGCTCATTGCCGGTGTGAAGCTCGTATGTCAGCAAGGGGTGTGCCGAATGGAGTCGCACTAACGTCGGGCCGATCAGCCCATTCAGAATCGAATCGGTGGTGGTCACACGTACCGAGCCCGAAACCTGCTCGGGGAGTGTTTGTGCGATGGCACGCGCCGACTCCAATACTGTCTCAAGCTCCTCTGCGGGTTGCACAAGGGACAATGCCAGCTCCAAAGGCATATAAGCCCGACCTTGAGCGCTCAAACAAGGGTTGGCCCAACCCCCTCTCAATGCGCTGAATAGCTCGAAAAATGGTTGAAGCATCCACTCCCATCCGTTTGCCGGTGTCGGCCAGTGTTCCGGCGCGCACGACCGACAACAGGAGATCTAAGTCCGCCGCAGTCAATTTGTATTGCGTTTGCGCATTCATGGTTTGCCGATTCGCCTATTTATTTTGCGATTTTACAACCCTACACTCCTTTCACCAATACACACACGAGGGACGGCGGAAATGACAGCCTTGGATAATAATATACCTGCATCTTGGGGCATTACCCTGTTGCGGGTGAGCCTGGGGGCCATGTGGATTTCGCATGCCCTGCTCAAGGCACTGGTCTATACCCTTCCAGGGGCGGTCAAGTTTTTCGTCAGTGTAGGATTACCCGGAGTTCTCGTGTATCCGGTATTCACCGCTGAAATCATCGGTGGTTTAGCATTAATTCTAGGCATTTATGCGCGCCAGGCTTCCCTTGCGCTGATCCCGATCATGGCCGTCGTCGTCTGGGTGCATTTTCCCAATGGGTGGGTTCACTCCAGCACTGGCGGAGGGTGGGAGTACCCCGCTTTCCTCATCGTGATCTCACTCAGTATATGGTTGATTGGTGATGGTGCGCTTGTCATTCGCCGTAGCGATCGCTTTACGCTGAGCCATTAAGGAACGTCTAATGGCCGAAAAACTCATTTTAGTTAGCCACGAGCTATACCCTATAAAGCGGACGCAAAATTAGTCTTCACACACCGGAAGATATCCGCAAGTTGAGCCGCTGGATTTCATGGGCAGCCGCTATCAATGACACCGACGGTACGGGTGCCACCGCGCCGGGCCAGCGGATTACACAATCGCCTGCATATCAAGCAAGAACGAAGACTGGGATATCATGCCCGGCATCGACCATCTGGACATTTTTTAACTTGTATTGGCAATGGCTATCCGACTGACGCCCTTGCGCGCTTGGCAAACAGCCATGCGATAAGTCCGAGGCACACCGTCAGCGTCGGCGGGATAGAATAAAGATTGATCGTTTGCCAGCCAAATTGCGCGACCAACGCGCCCGATGCCAGCGAAGTGGCGGTAAGCGTCGCGAAAACGAAGGTATCGTTCAGCCCCTGCGCCTTTGATCTTTCGTTGGCCGAGTAGGCCTCGGTAAGCAAAGTCGTTGCACCGATGTACAGAAAATTCCAACCTATTCCAAGCAAAACGAGAGCCGCCTCGAAGTGCAGCAAAGTCGTACCGGTGAGATTAATCAGCGCGCACGACATCAGCAAAACGCCACCGATGACCATGACTTGCAATACGCCCAGCTTACGGATCAGGTCGCCGGTAAAAAACGAAGGTGCGAACATGGCGACCAGATGCCACTGAATGACCGTAGCCGTGCTTGAAAACGAGTGATGATGGCCCTGCATCGCCAGTGGGGTCGCCGTCATCAGAAAATTCATCACGCCATAGCCCACCATTGCCGCAATAATCGCCAGCAGATATTTTGCTTGGGATGCAATAGCCAAAAGAGGGCGGATTTCCTCTTCGGTATCGGGCATCAACGGCAACTCCAGTCGTGAAGCCGCCAGTGCAACCGAGAAAGCGATCAATGCTAAGACTAGGTAGCTCGCTAAAAAAACCGGCTGAAATACGTTTTTTGTGTAAATCGCCAGATTAGGGCCAACAAATGCCGCCAAAACCCCACCCGCTAGAGTCAGCGATATAGCCCTGGCCTTAAATTCATCCGCGACGGCCTCGGCCGCAGCGAAACGATAAAACTGCCCGATGGCGGTATGGATGCCGACAAGCACACTCGACAACACGAACAGCATGAAATTACCCAGCCAAATACCCAGCGACGCAACGATAAGGCCGACAGTACCAATCAGCGCCCCTCTCACAAAAACATAACGGCGTCCCTTTTTCCGCATCAAATGCGAAACAAAGAAAATCACCAACATCGTCGTCATGTATTGCAGCGCGAGCGGCAGCGTCGCCCAAGCCGGGCTGGGCGCGAGCTCTTTACCAATCAGTGCCGAGGCTGACAAAACCAGGCCGATGCCGCTGAATAACATGGCCTGGCAAAATGCCAGAATTAAAATATTACGATTCATTTTTAGGGTTGTTCGGGGATGAAAAAAGTGATGGCAAGCTAGCTCACGCACTAAAACGGCTCGACCACGCAACAGCCAAATTCAAAGTTACCGGAAAAATAAAGTCGCTAACCGAGTAATCGGCTGGTTTTAGGTACGCCCACCAGTAAATACTCCATTTGATCCGCCAGAATAAAGCGATTGCGTAAGATGAAATGCTCATGCCGATTAGGCACATACGGTATGTACAGGAGAGGCATACCGGCCTGCTCCGGTGTGCGGTTGGTCTTGCGTGTGTTGCAGCGCAGGCAAGCGGTAACTGAATTGGTCCAGCTATCCTTGCCGCCTTTGGACATTGGGGCGACGTGGTCACGTGATAACTCACGCGCTGAAAATTGCTGGCCGCAATAAGCGCACAAATTACGGTCGCGCGCGAAAAGCAGGGTATTCGTTAGCCCAGGCGTATGGATATGGCGTGTCATGCTGCCTTTGATCGCTAACATAGACTTCGTGGAGAGGCAGGAGCGCTCGCCATTATTTTGATAACCGCCGTGAAATTCGGCCACAATACTACCGATCGACCATGCCACGAGTTGTTTGGCATGGTATGAAATCGCGTCTTCCAGCCCTACCCAGCCTTGCGGCAGGCCCGCCATATCCAGGGTTAACACTAGGGGTTGCATTCCAATATCTCCTTAGCAAACGGGCTTAACACGTTATCTTTTCACATAATGCACGTGATTTGAAGGAGTAGATACCTCCAATCCAGGATTTTGCATCATGCTACGATAATGCGTCCATTTTATGATTAAGATATGAAACTTTCCATGCGCAATCAGACTCTTCTTGAGCGTTCGCGGGCCGCTGTTTGGCACCCTTGCACGCAGATGAAACAACACGAGCGTTTACCGCTTATTCCCATCAGCCGCGGCCAAGGCGTGTGGTTGCACGACTTTGAGGGTCGGCGCTATCTGGATGCCATTAGTTCATGGTGGGTGAATTTATTCGGCCATGCCAATCCACGCATTAATGCCGCGCTACACGAGCAACTGGAGCAGTTGGAACATATTATGTTAGCGGGGCTTACCCACGCACCGGTGATTGAACTCTCGGAACGTCTATCTCGGCTTGCGCCAGGAAATCTGGGGCACTGTTTTTATGCTTCCGATGGTGCTTCAGCCATTGAAATTGCACTCAAAATGAGTTTCCATTTTTGGTGCAATGACGGGCAGCCCTTGAAGACCGAATTTATCAGCCTAGCGAATGCTTACCACGGCGAAAGTTTGGGGGCGCTATCCGTCACCGATGTTGCGCTGTTCAAGGACACGTATGCGCCATTGTTGCGCAACAGCCATCAAGTCCCGTCACCCGATTGGCGTTTGGCGGACCCCGGCGAAACGGCTGAAACTTATGCCCTGCGTTGTGCCGATGCTTTAGCCCTGTACTTGGAGCAGCATCACAGCACAACCGCCGCCCTGATTGTGGAACCCCTGGTGCAATGTGCAGGCGGCATGGCCATGCATCATCCGGCATACTTACGCCGCATCCGGGAGCTTTGTGATCAATTTCAGATACATCTCATTGCGGATGAAATCGCCGTCGGATTTGGCCGTACCGGTACGCTGTTTGCCTGCGAGCAAGCCGCCATTGCGCCGGATTTTCTGTGCTTATCTAAAGGCCTGACCGGCGGTTATTTGCCGCTCTCGGTCGTGCTCACCCACGATACAATTTTTCAAGCTTTTTACCATGACGAAACGGTGCGGGGGTTTTTACACTCGCACTCCTACACCGGCAATCCTTTGGCTTGTCGTGCCGCCTTAGCAACGTTGGATATTTTCGAACAAGACCAGGTGATCGCCTCTAACCGTGTGAAAGCCAAGTGCTTTACAGAGCGCATGCAAACATTACAAGAACATCCGCGAGTACGGCATTTTCGTCACACCGGTATGATTTGGGCATTTGATGTGGTTAACGCTGCGCCGGACTTCAGCCAGCGTTTTTATCACCTCGCCTTGCAACACGGTCTACTGCTTCGTCCAATCGGTTCTACTGTGTACTTTATGCCGCCCTACGTGGTGAATGAAGAAGATATGTCGATATTAATTCGGGGTAGCGTGGCTTGCCTGGACGCGTGCAACTGAACACCGCCTGCAAGCTACTCGACCAGACGTTTATCAAGGCAACCCGGGCTTGGTTAGCAGTTCACGAATATAATTACCGGGAATCACAAAGGTAATACCCGAGGGTTGCTTCAATAAATTTTCTTTAGAATCTTTGACAAACACGCTATTTAACACGCCATATACTACGCCCGTTTCGGGATCATACATGGGACTGCCGCTATTGCCGGGGTAAGCGATGGCATCGAGTTGGAACACATCAAAAGGCCGCCCCAGACGCCGAATAAATTTTGCATCGAGTTGTCTCGAATTATAAGCGGGCGAGACATAGGGAGTAATAGCGGCAACAATACCGCGGTGCGTGGCCGGAATAAAGCCGTACACCATCCCCAACGGCAAACCGGTAAAGGCCATTGACGCGCCATCGCGCACCACATTCGAATCGCCCAGAGTTAAAGCGGGCAACGGCGCACCAGACAAACGCAACAATGCAATATCGTGCTCCGCATCGTGCGCCACTACCCGGGCTTCACGAACATCCGGATGCTGCGCCGTACCGGAAATCACAGCCAAGCGTTCCTTTTTTTCCTCGTCCAATAGTGGCGGTAAAACATGCGCATTCGTCACCACGGTCAGCCCATCTCCCACCACGAAGCCGGTACCGGCAAATATTAAGGCTGGGGTACGTGTCGGTAAAAAGGTGCCGACACCGACTATGGCCGGCTTTACCTTTGCTAGTATTTGCACTAAGTCGGCGCAAACCGGTGTGGCCGCCATACTCAAAATGGCGCAAACCAATGCGGTTAAAACAGGGCGGTTTAGCATATTCCCCTCCGTGTCATGTGATGATCATGTTTTGCGTGGATTATACGTGCTTACCGTGCACAGCCGCATCCGGTAAAATGCACAGAAATCTCAAACGATAAGAGGAACTTTTAACATGGCTATTGTGGGTGTCGTTGGTCTTGGTTATGTCGGTCTGCCGCTCGCCGTCGCCTTTGGCAAAAAAATGCAAACCATTGGTTTTGATTTATCCGCGGAAAAAATCGAACACTATAAACGTTTTTGTGATCCTACCGGCGAAGTCAGTAGCGACGACTTAAAGGCCGCGACACAGCTACAAGTCAGCGCCGACCCCAGCGTTTTGAAAACCTGCGATTATCTGATTGTCGCTGTCCCAACACCGGTGGATGCTGCGCACCAACCCGACTTTAGCCCGCTCATCGGGTCGAGCACTAGCGTCGGTAAAAACATGAAAAAGGGCGCGATCGTGGTGTACGAATCCACCGTATACCCCGGCGCAACGGAGGAAATTTGCATCCCCATTTTGGAACAATGTTCCGGTATGAAGTGGAAGCAAGATTTTCATGTCGGGTACTCACCGGAACGCATCAACCCGGGGGATAAAGTGCATACCCTTACCACCATTTTAAAAGTGGTGGCCGGTGACGATCCCGACACGCTAGAAAAAGTCGCGCAACTGTACGAGCTGGTTATCACCGCCGGGGTGCATCGCGCCTCCAGCATTAAAGTCGCGGAAGCCGCCAAAGTAATCGAAAACACACAACGTGATTTGAATATTGCACTGATGAACGAGCTATCGTTGATCTTCCACAAAATGGGCATTGATACGCTGGAAGTTTTACAAGCCGCCGGTACCAAGTGGAATTTTCTGCCATTTCGCCCCGGCTTGGTGGGCGGCCATTGCATCGGCGTTGATCCTTACTATCTTACGCATAAAGCCGATATGCTGGGCTACCACCCGCAGGTTATTCTCGCCGGTCGGCGCATTAATGACGGCATGGGAAAATTTATTGCCGAGCAAACGGTTAAGGAAATGATCGCCGCAGGCAGCCACATTAAAGGCGCAAAAGTCAGTGTACTGGGACTTACCTTTAAAGAGAATTGCCCTGATTTACGCAATTCCCGTGTAATCGATGTGATACATGAGCTGATTAGTTATGGTATTGAAGTACATGTACATGACCCGATACCCGATCAACACGAAGCGATACACGAATATGGAATTACCCTTGAAACCTGGGAACAATTACCGCCATCAAATGCACTTGTGGTCGCCGTTTCGCACCAAGAATTTGCGGATAAACCCCTCGCCGATTACCAGGCCAAACTTTGCGCCAAAGGCGTGTTGGTCGACGTAAAAGCTATTTTTGATCCGCAGGCCGTTAAGGCCGCGGGCATTCCATTTTGGCGCTTGTAAGCACACGCCCTTTACCGGAGCTATTCATGAACACTTATCTCACGCTACAGCAAACCTTGAGTCAAACTCCGCGTACTTGGATGATTACGGGAGTTGCGGGTTTTATTGGTTCTAATTTGCTGGAAACCTTACTCAAGCTGAACCAGCGCGTGGTCGGTTTGGATAATTTTTCGACCGGGCACCAACACAATCTGGATCAAGTGCAAAAACTCGTCACGGCCGAGCAATGGAACGGCTTTCGCATGATGAACGGAAATATCTGCGCCTTGGACGTGTGCCGTGATGCCTGTCGTGGTGTCGACTATGTATTACACCAAGCAGCTTTAGGTTCCGTACCACGCTCCATCGAGGATCCCATCCTCACCAATGCAAGCAACATTAATGGCTTTTTGAATATGCTGGTGGCCGCGCGGGATGCGGGAGTAAAGTCTTTTGTATACGCGGCATCCAGTTCAACTTATGGCGACCACCCCGGTCTCCCCAAAGTCGAAGAGCAAATCGGCAGCCCACTCTCTCCGTATGCTGTCACCAAGTATGTTAACGAGCTGTACGGCGATGTGTTTGCACGCTGCTATGGATTTACAACCATCGGCCTACGTTATTTTAATATTTTCGGCCAACGTCAAGACCCCGATGGTGCCTACGCGGCAGTGATTCCGAAATGGATCGCTTCAATGATTAAAAATGAGCCGGTGTATGTCAATGGCGACGGTGAAACCAGCCGTGATTTTTGCTATATCGATAACACGGTACAAGCCAATCTGCTCGCCGCAATCAATGTGGATGCCGCTGCACGCAATCAAGTTTATAACGTTGCCGTCGGGGAACGCACCACCCTGAATCATTTATTTGAATCAATCCGTGCCGAATTGGCACCGCGATTCCCACACCTGACCGAATGCAAGCCGGTGTACCGTGATTTTCGCGCTGGCGATGTGCGCCATTCGCTGGCGGACATTAAAAAAGCACAACGCTTACTACACTATCAGCCGACCCACACCATTCGCGATGGGCTTAAAGTAGCCATGAATTGGTATGTCGACGACTTAACAAAACATCGCTAGTTTTTGCCGGTGGTAGCATCTACCTTGTCTAAGCCGTTTACACGCTGCATTGGCTTAATTTTTTCACTGCTTGTACCAGTGTTTGCTGCGGCACAACCCTCCATGCCGCCTGCCGTGGCGGCGGCGTTACAACGCGCCAAAATACCAGAATCTTCGGTCGCTATTTATATCCAAGACGTTACTCAAGCCAGCCCGGTGCTGGCATTTAACGCTGAGCGCGCGATGAATCCAGCATCCGTTATGAAGTTACTGACCACGTTCTCTGCACTTGAAATACTAGGTCCCGCCTATCAATGGAAAACCGAAGTGTTTACCCGGGGGGCTGTAAACAATACGCAACTACGCGGTGACCTTATTTTTAAAGGTTATGGCGACCCCAAAATAACGCTGGAAACTTTTTGGAAAATGTTGCGCGATCTACGCCAAAGGGGGCTTAAAGACATTCGTGGTAATTTGGTTTTGGATCGAAGCTACTTCGATATCCCAGGTGAAGATCCCAGTGCTTTTGATAATGAGCCTTTCAAACCTTACAACGTTGCCCCCGATGCGCTATTGCTAAATTTCCGTTCACATCGTGTCCGATTTTTGGTTCAAAAATCGCGCGTCAACCCCAGTATTCTTTTAGATCCCGATATACCCAATATGCGCATTATTAATGAAATTAAAATTACAAAAACTTTATGCGGCGATTGGAAAGAAAAAATTTATTATGAGATAGGTAAAACCATCCGCTTTAGCGGGCAATTTTCTAATGCCTGTGAAGATAAATCCATGCATCTGGTTGTCCAGGACGGTAACACCTACTTCGGCACTCTTTTTCGGCAGCTTTGGGAGCAACTCGGCGGTACCTGGCAAGGCCAAGTCGTTGCAGACACGGTACCTAGTGATAGCGCTCTGTTATCGAGCTTTGAATCCCCGCCGCTGACCGATGTTATTCGTGACATCAATAAATTCAGTAATAACGTCATGGCGCGTAATTTGTTTTTAACGCTCGGCGCAGTAGTGCATGGGGCACCTGCTTCCACAAAAAAAGGAGCTGATGCCGTGAATGACTGGCTAGGGACTAAAGGGCAACATTTTTTAGAATTGCAGCTCGACAATGGAGCCGGTTTATCACGTCGTGAGCGTATCAGTGCGCAACATTTAGCTTGGTTGCTGCGCGCCGCTTTTCATTCCAGCGTGTTTTCTGAATTTGAGTCCTCGCTGCCCATCGTCGCCGTTGACGGCACCATGCGCAAACGTTTAACGTTCGGCGACATTTCTGGGCATGCGCATATTAAGTCGGGGTCCCTCAGCGAAGTTCGTGCCTTAGCCGGTTATGTTTACAACGCGCAAGGGCATCGTATGGCTATTGTCTTTTTAATTAATCATGCCAACGCCGAACTTGGACAGCCCGCCCAAGATGCGCTTATGGACTGGGTCTATTGGCATTAATTTTTTTCTGGTGAAACGTTGCAACCTAAGTTCGCCATTCAAAAAAATTACGGCCCATCCATCAACCATGTATTTGCGTTGCCGATTGCCTAAAAACCAGTTGATCTTCTAGGCATGCTGTGAAAAATAAGTTTTCTGAACGCTCCCCAAGCTTTCTCTTATTTTAATGGTGACGTAAAAAAACCGGCATGCAGCCGGTTTTTTTACGAGGTTGTGGCCAATTACTCTGCTGTAATCGCCTCAAGCTCCTCAGGTCGATCCATTAATTCAACAAAGGCCATCGGTGCATTATCTCCTTGGCGAAAGCCACATTTTAGAATACGCAAATAACCGCCATTACGGCTCTGATAACGTGGACCCAGCGTATCAAATAGCTTCACAACCATATCGCGATCTCGCAAGCGATTAAACGCTTGCCGGCGATTGGCCAGGGATGGTTTTTTACCCAGCGTAATTAACGGCTCGGCAACACGACGCAATTCCTTGGCCTTCGGCAGCGTGGTTTTTATTGCTTCATGACGCAATAGGGCATTAGCCATATTGCGTAACATCGCTAAACGATGACTGCTGGTACGATTAAGTTTACGTAGTCCGTTACCGTGACGCATATTTCTATCCTTTTATTCAGCTCGCTAATTTAGCGTGGTGCTCAAGACCGGCTGGCGGCCAATTATCCAAACGCATTCCTAAAGTTAAACCTTTGGAAGCGAGTACATCCTTTATTTCATTCAACGATTTACGACCCAGATTGGGTGTCTTTAACAACTCATTTTCTGTGCGTTGAATTAAATCACCAATGTAATAAATATTTTCCGCCTTAAGACAATTTGCGGAGCGCACCGTTAGCTCTAAATCGTCAACCGGGCGCAGTAAAATCGGGTCAATCACCGGTGCGCGCGGCGCTTCGGTAATGGCGGGTGTGCCTTTTAGGTCCGCAAATACTCCCAGTTGGTCCATTAAAATTCGCGCCGCATAACGCACCGCCTCCTCAGGCTCGATTACGCCATTGGTCTCAATATCCATTACCAGCTTATCCAGGTCGGTACGCTGCTCTACGCGCGCACTTTCCACCGCGTAACTCACACGGCGAACGGGACTAAAAGAAGCATCCATCATAATAGTACCAATGGCATTTTCATCATCTTCATGGTGACGCGACGAAACAGGCTGGTAGCCGCGGCCCAATTCGATTTTGATTTCGATGTTCAAGACACCGTTTCCCGTCATGTGTGCAATCACATGCTCTGGATTCAATATTTCCACATCGTGACTGGCTTCAATATCGCCGGCAATAACCGCACCTTTACCTTGCTTTGACAATCGCAAGGTCGTTTCACTGCGGTTATGCATCTTCAGCGATATTCCTTTGAGGTTCAGAAGAATATCTACGACATCCTCCTGAACACCTTCGATGGCCGAATACTCGTGCAGCACACCATCGATTTTAACCTGTGTAATTGCGTATCCCGGCATCGATGAGAGCAAGATGCGACGAAGCGCATTACCCAAGGTATGGCCATAACCGCGTTCAAACGGCTCCATCACGACGCGAGCACGCAAGGGAGATACTTGCTCCACATCGACGACGCGTGGCTTCAAAAATTCTGTTGCGCTGCTTTGCATGAATCGTTCCCCGTTCAGTGAATGAGATTACTTGGAGTACAACTCGACCACGAGATGTTCATTGATGGTCGCGGGCAATTCTGAACGCACCGGCATGGCTTTAAAAGTGCCTTTCAATGCCTTGATGTCGACTTCAATCCACTCGGGAAAGCCGCGACCTTCAGCCGCTGTTGATGCACCCTTGATCCGTAGCTGCGTTTTAGCCGCACTGGCGACCTCAACGACATCACCCGGGCGCACCGAGTACGACGGGATATTAACGCGTCGACCATTCACCAGGATGGCGTTGTGGCGCACGACTTGGCGCGACTCGGAACGGGATGCGCCAAATCCCATACGGAATACAACGTTATCTAAACGACTTTCCAATAATTGCAGCAGATTTTCGCCAGTGACACCCTTACGCCGATCAGCCGCTTTATAGTAGCTGCGAAATTGACGTTCCAATATCCCGTAGATACGTCGCACTTTTTGTTTTTCACGTAACTGATGCCCGTAATCGGAGAGCCGCATACCACTCTTCTGGCCATGTTGACCAGGCGCGTATTCACGCCGCTCGATCGAGCATTTGTCAGTAAAGCACTTCTCGCCTTTGAGGAACAGCTTTTCGCCTTCACGTCGGCAAAGACGGCACTTAGCTTCAATATATCGCGCCACGATGTCTCTCCTAAATTAGATGCGACGTTTTTTGGGCGGACGGCAACCGTTATGCGGCACCGGTGTCACGTCGGCAATCTGGGTAATTTTGAAGCCGACGGCATTTAAGGCGCGAACAGCAGATTCGCGACCGGGGCCGGGGCCTTTAATACGAACTTCAATATTTTTCACACCACACTCCTGCGCGATCTTTCCGGCATGCTCCGCTGCTACCTGAGCCGCAAACGGCGTACTTTTACGCGAGCCTTTAAAACCTTCTCCGCCCGAAGTCGCCCAAGACAAAGCATTGCCTTGACGATCCGTAATCGTAATGATGGTGTTGTTAAAAGAAGCGTGAATGTGAGCAATACCCTCAGATATGCTTTTCTTAACTTTCTTGCGCACCTTAGCGGCGGGTGTTTTGGTAGCCATGTTTAAACTTTTCCTTAGCCGGAATCTTACTTAGAGGATTTGATTGCTTTGCGTGGTCCCTTACGAGTCCGCGCGTTAGTACGTGTACGTTGCCCACGTGCTGGCAATCCTTTGCGGTGACGCTGCCCGCGATAGCAGCCGAGATCCATCAACCGTTTGATGTTCATGGTAACTTCGCGACGCAAATCGCCTTCCACCGTAAATTTAGCAACCTCATCGCGCAGTTTTTCCATTTCACTGTCGGTGAGATCCTTCATCTTGCTGGTGGTGGTCACGCCGGCCGCGGCGCAAATCTTTTGCGAACGCGTACGACCAATACCATAAATCGCTGTTAGGGCGATTTCCGCGTGTTGATGGTTGGGGATATTCACCCCTGCAATACGGGCCATGCCTTTACTCCAAGCAAATTAGTTTTCGTTGGACGAAAACATTAAATTTTAACATTCAAATCGCTAGCACACCAACGCACACAATTACCCTTGGCGTTGCTTGTGCCGAGGTTCAGCACAAATCACGCGCACAACGCCTTTACGCCGAATGATTTTGCATTTACGGCAAATCTTTTTAACCGAAGCTTGCACTCGCATTTTTCTCTCCTAATACTTTCCGCTTATCACGGCAAGTTTAAACTTACTTCGCGCGATAAATAATTCTGGCACGCGATAAATCATAAGGTGTCATTTCTACCGTGACCTTATCTCCCGGCAAAATACGGATATAGTGCATCCGCATTTTGCCGGAAATGTATCCCAGCACCACATGCCCATTTTCCAACTTGACGCGAAACGTTGCATTTGGAAGATTTTCGACCACTTCCCCCTGCATCTCAATCGTTTCTTCTTTCGCCATATCCGCTAACCATTACCGTGCCAAGCCGCCTTTGAAGTTCGCCTTCTTGAGCAAGCTGTCATACTGGTGCGTCATCAAGTACGCCTGCACCTGGGACATAAAATCCATTGTCACCACCACGATAATCAACAAACTGGTACCGCCGAAATAGAACGGCACATTAAACTTCAGAATCAAGAATTCCGGAATCAAGCACACCAAGGTGATATACATCGCCCCGACAAGTGTTAAACGCAACATGATTTTTTCAATATACCGCGCCGTTTGATCGCCAGGACGAATACCGGGTACAAATGCTCCGCTTTTCTTTAAATTATCGGCTGTTTCTTTTGGGTTATACACAAGCGCCGTATAAAAAAAGCAAAAGAAAATAATCGCTGCCGTGTACAAAATAACGTAGAGCGGCTGACCCATAGACAACGCACCAGACACATCTTTTAACCAACCCATTCCCTCATGCGACCCAAACCATCCCGCCAAAGTCGCTGGAAATAAAATAATACTGGAAGCAAAAATTGGCGGAATTACGCCCGCCATATTCAGTTTCAAAGGTAAATGGCTTGTTTGCCCACCAAAAATTTTATTTCCTACTTGGCGCTTGGCGTAATTCACGACAATTTTGCGTTGCCCGCGCTCTACATAGACCACTAAATAAGTGATTAACACCACACCCACAAAAATCATCATCCCAATTGGAACCGTTATCGCATTTTGGCCGATCAAGGTCAGTGTATTAAACACGGCTTGCGGTAATCCGGAAACAATGCCTGAAAAAATAATCAAAGAAATACCGTTGCCGATACCACGCTCCGTAATTTGCTCGCCCAGCCACATCAAAAACAGGGTGCCAGTGGTCAACGTCACCACGGTAGTAATCCGAAATATCAATCCGGGATCCAGCACCAAGCCAGCCTGCGACTCCATCGCAACCGCAATACCCAGCGACTGGAACAAGGCTAAAACGACAGTACCATACCGCGTGTACTGCGTAATTTTACGTCGACCAGCCTCACCTTCTTTTTTTAACGCCTCCATTTGCGGAGAAACAACCGTCATTAACTGCATAATAATTGAAGCAGAAATATACGGCATAATGCCTAGCGCCAATACCGAGAAACGGCCTAACGCTCCACCCGAGAACATATTGACCATGTCCAGGATGCCTGCACCATTTTTGGTATTAAACATCTGCGCTAATTGCGTTGGATCAATGCCCGGTACCGGAATATGCGTACCGATACGATAAACAATCAAAGCACCCAGCAGAAACAATAGACGCTTTTTCAAATCGCCTAATTTGGCACCAGAACCAATGAGATTATCTAAAGCCACTTTTAGATGCGCCCTCTAATTTATTCGCCTGCGGCAATAATACTGCCGCCGGCTGCTTCAATGGCTGCACGCGCACCCTTGGTAACGCCCAAACCTTCCACCGTAATAGCTTTGGTTATCTTTCCAGACAAAACAATTTTTGCATGTAAAGCACGCGACGAAACTAAACCGGCCTTCTTTAGCGTTAACAAATCAATTTTTGGTGTGTCTAACTTATCCAGTGCGTACAGCATTACTTCCGCTGTATCGCCCCGCGTTAATGAGACAAAACCGCGTTTCGGTAAACGCCGCTGCAAAGGCATTTGACCACCCTCGAAACCGACTTTATGGTAACCACCGGCGCGCGAAGATTGGCCTTTGTGTCCACGACCAGCCGTTTTGCCCAAGCCACTGCCGATGCCACGGCCAACGCGGCGTTTTGATTTTTTGGCGCCGGGCGCCGGTTGCATTGTATTAAGTTGCATTTAGCCCACGCACTTCACGAGATAGGATACTTTATTGATCATGCCGCGAACCGCCGGTGTATCTTCTACTTCAACCGTATGGCGAATGCGACGTAAACCCAACCCACGCACACAAGCACGGTGCGCCTGGATCGTCCCGATCAGTCCTTTGATCTGGGTCACTTTAATTTTTTTCAGTGTCGCCATGCTTTACTCCGTAATCTCTTCGACTGACTTGCCACGCTTCGCGGCAATTTCAGAGGGTGTCGACATGGCCTTCAAGCCATGCAACGTGGCCCGGACCACGTTGTAAGGGTTCGTCGAGCCGACGATTTTAGCCAACACGTTATGCACGCCCATCACATCAAACACAGCGCGCATCGCACCGCCAGCAATAATTCCTGTACCCTCGGAGGCCGGCTGCATAATGACCTTAGATGCACCGTGCATTCCGATTACTGCATGTTGCAAGGTACCTTCCTTCAGCGAAATCTTTACCATCGTTCGACGCGCTTCTTCCATCGCTTTTTGCACTGCAACAGGGACTTCCTTCGCCTTCCCCTTGCCCATACCGATTCCGCCCTCACCATCTCCGACTACGGCCAGAGCCGCAAATCCCATGATGCGCCCACCCTTCACAACTTTCGTGACGCGGTTGACCGAAATCATTTTTTCGCGCAGACCATCACCGCGCTCTTCTGTTGCTTGGACTTTTGCCATCATCAACCTCGACTAAAACTTGAGGCCGCCTTCACGCGCGGCCTCCGCAAGCGCTTTCACGCGCCCATGATATTTAAAGCCGGAGCGATCAAACGCCACGGTTTCAACGCCTGCAGCCTTGGCCTTCTCTGCAATGGTCTTACCTATTAAGCTAGCGGCTGCAATGTTGCCGCCATTTTTCAATTCTGCGCGTACCGCTTTATCCACCGTGGATGCGGAAACCAAAACTTTGCCGCCCGTGGCGTCAATGATTTGCGCGTATATATGCAGGTTGGTACGGTTTACCAGTAACCGCGCCACCTTCAGCTCAGCGATCTTGGCACGGGTTTTACGTGCACGGCGCTGACGAGCTTGTTTTGGATTCATAACCAACCCCTAATAACAACGATTATTTCTTCTTGGTTTCCTTGATGATAACCACCTCATCGGCATAACGAACACCCTTACCCTTATAGGGTTCCGGCGGACGGTAAGCACGAATTTCAGCAGCAACCTGCCCCACTTGCTGGCGATTTGCACCCTTCACCACGACTTCAGTTTGAGTAGGTGTTTCCACCTTCACGCCAACCGGCATCGTGTGATTGACTGGATGCGAAAAACCAAGAGTCATATTCAATACATCACCTTTAGCTTGCGCACGATAACCAACGCCAACCAAAGTTAATTTCCGTTCAAACCCCTTGCTGACACCGTGCACCATATTGGCGAGCAACGCGCGCATGGTGCCGGACATCGCATTCGCAGCAATGCTATCGCCCAACTTCTCGACTTTTAATTCATTGCCGTCTTTGACAACCCGCACATGAGCATTTTGTTTTTGTTGCAATACCCCCAACGGGCCCTTCACCGTAATATCATCCGCAGCGAGTGTAATCTCTACACCGGAGGGAATCAGAACTGGGTTTTTAGCTACGCGTGACATGCTTCTTATCCTTTACGCCACGATACACAAAACTTCACCACCCACACCGGCTGCGCGCGCCTTTTTATCGGACATCACACCGCGCGAGGTAGAAACGATCGCAATTCCTAAGCCATTCAAGACTTTCGGGATGTCTCCGGACCCCTTGTAAACACGTAATCCAGGGCGGGAAATTCGATCAATGCGCGCAATCACTGGGCGGCCGGAATAATATTTAAGGCCGAGCTCTAGGGCCGGCTTAGCGCCATTCTCACGTATTGCAAAATCATCGATATATCCTTCATCCTTGAGCACTTTGGCGATGGCCACTTTGATCTTGGATGACGGCATTGACACACTCACCTTAACGGCCGCTTGCGCGTTACGAATGCGTGTCAGCATATCGGCGATGGGATCACTCATACTCATCGTTTTACCCCTTACCAGCTAGCTTTCACGATACCGGGAATTTCTCCCCGCATCGCGAACTCGCGCACTTTAGTGCGCGAAAGACCAAATTTGCGGAAAAAACCACGCGGACGACCGGTTAAAGCACAACGGTTACGCAAACGCACTGGACTTGCGTTGCGCGGCAACGCCTGAAATTTTTGACGCGCCTCATAACGCGCCTCATCGGTGGCTTTCATATTGCTAAAGATCGCGATCAGCTCGGCACGCTTGACTGCGTATTTTTCCACAGTCTTGCGACGCTTTTGCTCACGATTGATAACGGCTAACTTGGCCATAGCTACCTCAAGTTTTAAAGGGGAAGCTGAAAGCTGCGAGTAATGCGCGGCCTTCTTTATCCGTTTTTGCAGTAGTCGTGATGGTGATATTCATACCACGCAACACATCGATTTTGTCGTACTCAATTTCGGGAAAAATAATTTGCTCTTTAATCCCCATATTAAAATTTCCACGACCATCGAATGCGCGACCAGAAATACCTCGAAAGTCGCGGATACGCGGAATAGCAATCGACACCAGTCGATCCAAAAATTCGAACATGCGCTGCCTGCGCAACGTCACCATACAACCAACCGGATAACCGTCACGCACTTTGTAGGTTGCAATGGATTTACGGGCCTTGGTCACGACGACTTTTTGACCGGAAATTTTTTGCATATCGCCAACCGCATGCTCCATCACTTTTTTATCGCCAACGGCTTCTCCCACGCCCATATTAAGAATGATCTTTTCAATACGCGGGACTTCCATAATGGACGTGTAGCCGAACTCTTCCATGAGTTTGGGTACGACCGTTTGCTTGTAAAATTCTTGTAAGCGAGCCATCGTTATTCCTTACGCGTCCACTACTTCGCCATTGGATTTAAAGAAGCGCACTTTACGCCCATCCTCCAACACCTTAATGCCGACACGATCTGCTTTCTGTGTTACCGGGTTAAATAAAGCAACATTTGAATTTTGAATCGGCATTTCTTTTTCGATAATACCTCCCGGCGCATTTTGTACCGGGTTTGGCTTAGCGTGCTTTTTGACTTTATTCACGCCCTCAATGACCAACTTCATGTCTGCCATGACCCGCAATACGGTGCCATGCCGCCCTTTATCTTTACCCGCCAGGACGACGACATCGTCCCCTTTTTTAATTTTGCGCATAATAACCCTTTACAACACTTCTGGCGCAAGCGACACGATTTTCATGAATTTCTCATTCCGCAATTCACGTGTCACTGGACCAAAAATACGCGTACCGATCGGCTCCAATTTAGCATTTAAGAGCACGGCCGCATTACCATCGAATTTAACTAGGGAACCATCGGGACGACGCACACCTTTTGCGGTGCGCACGACTACGGCGTTGTAAATCTCGCCTTTCTTTACACGGCCACGCGGTGCCGCATCTTTGATCGTCACTTTTATGACATCGCCAATGCCTGCGTAGCGGCGTCTAGAACCACCCAACACCTTAATGCACATCACTGTGCGCGCACCGGTATTGTCGGCAACTTCCAACATGGACTGCATTTGAATCATAGTAACTCTCCAACTTAATCCGTCTTACCCGCCATTCCCAACAACACCGAGAAGTGACAATGATATGCGACGGTCAGTTTTGGTGGCCGCCGGGAGATTGTTATCTCCAGGTGGTCCAGGGTGAATCGGCAATTGTACTTTAAAATAGTACTCTGCGCAAGGCGCGCAAAGCAATATTCTTTAGACTGTGCGCCCTTTTTCCAGCAAACGCGCTACGCGCCATGCTTTTGTTTTAGCCAACGGGCGCGTTTCTTCAATTTCCACCATGTCGCCCGGATGAAACTCGTTTTTTTCATCGTGCGCATGATATTTTTTCGAACGGCGGATCACTTTTCCATACAAGGGGTGCTTAACTTTGCGTTCCACCAGAACGGTTACTGTTTTATCCATTTTGTCGCTCACTACGCGCCCGGTCAGGGTGCGCTGCATTTTGTCTGCTGTTTCGGTCATGCTGGGATCGCCTTTTCGGTGATAAGAGTCCGTACACGCGCAATGTCGCGACGCACTTTTTTCAACTGATCGGTTTTAGTGGATTGCTGTGTGGCAATTTGCATGCGCAGACCAAACTGGGCCTTGAGCAATGCTTGCAATTCAGTCTTCATATCATCCACACTTTTACTGCGTAATTCGCTAACTTTCATTTTCGACCTCTTGCGCCTTAACCGTAGGAACGCGTTACAAACGTTGTTGAAATCGGCAGCTTGGCCGCGGCCAGTTTAAAGGCCTCACGCGCAATCACTTCGTTGACCCCGTCCATTTCGTACAACATTTTTCCTGGCTGTATCTCAGCAACCCAATACTCGGGGTTTCCTTTACCGTTACCCATCCGCACTTCAGCCGGCTTGGTCGAAATTGGTTTATCGGGAAAAATTCGAATCCAAATTCGACCACCACGCTTAATATGGCGCGTCATGGCGCGGCGCGCGGCCTCGATTTGGCGCGCGGTCAGTCGACCACGACCGATTGCTTTTAAACCGAAATCACCAAAGCTCACTTTATTGCCGCGGGTCGCCACTCCAGTGTTACGACCCTTCTGCTGTTTACGGTATTTACTTCTAGCTGGCTGCAGCATTTCTAACTCCTGCCTTGCGAGGTTTTTTCTCGGGCTCGACCGGTGCCGCCACTTCTGGCTTGTTCGTACCCTGGCCTTTATAAACCCATACTTTGACGCCGATAATGCCGTAGGTGGTTTTCGCTTCGCCAAAACCGTAATCGATATCCGCACGCAGGGTATGCAAAGGCACGCGACCTTCGCGGTACCATTCGTTACGAGCAATTTCACTACCGTTCAAACGACCACCGCTCATAATTTTGATACCTTGCGCACCCAAGCGCATAGCATTTTGCATGGCACGCTTCATGGCACGGCGAAACATCACACGCTTTTCTAGTTGTTGCGCAATATTGTCCGCAATGAGCTGCGCATCAATTTCGGGCTTACGCACCTCTTCAATATTAACGTGTACGGGTACGCCCATCATTTTTTGCAACGTGCCGCGCAAGGATTCAATGTCCTCACCCTTTTTGCCGATCACAATACCGGGGCGGGCGCTATACACCGTAATCTTGGCATTTTTTGCTGGGCGCTCAATCACTACGCGCGACACCATAGCATGTGCTAATTTTTTCTTTAAAAACTCCCGTACCCTGATGTCCTCGATCAGCATCGTCGGAAATTTACGACTATTTGCGTACCACTTAGACGACCAGTTTTTATTGACTGCAAGCCGGAAGCCGATTGGATGTATCTTCTGTCCCATGATTTCCCTTTTAACCTAGTCGCCGACGGTGATAGTAATATGGCAAGTGGGCTTATGAATATGCACACCACGACCTTTTGCGGCCGCGCGGAAACGCTTCATCACAGGGCCTTGATCCACGCAAATAGTGGCCACTTTTAACTCATCAATATCAGCGCCTTCGTTGTGCTCGGCATTCGCAATGGCGGACTCCAGCACCCCTTTAATTATGTCAGCGCCTTTTTTAGGGCTAAACGCCAAAATATTCAAGGCTTGCTCAACTTTTTTGCCGCGCACTTGGTCTGCCACCAAACGGCCTTTTTGAGCAGACAAGCGCACACCCCGTAATTTTGCAGAAACTTTCATCATGCGCTCCTCTATTTTTTGGCTGCTTTTTTGTCGGCGGCATGGCCTTTGAACGTGCGCGTCAGCGCAAATTCACCTAGCTTATGACCCACCATATTTTCCGTTACAAACACGGGGATATGCTGCTTGCCATTGTGCACAGCGATCGTTAGACCAACAAAATCCGGAAGCACGGTAGAACGGCGCGACCAAGTCTTGATTGGGCGTTTATCACGCGTTGCATTTGCGGTTTCCACTTTACTTACCAAGTGGCTATCGACAAAAGGACCTTTTTTAACGGAACGAGCCATAGCAGAACCTCAATTATTTCTTGAATCGACGGCGCACGATCATATTCGTGGTGCGCTTGTTGCGACGTGTGCGATACCCTTTGGTCTTCACACCCCATGGACTTACCGGATGACGGCCAGCCGCGGTTCTTCCTTCACCACCACCGTGCGGATGGTCAATCGGGTTCATAACGACACCGCGCACCGTTGGCCGAACACCACGCCAACGCATCGCACCAGCTTTACCAATTGAACGCAAATTATGTTCAGAATTACCGACTTCGCCCAGCGTCGCACGGCAATTGACATGCACTTTGCGGATCTCGCCCGAACGTAAACGCAGTTGCGCATAACTACCTTCGCGCGCCAGTAACTGCACGGAAGTCCCAGCAGAGCGTGCAATTTGCGCTCCCTTGCCCGGCATCATTTCAATACAGTGAATCGTGCTACCGACGGGAATGTTGCGCAAAGGCAAGGTATTCCCGGCTTTAATCGGCGCTTCAGCACCACTCAGCAATTCAGCACCAACAGCAATACCCTTCGGCGCAATAATGTAACGGCGCTCACCATCGGCATAGCACAACAAAGCAATATGCGCGCTACGATTTGGGTCGTATTCCACACGCTCGACCTTGCCGACAATGCCATCTTTATTGCGCTTAAAATCGACAATACGATACTGCTGCTTATGCCCGCCACCCTGGTGACGCGTCGTGATGCGCCCGTTATTGTTGCGACCGGCATTCTTCGATTGTGACTCGGTCAGACTCTCAATCGGGCGCCCCTTATACAGATTCGGGTGCACCACTTTGACTACGGCACGGCGACCGGGGGATGTTGGTTTAACTTTGACTAATGGCATTTTATTCTCCTAGCCCTTGCGCTTTACGCTTCGACGCCGGTGAAATTGATCTCAGCGCCAGGCTCAAAGCAAATATATGCTTTCTTCCAATCGCTGCGACGTCCCTGAAAACGGCCATGACGCTTGGCTTTGCCTTTTACATTCGTGATATTGACACCCACCACTTTTTTACCAAACAGCAATTCGGCAGCAGCTTTGATTTCCGGTTTGGTGGCATCCGACAATACGCGGAATGGCACTTGATTGTTTTGATCGCCTACCAAGGTGCTCTTTTCAGAGATAACCGGCGCCAATATGATTAACATCAGACGTTCGGGATTCATGCGAGCAACTCCTCGAATTTTTTAACGGCGCTCTTGGTGAGCAGCACATTCGGGTAACGCACCAAGTTATAAGGATCTGCGTGTTGCGCTTCTACAATTAATACGTTGGCCAGATTGCGTGAAGACAAATAGAGATTTTCGTCGATGCTATCGGTCACAATCATTACTTGTTCAAAACCCATACCCTTCAACTTAAGCGACAACGCTTTCGTCTTCGGTGCATCTACTTTGAAATCATCGATGACCGCTAAGCGGCCTTGACGCGCCAACTCCGACAGGATCGCCTGCATGCTGGCGCGATACATCTTACGGTTAATTTTTTGGGTGAAATTCTCATCCGGGCGATTCGGGAAAGCTTTACCGCCGCCACGCCAAATTGGGCTGGAAGACATGCCGGAACGCGCACGACCAGTACCCTTTTGGCGCCAGGGTTTATGCGTGGTATGCGAAACTTCTCCGCGATCCAGTTGGGCACGTGTGCCGCTACGCGCATTCGCCAAGAAGGAAGTCACCACTTGGTGCACCAGCGCTTCATTGTATTCACGACCAAAGGTGTTATCCGAAGCCTGTAAGCTTGAAACCTGCGCACCTTGCTCATTAATTAGTTTCAGTTCCATTATGCACCTGCCTTCACGCCGGGGCGTACGACCACATTGCCACCCCTGGAACCGGGAACAGCGCCCTTTATCAGCAACAATTGACGCTCTGCATCAATCCGCACGATTTCAAGCATTTGCGTGGTCCGTGTAACCGCACCTAAGTGACCCGCCATTTTCTTACCGGGAAACACACGACCTGGGTCCTGTGCCATACCGATAGAACCGGCCGAGTTGTGCGACAAGGAGTTACCATGCGATGCGCGGTTTGAACTAAAGTGATGGCGCTTAATAGCACCCGAGAAACCCTTACCTTGGGTAACACCAGCGACATCCACTTTTTGGCCCACTTGGAAAATATCCACACTAATGTGTTTACCCAAGCTGTAATTCGCCACTTCGCTATCCATAATATTAAATTCACGCACCACACTACCCGCCTCAACACCCGCTTTCGCGAAATGCCCAGCTTGTTGTTTGGTTACCCGACTGGCGCGACGCGTACCAAAAGTCACCTGCAGCGCGGCGTAGCCATCGGTCTGCTGGGTTTTGATCTGCGTTACGCGGTTGTTGGACACGTCCACTACCGTCACCGGTACGGCTACGCCGTCTTCGGTGAAGAATCGGGTCATGCCAATCTTCCGACCGACAAGTCCAAGGCTCATTTTTCGTTTCCTTTATCAGAA
>JAYVZN010000071.1:0-4492 GCA_043783305.1 Betaproteobacteria bacterium
CCGTATATCTGGACAGCAAAAGCAAATGACATACTCCAGAAAGTCATTCGCGCCAACAGCCGATTAAGTTCCAAACAGAATGCAACACTACACTAGATACACATTTTCAAATTTAAAGCCTGCACTACCTCGCCGTTAACCGGATTTTGTAAAAAAGCCACCACCCCCGTCTTTGCAATTTGCCACTCGGGTTTAAAGGGCAGTGTTTGCCGTAAAGAAGCTTCACCAACGCGGAATGGCCCGCGCCATTCGCGCACCACGTAATCATGATGCAGCTTGGAACCGGAGTTCTCGCCGGCCGCCACTGACGACCACAGGTCATTCTCATACAGCGCGAGATAGAGCACTAAATTATCTTTTTGGCCACTGACCACAACGCTGGTTTCGACACGATCCGCCGTCGACTTGGACAACTTGAGTTGAATATTAGCGCGTGCCGGAGCTTGCTTCAGCGCATCAAGCTGCTGACTAATACCACCACTGCTATACCAACTCCGAAAATCTCGGCCATTGATCATGACTTGCGGCGTATACACCACACCCGACCCGCCCAAATGCGCCATCTCGCGCTGCCGTGACGAAAATCCCGGGCGCGCAAAAGGATCACGCCAGCCGATATAGTCCCAGTAGTCCACATGCAGCGCTAGTGGAATCACCCGATCACTCGAATAACCCTGCGTCTTCAATTGGCTAACCCAGCGATCTGCGGGTGGGCAGCTACTGCAACCTTCTGAGGTATACAGCTCCAGTAACGCCACACGCGCAGGCCCGCTCGTGGCGCTACATTCCACAGCAAGTACGGTGGGCGATAACAAGAGCGCAAGGCAAGCAGCACTGATAAGTCGTGACATCATGGTGAGATTCTCCTGAAAGTTGGTGAGGGTAAATAATCGTCATTCTAAGCATTTTCTCTGAGATAAGCATACCCGTGTTGAAGTTGCATATGCAATTACCATTTGTTCCGGTTTATGGGTTATTCAAATTTCTCCGCGATCCATCCGACGACCCCGTACATTATCCATCTGTATCACCTTATTTATCAAAGTGCAGGCAAGTTGGTACGATGATTCCGTGTGCATCGCACTACAAAACCACAGCCCCCGGAAACACGGTAAGGCAGTAAAATAGCGTCACCAATTGCGGGGCCGTTACGCCGCCTCGCCTATTTTCAGACCACCCTTTTTAACTGAAGAGATGCTATGGCTCAATATGTAATGTCGATGCTCCGCGTGAGCAAAATCGTTCCGCCCAAGCGACAAATCATTAAGGATATCTCCCTGTCTTTCTTTCCCGGTGCCAAAATCGGACTGCTTGGCCTCAACGGCTCCGGCAAATCCACCGTGCTGCGTATCATGGCCGGTGAAGACAAAGAATGCGACGGCGAAGTGCAGTGGCAACCCAATATTTCCATCGGCTACCTACCGCAAGAACCGCAGCTCGATCCGAATAAAACCGTGCGTGCCGAAGTCGAAAGCGGTCTGGGTGAAGTGTTTGAAGCCCAAGCCAAACTCGATGCGGTGTACGCCGCCTATGCCGAACCCGATGCCGACTTCGACAAACTCGCGGAAGAACAAGCCAAATACGAAGCCATTCTCGCCACCTCCGGCTCGGATGCCGAGCACCAACTGGAAATAGCCGCCGATGCCCTACGTCTGCCACCTTGGGATGCTCCTATCGGCCATCTCTCCGGTGGTGAAAAACGCCGCGTAGCCTTGTGTAAATTATTGTTATCCAAACCCGACATGCTACTGCTGGACGAACCCACCAACCACCTCGATGCGGAATCGGTGGATTGGCTGGAGCAGTTCTTAGTACGCTTCCCCGGCACCGTGGTGGCCGTTACCCATGACCGCTACTTCCTCGACAATGCCGCCGAATGGATTTTGGAATTGGATCGTGGCCACGGCATTCCGTGGAAAGGTAACTACTCGAGTTGGCTGGAACAAAAAGAGGCACGGTTGGAGACCGAAGGCAAGCAGGAAGCCGCGCGCATCAAAGCCATGAAACAAGAACTGGAATGGGTACGCCAAAGCCCCAAAGCGCGCCAAGCAAAATCTAAAGCACGTTTGTCGCGCTTTAATGAATTGAGTTCGGTCGAATATCAACAGCGCAATGAAACCCAAGAAATTTTCATTCCCGTCGGCGAACGCCTGGGCGATAAAGTGATCGATTTCAATGGTGTCAGCAAGCGCTATGGTGATCGTTTATTGATTGACGACCTCAGTTTCAGCATTCCCGCCGGGGCCATCGTCGGCATCATCGGCCCCAACGGCGCGGGCAAATCTACTTTGTTCCGCATGATCACCGGTAAAGAACCAGCAGACAGCGGCGTGGTCGATATCGGTGCAACGGTGAAACTGGCTTACGTTGACCAAAATCGCGATTCGCTTAATGGCGACAAAACCGTATTTGAAGAAATCGCCGGTGGTGCAGATATTCTCACCGTGGGCAAATACCAAACGCCGTCCCGCGCCTATTTGGGCCGTTTCAATTTTAAAGGCTCCGACCAGCAAAAAATTGTCAGCAACCTCTCCGGCGGCGAACGCGGGCGACTGCACTTAGCCAAGACCTTGAGCGAAGGCGGTAATGTACTGCTGCTTGATGAACCATCCAACGACCTCGACGTGGAAACCCTGCGCGCTCTGGAAGATGCACTGCTGGAATTCGCCGGTTGCGTGTTAGTCATTTCACACGACCGCTGGTTCCTCGACCGTATCGCCACCCACATCCTCGCCTGTGAAGGCGAATCGCATTGGACCTTTTTTAACGGCAACTACCAGGAATACGAGGCCGATAAGCGCAAGCGTTTGGGCGATGAAGGTGCGAAACCGAAACGCATTCGGTATAAGCCGATTAATCGATAAAATGCTGAACCCTGATTCAACGCGCGTAGATTACATGGTAAATGCGCATCCCTATGGCTGATGTTCGGCCATTACGGTCGATGGCCCATTGATGTTGCTATGATCGGCATGGAATTGAGGTAGGCCAAGTTCAAATGCACTTCTTTGCACGAGCGCCGTTCTGGACGGATACCACAGATTAACCGATGATCAGCATCCGGGTTACGAGTTCGGGATCGTTGGATGGACGACCTGCGTGGCCGTAGCTAGCGCAATTCACGCAAATCAAGGTGGCGATCAATGCCCCGTAGAAGATGGTTTTCGATATTAAACATATAGAACAACCGTTCTCGATCTCCTGTTTGTTGACCCTTCATCTTAGCACCGCGATATTAAATATAGATATGACATAATGTACCGTGGGCAGATTATTCGCGGTAGTTTTCAACAAAATTGGCACACGGCTGCCCGCGAGGGCAGGCACCTAAACTGGCCATTCGCCCTTCCGTGAATTTTTCCAATGGCTGTTTTTGGCAAATTGTGTGAACTGTTGTTGCGTGCCAGTTGCTGCCAGTCGAGGTGTAAGATATCCGTCAAGAAAGCGGACGGTCGCGACCGGCGACAAGCGGCCAGGAACTGTCCTTTGTCTGTGTCCGTTATGGAGCCTTGAACTTGACGCCATGAAGCGCCACAAACGAGCCTGAACCGTACTTCAAATTGCTGTAAAACAGGAATTCAACACTTGTTGCATTTACGCTGACGGTTGTTCATTTCCCACAGATGCCATCACCGCATCCAGTGCTTCCGTAAATTCATTGATCTTGATTGGCTTGGTGAGATAGCGGAAGAATCCGGCCTCAAGCCCCTGCTCGATGTCGCACAGCATGGCATTGGCGCTGAGGGCGATAATGGGAATATGTTTCGTCGCCGGGTCGTTCCGCAGATGTATCATCGCATCTATCCCGCTGATTCCGGGCAGGCTGATGTCCATCAGAATAATATCCGGCAGTTGCTCTTGCGCCAGCGCTATGCCCCTGCTTCCATCGCGTGCGCTTATCATGCGTATGTGGGGGCGCTCCTCAATTATTTGCTCGACCAGTATCAGGTTGGCCGGGTTGTCTTCCACATACAGCAGGGTGTAGCGTGCCGCATGCCCCTTATGTTGCGAAACAAATTCCTCGGGAAGTTTAATTACAGCAGCAGGCTGTGACGCAATGTCCCGATCCAGTTCGATCCAGAATTCGCTGCCCACTCCGACGGTGCTTTCCACACCGATAGTTCCGCCCATTATTTCAACCAATTTCTTGCTCACTGCCAAGCCGATGCCAGTTCCTTCCTTGCCCCCGACCTCTTGTCCGAGACGGTTGAATGGTTGGAACAATTGCGCCAGCTCTTCCGCAGACAATCCTGCGCCGCTGTCTTTGACGCTGATGCGCAGGCGTCCCGGAGTATTCTCGGAACACTGCACCTCAACCGTTCCCTGTTCGCGGTTATATTTGATCGAATTGGAAAGCAGGTTGCTTATAACCTGCTTCAACTTGGTTTGATCGGCATGAACGAACCAAGTGCTGTCGAGCGGAAGAAAGTTTAGATGAATGTGGAATTCTTCTGCTTGCGGTACGAACATGGCCTGACAATCGCGCAATATC
>JAYVZN010000072.1:0-4480 GCA_043783305.1 Betaproteobacteria bacterium
GTGCACCGCCAATGTGCTTTTGCCAACCCCGCCCTTCTGATTCGCCACCGCCAATATTTTCATTGCGCGTCCCTTGATAAATCGGTTAACCGGCTCGGATGTGTTATTACCACATCGTGTGACAAATACTAGATATCCCCTGCTCGTATGTCAAGCCAATTCGCTTGTCATTCTAACAAAATATCATTTAGTGGCTCGGGTAGGGCGGTTTGTTTATTTTCGCGGGCGCGAAAATCTTTAACCCATCCGCGCTTGTGCGATATGTCGTATCTTGACGGCGCAATATAGGTGTCGCATGCTCGACGCGCTCGAAAAACACGAACAACGTGTCATGGAAATAAACGCGCGGCCTACACCGCGTAAAGCAATAACACCGGATAGCCCGTATGCCCGCCATAGACTTCGCCGTACTCGCGCAAGACTGTGCGCCTTGGGTTGCACCGCAAACGCTGGCCGCGATTGTAAAAACCGAATCCAGTTTTAACCCTTATGCAATCGGAGTGAACGGCGCAAAACTGGTCCGCCAGCCCGCCAATAAGGAAGAGGCCATCGTCACTGCGCAATGGCTAATCTCGCACGGTTACAAAATTGACTTGGGCTTTGGCCAAATCAGTCCGGCCAACCGGCTCAAGTACGGTTATACCGTCAGCGACGCTTTCGATTTATGCAAAAACATGGCACTTTCGGCCACAATTCTAGAGCACGACTATCAAGCAGCAAAGAAAGCAGGGCAGGGCGACCAGGAGGCGTTGCAATCCGCCCTCTCAGCCTACAACACGGGCTCAACCTCAAAAGGCTTCACCAACGGTTATGTGCACCGTGTTCTCCACAATGCGAACACGCTGCCGGGGGAAAATAATCCGCGCCCGTTACAGGATGTTGCTGTCAGTAATCCAGCCACCAGGAGAAAAGAATGACTTACGCAACACCAAAAGATCTATAATGAACTCGCAATATTATATATTATCGACTAGCATTATATTGTATGTTGCAGTTACGCGGTTGATAGTGCGGAGCACCGCGGCATGAACACGATCATTGAAGCGGACCTGTTGGACAATTCGCGCAACCTTGCAATTAAGCGCATACAAATAGTTCAGGGTAAAAATCTGAAGTATCAGTTGATCGTTAACCTGACTTGGAAGGAGGGCGATTTGGTTGTTATCACTCGACGCAAAAAGCCGCGCGAGTGGGTCAACCTTCATCGCCTGGCGCTCCACATGATCGAAAACTACGGAACGACTCCCGAAATTACACTAACGTTCTACCAACCAAAGGAGACTAGCCATGACGGGCACGCCAACGAAAAATCTATCAGCCATCCATGAACGCCTTGTGTTCATCGCCGGGATTGCAAGCGTCGCCTTATGCGCGCTTGCACCAGAACTGGCGTGGGCGTACCCGTGGGATGATGGCGCGGACAAAGCGCTCAGCATCCTGAACGGTCGAGTGGCCACCGTCTCTGCGATCATCGCGGTGATGGTGGTAGGTTTTTTAAGTTTTAGAGGCCGCATCCCGTGGGGCTGGGCATTGTCAGTGATTGGCGGCATCGTACTTGTCTTCGGCGCCCCCGCTTTTGTCAGCTATTTTCGTCCGTAATGTCCACCGACGAGCAAGATATCTGTAGCGACACCCTGTTTGTGGCGATGACACGAAGCGCCACGATGTTGGGCATTCCGGTTACGGCGATAGTATTCGAAGCGGGTGCGACCGTAATTGTGTTTCTGGCGACGAAAAACCCGTTGTACCTGCTCGCGGTATTGCCAATCCATGGCATCGTGCGCCTGATGACGGCCGAAAATCCGTGGATATTCGCCGAGATTCGGAGCTGGGCAATCACGTCGAGGAACTGCATCAATCGCAGCTTCTGGGGGGCAGCGAGCTTTTCGCCGCTCTCAACGAAAAAGTGGCTGAAGTGAAATTTTCGCGGGCGCGAAAATAAACAAAAGGGGAGGGGGGTGGTATGCAAGGTCAAGCTAAGTACGCACAAGCCCTCACCACGGAAGTCACCACGGCCGACTTCATCCCCTATAGCTCGCACGTCACCAAACACACCATCAAGCTGGACAGCGGCGATTATTTACAAGTGCTGCGCCTGCAAGGCGCGGCGCATGAGAGCGCCGACGTGCAAGATATCAACCTCTGGCACAACCAGCTTAATTTTTATATGCGTAACATCGCATCGCCGCACATCGCCCTGTGGACGCACGTTGTGCGTCGCGAGTACGGTGAATATCCCGGTGGGGACTTTGCACCCGGATTTGCCCGCGACTTCAACGCCAAATACCGTGCTCATGTCGCCAGCAGCCGCATGCTGGTGAACGAGCTTTACATTAGCGTGCTGTACCGGCCACAGCCCATTAAAGCGGTGTCGCTGTTCACCCGGTTTACAACCAAGAACCCTCAAGACCTCCGCGAACAACAACTCGATGCGCTGCAAGCGCTCGACGACGCGGTGGGCAAAACACGCATCGCGCTGGATCACTACGACCCCGAAGTGCTGGGTTGCTACGACCGCAACGGCGTCATGTTCAGCGAGGTGCAGGAGTTTCTGGCATTTCTGATCAATGGCGAGTGGCGCCGACAGGGGCTAGCCCGCTCTGAAATCAAGGATGTATTGGCCACGTCGCGCCCCTTCTTCGGCAAGGGCGGCTTGATGTCCCTCAAGGGGCCCGCGCGTACACAGTACGCCGCCGCACTCGCGATACATGAGTATCCGTCGCCGACCTGTCCGGGTCTGTTGAATGACTTGTTATCTGCACCCTACGAATTCGTGCTCACGCAGTCATTCACTTTCATTTCCAAGGAAGTCGCCAAACAACGGTTACAAGTGCAATACGATAAGCTCGTCAATGCGGGTGACCTCGCGGAATCGCAGATTCTCGACATTGAGCAAGCGCAGGACGATCTGATCTCAAATCAGTTCGTGATGGGCGCACACAGTCTCGCGCTGGTCATTCGTGCCAATGACACGAAGGCCCTTAACGAAAATATTAACGATGCCGGTGATGCGCTATCGAACGCGGGCATGAAGTGGGCGCGCGAGGACTTAGGCATCGCGGCCGCGTTCTGGTCGCAATTGCCTGGCAACTTCAAATACCGGGTACGCATCGGCGACATCACCAGCCGCAATTTCGCGGGGTTCTCGTCGTTTCATAATTTTCCGATGGGCCGCATTCGCAACAATCAGTGGGGCGATGCGGTGACGATATTCAAGACGACTTCCGGCGCGCCTTATTATTTCAACTTCCATAAGGCCGATCCGCAAATGCGCATCGATCCGAATCACAAGGAGGTTGCATCCACGGTCGTATTCGGGCCACCCGGCACCGGAAAAACTGTTCTTTTGGCCATGTATCTTGCACAGCTTCAAAAATTTAATACCCCTGAAGACAAATTAACGTGCGTACTCTTCGATATGAAACTAGGCGCGTCGATTGCGGTGCGCGCGTTAGGTGGCCTTTACTACCCGCTTAAAAATGGCGTGTCGTCGGGATTCAATCCCTTTCAGCTCGACCCATCACCGAACAACTTGATGTTTTTGGAACGGCTGGTGCGTAAGCTGGTGCAGCGTCCCAACGACCCGCTTACCCCAGTACAAGAGAAAGAAATCAGCGACGCCATCGCGGGCGTGATGGAGGCGAAGGTACCCAAACCGAAGCGGCGCTTGAAGGCAGTGCTGGAATTTTTCGACAAGACCGACGCAAACGGTCTACATCCGCGCCTAGCACGCTGGTGTCTCGGCGGGGCAATGGGCTGGTTGTTCGACAACGCCGAAGATACATTGATCGTCGACGGCGCATCCATTATCGGTTTCGATGTGACCGACTTTCTGAAGAATCCCGAAACACGTACACCCACGATGATGTACTTACTGCATCGCATCGATAGTTTGATCGACGGTCGGCGCATTCCAATTTTTATGGATGAATTCGGAGAATTGCTCAACGATTTGGAATTCGAAGATTTGGCACGCAATCACTTAACCACGATCCGCAGCAAAAACGGGTTCTTGGTGCTGTTTACACAATCACCCCGTCAAGTATTACTGTCACCCATAGCCTTTGCTATCGTTGAAACCACCGCCACGCAAATCTTTCTGCCGAACCCCAAAGCAGACCACGACGATTATGTGAAAGGTTTTAAACTCACCGAACGTGAGTATGAAATCATCCGCGAATTGCCCGAAAAGTCGCGCCAGTTTTTAATCAAGCACGGGCACAACTCCGTAGTTGCGGAATTGGATCTGCGCGGATTCGAAGACGAGCTTGCCGTCCTGTCCGGTAACACCGAAACTTCCGCACTGGTTGAAAATCTGGTGCTGGAATTAGGCACCGACCCCGCCGTGTGGTTGCCGGAATTTCATCGTCGCAGAAAAGGAGCACAAGCATGACTAAAACACTTCGTGCCTTGGTGGTGCTGTTCGCAAGCGTTGGGAGCAACGCGTACGCAGCAGGCGCGGGTTATCCCGTGATGGATG
>JAYVZN010000073.1:0-74817 GCA_043783305.1 Betaproteobacteria bacterium
ATGGCGGGCAACATTGACGAAGCGGCGGCGCTTGCCAGCGCGCGCGCTTTCCCCGGTTTGGCGGGTATGGACTTGGCGCAGGAAGTGACCTGCACTACACCTTACGCATGGGCGGATTCCACCTGGGTGCGTGGTCAGGGTTTTCCCAAACTCGAAGCGCCGCAATATCATGTGGTCGCCTACGATTACGGCGTGAAGCGTAATATTCTGCGCATGCTGGTGGCGCGCGGCTGCAAAGTCACTGTACTGCCGGCGCAAACTTCAGCCAAAGAGGCGCTGGCGCTTAAACCCGATGGTTTTTTTCTGTCGAATGGGCCCGGCGACCCTGCACCTTGCGCTTATGCCATTACGGCGATTCGTGCGCTGTTGACCACCGGCATCCCAATCTACGGTATTTGTCTAGGGCACCAATTACTGGCCTTGGCCTCCGGCGCCAAGACCGTCAAAATGAAATTCGGCCATCACGGGGCGAATCATCCGGTGCAAGACCTGGATAGCCGACGCGTGATGATCACCAGCCAAAATCACGGTTTCGCGGTAGATTTTGCGTCGCTTCCGGTGAATATTATGCGCCCGACGCATATCTCGCTGTTCGATGGCAGTTTGCAAGGCCTGACGCGCACCGACGTACCGGCATTTAGTTTTCAAGGCCACCCTGAGGCCAGTCCGGGACCGCACGATGTGGCGTATTTATTTGATCGATTTGTGGCGCTGATGAATCAGCATAAGTGAAAAATGCCAAAACGTACTGATATAAAATCCATCCTGATTATCGGCGCGGGTCCGATCATCATCGGCCAAGCGTGCGAGTTCGACTATTCCGGTGCGCAAGCTTGCAAGGCGTTGAAAGAAGAGGGCTACCGCGTCATTCTGGTGAACTCCAACCCGGCCACCATCATGACCGATCCGGGCATGGCGGACGTGACGTATATCGAGCCGGTCACTTGGCGGTTTTTGGAAAAAATTATCGAGAAGGAGCGTCCCGATGCATTGTTGCCGACAATGGGCGGGCAGACCGCGCTCAACTGCGCGCTGGATTTAGCGCGTCACGGCGTACTGGAAAAATATAATGTACAAATGATCGGTGCCTCGCGCGAGGCGATCGACAAGGCCGAAGATCGCGAAAAATTCAAGAAAGCGATGGAGAAAATCGGCCTGGAATGCGCGCGCGCCGCCATCGCGCATAGCTTGGAAGAAGCGCTGCAAGTGCAGGCCATGGTGGGCTACCCGACGGTTATTCGGCCGTCCTTCACTATGGGCGGCATGGGCGGCGGCATCGCCTACAATCCGGAAGAGTTCGTGGCGATCTGCGAGCGCGGCTTGGTGGCATCGCCCACCAAAGAATTGCTGATCGAAGAATCGGTCATCGGTTGGAAAGAATTCGAGATGGAAGTGGTGCGCGATAAAGCGGACAACTGCATCATCATTTGTGCCATCGAAAATATCGACGCGATGGGTGTGCATACCGGCGATTCGATTACCGTTGCCCCGGCGCAGACGCTGACCGACAAAGAATATCAAGTCATGCGTAATGCCTCGCTTGCGGTATTGCGTGAAATCGGCGTGGAGACCGGCGGCTCGAATGTGCAGTTCGCCATCAATCCGGTCGATGGGCGCATGCTGGTGATCGAAATGAACCCGCGCGTGTCGCGCTCCAGCGCCTTGGCCTCAAAAGCAACCGGCTTTCCGATTGCGAAAGTGGCCGCTAAATTGGCGATAGGCTACACCCTGGACGAACTGAAGAACGATATCACCGGCGGATTAACCCCGGCTTCGTTTGAGCCTTCCATTGATTACGTCGTCACCAAAATGCCGCGTTTTGCTTTTGAGAAATTTAAACAGGCCAATGATCGTCTGACGACACAAATGAAGTCAGTGGGCGAAGTGATGGCAATCGGCAGTACCTTCCAAGAGTCTTTGCAAAAAGCCTTGCGCGGTTTAGAAGTCGGTGTTGACGGCTTCGACGAAAAAACCCAAGATCGCGATACGTTGGAAGCGGAAATGGGCAATCCCGGTGCCGAACGTATTTGGTATGTGGCGGATGCCTTCCGCAGCGGCATGACGCTGGAAGAAGTGAATAGAATTAGTCATATCGACCCTTGGTTTTTGGCGCAGATCGAAGATATTGTGCGGCGTGAGCAAGCCTTGGCCGGATGCAAACTGGCGGATTTGACGCATGACGAGATACGCGAACTCAAACGCCGTGGCTTTTCGGATCGTCGACTTGGCAAATTGCTGGGCATCACGCAGCACGAAGTGCGTAAACGTCGTTGGGACTTGGCGATTCATCCGGTATACAAGCGGGTGGATACCTGTGCTGCAGAATTTAGTACCAACACCGCCTATCAGTATTCAACTTATGAGGAAGAGTGCGAAGCCGAACCCAGCAACCGTAACAAAATTATGGTGTTGGGCGGCGGGCCGAACCGTATCGGCCAGGGTATTGAGTTTGACTATTGTTGCGTGCATGCGGCGATGGCCATGCGTGAGGACGGCTTTGAGACCATCATGGTCAACTGTAATCCGGAAACCGTGTCGACCGATTACGACACCTCTGACCGTTTGTATTTCGAGCCCTTGACGCTGGAAGATGTGCTGGAAATCGTGCGCATCGAAAAACCGGTGGGCGTGATCGTCCAGTTCGGCGGTCAAACGCCGTTGAAGCTGGCGCGCGATTTGGAAGCCAACGGCGTGCCGATTATCGGCACCACGCCGGATGCCATTGATTGCGCGGAAGATCGCGAACGCTTCCAAAAATTATTGCAAGAATTAAAGTTGCTGCAACCACCCAATCGCACCGCGCGCAGTAGTGAAGAAGCGTTGCATTTGGCAGAAGAAATCGGCTATCCGCTAGTGGTGCGTCCTTCGTACGTGCTGGGCGGACGGGCCATGGAAATCGTACACGAGCAGGCTGATCTCGAACGCTACATGCGCGAGGCGGTGAAGGTTTCAAATAAATCGCCGGTGTTGCTGGATCGCTTCTTGAACGATGCCATTGAAGTGGATGTGGACGCGATTTGCGATGGCACCGATGTGTTGATCGGTGGCATCATGGAGCATATTGAAGAAGCGGGTGTGCATTCCGGCGACTCGGCGTGTTCTTTGCCGCCGTATAGTCTGAGTATCGAACTGCAAAATGAATTGCGCGCGCAGACTGTGCGCTTGGCGCATGCGCTGAATGTTGTGGGTTTAATGAATATCCAGTTCGCGATCCAAGGTGAAACGGTGTATGTGTTGGAGGTTAACCCGCGTGCTTCGCGTACCGTGCCTTTTGTATCGAAGGCTTGCGGTTTGCCGCTGGCCAAAATATCCGCGCGTTGCATGGCGGGCAAGACGCTCAAGCAGCAGGGTGTTGAGCACGAAGTGATTCCGCCCTATTACTCGGTAAAGGAGGCGGTGTTCCCCTTCATCAAATTTCCTGGTGTGGATCCCATTCTCGGGCCGGAGATGAAATCGACCGGTGAAGTCATGGGGGTGGCGGACACCTTCGGCGAAGCTTTCTTAAAGTCGCAAATCGCAGCCGGCATCAAGCTTCCGGCTTCCGGTAAAGTTTTTATTAGTGTGAAACCCTTGGATAAAGCGCGTGTCGTAGAAGTGAGCCGCGCCTTGCTGGAACTAGGGTTTACCTTGTGCGCGACGCGCGGTACGGCCAACGTCCTGCAGGCCGAAGGTTTGACGGTGCAAATCGTGAATAAAGTGCCGGAAGGCCGTCCGCATATTGTCGATATGATTAAGAGCAAAGAAATTGCGCTCATTATCAACACCGTGGAAGACAAGCGCGCGATCCAGGATTCCTACGCGATTCGCGCCGCCGCCGAACAATTTCACGTGACCTATTACACGACCTTGGCCGGTGCTCGCGCGGCTGTGATTGGTATGCGCCATATGAACGAGTTGAACGTGTTTGATTTACAAGGTTTGCACGCGAGTTTAAACACGCATTAGCGAAACCTGAAAGGAGCCCCGATGAGTAAAGTCCCCTTGACCGTAAACGGCGCAGAAAAAATGCGCCTGGAGTTGCACCACTTGAAAACGGTTGAACGACCAAGCGTCATCGCCGCCATTGCCGAAGCGCGCGCCCATGGCGATTTGTCGGAGAACGCTGAATACGATGCCGCAAAAGAACGGCAGAGCTTTGTCGAAGGCCGTATCGTTGAATTGGAATTTAAACTATCCAATGCACAAATTATCGATCCCAAATTATTGGATGCCGAAGGCAATGTGGTATTCGGTGCAACGGTCGAATTAGAGGACATGGAATCCGGTCAAAAAGTAAATTATCAAATCGTGGGTGACGATGAAGCCGATTTGAAAGAAGGCAAAATCTCCATCAGCTCGCCCATTGCCCGTGCCTTGATCGGGAAATTTCCCGGAGACGTGGCAGAGGTGCAGGCTCCCGGCGGCGTGCGCGAATACGAAATACTGGACGTGCAATACATCTAAGCACCGATGAAAAATTTTTCCGTCCATTTATCGTTTGTTGTCGTCACGCTGTGGGTGGGTGGTTTGTGGGCGATTGGCGCGATTGCCGCACCGACGTTGTTTGCTACTTTGTCGGATAAACCACTGGCCGGGCTGCTGGCGGGCAAAATGTTTACCGTCATGGCTTATGTCGGTGTGGTGAGCGGTGTTTATTTATTGGTTTATTGCCTTGCCGGTGAAGGCGTGCGCGCCTTTAAGCAGTGGTTTTTTTGGATCGTGCTGATGATGTTGGCGTTGGCGTTGATCGGACATTTCGGTATACAGCCGATCATTCAAAGCTTGAAAGTTCAAGGTGGGACGGCAAAGGTGTTAGAAGGTGTCGCGGCGAACCGTTTTGCGCACTGGCATGGGATTGCCAGTATTTTATATGTACTGCAAAGCCTGCTCGGCCTAGCGTTAGTCGTCAAACAACGCTAAGCAATCCGTCGCGGTGGTTTAACGCGGCAATACGAGCTTCATTTGTGGTGCCGGCTTATACACCAGAAAGGTTTTACCGATATGCTGGATAGCCGCCGCACCGGTAGTACTGCAAACGGTGTCCAGCATGACTTCGCGCGCGCTGCGTTCATCATTCGCCACTTTGATTTTAATGAGTTCATGCGCCTTGATGGCAGCGGTAATTTCTTTTAATACCGCGTCGCTTAAGCCCTTATCACCCACCAATACCACTGGCTTTAAGTGATGGCCTTGCGCACGTAGGAAGCGTATTTGAGTTGAGTTCAGTTTTTTCATGGCGGCAGTTTAACCTAGATTGGGGGCCGGCTATTTCGTTTTTGTTAGAGAAGACTCTATGCACAGTGCTTTTCACAGTAGCGCAGACCGTATATGAAGCGCACTAAATCCAGTAAAGGCTGGATGAATCAGCATGTCAACGATAGCTTCGTGCAACTCGCTAAGCTGCATGGTTACCGTGCGCGCTCGGCGTATAAATTGCTTGAGATCGATGCTAAGGATAAATTGTTTAAACCCGGTATGCGGGTGGTGGATCTGGGAGCCGCGCCCGGTGGCTGGTCGCAGGTGGCGGCACAGAAGGTGGGCACTTCCGGCCATGTTTTTGCTCTGGATGTGTTGGAAATGATGGGTTTGTCTGGGGTATCGATCATTTTGGGTGATTTCACCGAGGCGGCGGTATCGGCTGAACTCAAGACGCAGCTCGGAGGTCAGACAGTAGATCTTGTAATTTCGGACTTGGCACCCAATATCAGTGGCATTCCCTTGGCAGATCAAGCGAAAAGTTATTATTTGGCTGAACTTGCACTGGATTTTGCCGTTAGCCACTTAAAACCGAGCGGCTGTTTTTTGGTAAAAGTGTTTCAAGGCGGCGATTTCGATGCCTATGTGAAGGCGCTACGTACACACTTTCGGCAAGTCCAAATTCGCAAACCGGAGGCCTCGCGTAATCAGAGTAAAGAAGTTTATCTATTGGGCAAGGGCTTGCAGGCGAATGCGGCATAAGTACGCTGAACAAGACTTGCAGGTACATTAAATTGCCGTAAAACAAGGTTTTTAGTACGCACCGAATGCGCAAAGCTTTTTAAATAAGGTTAGAATGAATCCAAATTGTATTTTCCTCACTAAGGAACAGTCTTGAACAACTCATTTAAAACGATTGCTATCTGGCTCGTAATCGGGCTGGTACTGATGGTACTGTTTTCGCAATTTACCACCAAGCGCAACATTTCAGCGGCGGTGGATTTTTCTGCCTTTATGCAGGATGTAAAGAGTAAGCAAATTGCGGAAGTTCAGATCGACGGCAACACCGTACGCGGCAAGCGTCAAGACGGTAGCCACTTCGTAACTTATGCCCCGAGTTATATCTGGTTGGTAGACGACCTGTTGAAAAGCGGTGTTAAAATCGAAGCCAAGCCACCCGAAGAACAGTCCTTCTTGGCCAGCGTATTTATTTCCTGGTTCCCGATGCTGCTGCTGATCGGTGTCTGGATATTTTTCATGCGGCAGATGCAAGGCGGCGGACGTGGCGGTGCTTTTTCCTTCGGTAAAAGCCGTGCGCGGATGCTGGATGAATCGACCAATATCATTACCTTTGCGGATGTGGCCGGTTGCGATGAAGCCAAAGAAGAAGTCGCGGAGTTGGTCGAATTTCTGCGCGACCCAGGTAAGTTTCAAAAGCTGGGCGGGCGTATCCCGCGCGGTGTCTTGATGGTGGGCAGCCCCGGTACCGGTAAAACCTTGCTGGCCAAGGCCATTGCCGGAGAAGCCAAAGTACCGTTCTTTTCCATCTCTGGTTCCGATTTCGTGGAAATGTTCGTCGGCGTGGGCGCAGCGCGCGTGCGCGACATGTTCGAGCAAGCGAAGAAAACCGCGCCTTGCATCATCTTCATCGACGAGATCGACGCTGTCGGTCGCCAACGCGGTGCAGGCATGGGCGGTGGTAACGACGAACGCGAGCAAACGCTGAATCAACTGTTAGTGGAAATGGACGGCTTTGAAGGCACGGCTGGCGTGATCGTGATCGCCGCGACTAACCGTCCCGACGTGTTGGATCCGGCGCTTTTGCGTCCAGGCCGTTTTGACCGCCAAGTGGTGGTGCCGCTGCCGGACATCCGTGGCCGCGAACAAATTCTATTAGTACACATGCGTAAAGTACCCATCGCTCCCGATGTGCGCGCTGATATCTTGGCGCGCGGCACACCCGGTATGTCGGGTGCTGATCTGGCTAATTTAGTGAATGAGTCTGCCTTATTTGCAGCGCGCGGTAACAAGCGTTTGGTGGATATGGACGACTTCGAGCGCGCCAAAGATAAAATCTTCATGGGCGCAGAACGTAAATCCATGGTGATTAGCCCGGAAGAAAAACGCAAAACCGCGTATCACGAATCCGGCCACGCCATCATTGGCATGACGCTGCCCGATTGCGATCCCGTACACAAAGTCACCGTCATTCCGCGTGGTCGCGCGCTGGGCGTGACTTGGTCCTTGCCGGAACAAGATCGCTTTAGTTTGTATAAAGACCAAATGTTGTCGGAAATTTGCATGCTGTTCGGCGGACGTGTTGCCGAAGAACTGTTTGTCGGTAATGTTTCTACCGGCGCTTCCAACGACTTCGAGCGTGCAACCAAGATTGCGCGCGATATGGTAACGCGTTACGGTATGTCCGATGCCTTAGGCCCCATGGTGTACGGCGAGGATGACGGCGAAGTGTTCTTAGGCCGCTCGATGTCGACGCATAAGAGCATGTCCGATGTCACCATGCAACTCGTGGACAAAGAAATTCGCCGCATCATCGACGAGCAATATGCACGCGCGCGGAAAATTCTCGATGAAAGTCGCACTAAGGTCGAAGTCATGACCAATGCGCTGATGGAGTGGGAAACCATTGATGCCGACCAAATCAAAGACATTATGGATGGTCTAGCGCCACGACCGCCCAAACCCACCCAGTCAACGGTACCTCCACCACCGTCACCCAGTACACCAAGCGCTCCGGCACCGACAGTTAAACCAGCGGAAGAAGCTTAAAGGCGAGGACTGCGCATTGGATGGTCGCGCAGTCCTCGGTACTTCTACATGCTTAGTTGTGGTCGCTTTACCTACACGCTGTCCCGTCCGTTGCTCATGGGCATCGTCAACGTCACTCCCGACTCTTTTTCCGATGGCGGCCATTTTTACGACGCGGAGCAGGCGATTGCGCATGGATTACGTTTAATCGAGGAGGGTGCCGATATTTTAGATATCGGTGGCGAATCCACTCGGCCCGGTGCGGCGCGAGTGCGCGAGCAGGATGAATTGGCGCGGGTATTGCCAGTCTTAGAAGGCTTAGCGCATGCCGGAGTGGCCTTATCGATTGATACCCAGAAGCCCGCCGTTATGCGCGCGGCTCTCCGCGCCGGTGTGGATATGGTCAATGACATTCACGCCTTACAAGAACCAGGAGCGTTCGCTGCCTTAGCCGGTTCGAAAGCTGCTGTATGCCTTATGCATAAGCAGGGCGACCCGAAAATCATGCAGCAATTACCGCTGTACCACGATGTGGTCGCGGAAGTACACGCCTTCCTCCAGGCACGTCTACAAGCGGCGCAGGCCGCTGGCATAGAGCGCGAACGGTTAATCATTGATCCAGGGTTTGGTTTCGGCAAGAATCTTGAGCATAATGTCGCCTTGCTGCAAAATTTACAGGTCTTACAAGATCTGGGGGTGCCGGTCTTGGTGGGTTTGTCGCGTAAATCCATGCTGGGCAAGATCGCTAATTGCAAAGTGCATGAACGGGTGCATGTTAGCGTAGCCGCTGCTGTACTGGCGGTGCTCAAAGGTGCCAAAATAATACGTGTACACGATGTGAAGGCCACACGTGATGCACTGACCATCGTTAATGCAGTGGGAGGAGGGGTATGAGTAGAAAATATTTTGGCACTGATGGTGTGCGTGGGCGGGTGGGCGAACCTCCGATTACGCCGGAATTTGTCATGCGCCTGGGTTATGCCGCAGGGCGTATTTTGGTGGAGAATGATCGGCGCCTACGCAATGAACACTCTTCGGTCATCATCGGCAAAGATACGCGCATCTCCGGTTATATGCTGGAATCCGCTTTGGAAGCGGGGTTGTCCGCCGCTGGCGTGGATGTGTTGCTGCTGGGTCCCATGCCGACACCGGCAGTCGCGTATTTAACCCGGGCGCTGCGTTGTCAGGCGGGCATCGTGATTTCCGCCTCGCACAATGCTTATCCCGATAATGGCATCAAATTTTTTGGTCCCGGGGGGCTCAAACTGGTCGATAAAGTTGAGCGCGCCATCGAAGCTTTTTTGGACGAACCCATGCTGTGTATGCCCTCGGAAAAACTCGGCAAGGCGCGGCGTATCGAAGATGCCGGGGGACGTTATATCGAATTTTGTAAAAGCACCTTCCCAACGGAATTGGATTTGCGCGGCATGCGCATCGCATTGGATTGCGGCCACGGCGCGACCTACCAGATTGCTCCCGCCGTGTTTCATGAGTTGGGTGCGGAAGTGGTTAGCATTGGTGTCAAACCCGACGGCCTTAACATTAATCTCGATTGCGGCACCACACACCCTGAAGCGCTGCAGCGCGCCGTACGCGAGCATCAAGCGGATTTCGGAATTGCTTTTGATGGTGACGGTGATCGCGTCCTGATGATGGATGCTGACGGCAAACTTTACGATGGCGATCTCATGCTCTACATTATTGCCAACCACCGTGCGAAACAAGATTTACTCAAAGGCGGTGTCGTGGGCACGTCAATGACCAATCTCGGGCTTGAACATGCGTATGAAAAAAACAAAATTCCCTTTGCGCGCGCCGCTGTCGGGGACCGTTATGTGCTGGAGATGATGGATAGCAAGGGGTGGTTATTGGGCGGAGAATCCTCGGGCCATATCATTTGCCGCGACAAGCACACGACCGGCGACGGCATTATTTCGGCTTTACAAGTGCTGCATGCTTTGCGCGCGAGCAAGCGCACGCTCAAAGAACTGATCAAAGATATCATTGTTTATCCTCAGGTACTGATCAACGTACCGATCCCCCGCGATTTCGATTTCCGCGACAGCATCCCGGTGCAAGCTTTACTGGTGGATGCCAATACTGAACTCAAAGGCAATGGTCGCGTACTTTTGCGAAATTCCGGCACCGAGCCGGTACTGCGCGTCATGGTCGAAGGCAAGGATGCTAATTTGGTGCGGCGCTGGGCGGATAAAATTGTAGCTTGCGTGAAAACCTCCGCAAAAATGGCCTAACTTGGTTTTGGTGTTAGGGGATGAATGCGACGTAAATCGAGGCCTTAGACCCCGTCACAAATTTGGCGGCAGGTACGCTCACCCATTATTTTTTAAACAAGCTGGTTATATAAACCAAAATATTTAAGGGGTTACGGAATAATTCGATTGGATTGTATACGCTGGATCAACCAATTAAAGAGTGATGTAATTTCCTGCACTATTTTTGCGCATTTAATTTCCAACGGCACATATTAAGTGCGTCTTGTCTCGCCCATTTCTGTAATGCTATTGTATTAATTGAGTTTTATCCTGTAAACCGTAGCCCAAACATATAAGTAAAGCAATTAATTCTAATGGAATAAAAATTGCTCTTTTGAGAAGACCTATTCATGGAGTGGCTATGGCGCTTTACAAAGGGATTGAGCTGACGGAGAACCTGTATGGGTTGATTCGCCACATGAGTGACGTAGAGGAGTACCGAGAAAATCTACAGGCGCTGCAAACTGTTTGGGACAACCTGACTTTGTTGGGGCAATTATCCGGGGCGGCGACCGATATGATCGAAACCCGGCAAGCATTTAATCGTCTCACCGAAAGCCTGTTGAACAATCTCGGTCAGGAAATCTTAAAGAAGACCGTCTTGGGTATCAAATCCAAAGCGCAGGTGACGGTGGATATCATGATTCGCAACCTGTTCGAGCGTACCGCCGATATTGGTTTTTTGGCAACTGACGAAGATCTCCGCGAATATCTCTATCGTTATTCGGAGCAGCGGCGCAATTTGAAATCGGAAAATTCAGCACAAGTTGCGGAACTGATACCTGAACCAGATGCGTTAGCGAATCGTTTACGGGAACGATTCTCGGAATACGTGCAGAAGTATTCTGTTTATTTCGATATTATCGTGCTCGATTTGGACGGCAATGTCGTAATTCAACTCGATCCCACGAGTCCGGTAAAACACAGCCGCGATGCACTATTGCAGGAATCGCTCACCACAACCGATGCCTATGTCGAGACCTTTCGGTACAGCGATTTACTGCCGAATGAACCGGTCAGCCTAATTTACTCCTACCGGGTGACGACGCGTGATGGCCGGTCGCTGGGCGTGCTGTGTCTGTGCTTTCGTTTCCAGAATGAAACCGAAGGTATTTTTGCTAACCTGGCCGATCCGGATGGCTGGTCCGTGATTATGCTGCTGGATCAAAGCGGGCGCGTTATTGCCAGCAGTGAAGAACATCACATCCCGGTCGGCGCTAAAATGGAGCCGGTGTTGGATAGGGATTGGCGTGTGGTGCGTTTCGCGGGCAGCGAGTATCTTGCGGTCACTCGACCAACCACGGGGTATCAAGGGTATGTAGGACCCGGTTGGCTGGGGCACGTGATGGTGCCGGTGCAGCATGCTTTTGAAAAAACCCGATCAACGCCATTGTCGATGGTTAGCCCGGAAGCACTCTCAGTCGCGATGGCCAATCCCAGCTTATTTACCGAAGCGTTGCGTAATATTCCGTTGCAGGCCGAGCGTATTCAACGTGAACTGAATCGCTCCGTTTGGAATGGCAATGTACGCCAAAGCAGCGATGGAAAAGCCTTGAACCCGGCTTTTTCAAAGATACTACTCTGGGAAATTAGCAGCACTGGATATAAAACACAGAAATTATTCGAGCACTCCATCGATAATTTACACCAAACGGTCGTCTCCGCCATTCTTCAAGATAGCCAGTTTTTGGCGGCATTGGCCATCGACATCATGGATCGTAACCTGTATGAACGCGCCAACGATTGCCGGTGGTGGGCTTTGAATTCAGAATTTAGACGCCGACTCGGGAACCACGAATTAAGCCGCGCCGATACCGATGTTGTTGCCGATATCCTGGTGTATATCAATAGCCTTTATACAGTCTACGACAACCTTGTCTTATTCGATCACCAGGGCATCGTTGTGGCCATGTCGAATCCTATCGGCCAAGAATTTATTGGTCAATCGGTGCCGGAAGAATGGATTAGTCAAACCTTAAGCTTACGAAATTCACAAGACTATGTTGTTTCGGCTTTCGCATCGACACCGCTCTACCGGGAGCGCCATACCTACATATACAGCGCGGCTATCCGTTCACCCGACGCGTCGCGGGTCGTGGGTGGTATCGGCATCGTCTTCGATGCTAGGCCGCAGTTTGAGGCGATGCTGCAAGATGCATTGCCACGCTCCGGTGGCGACAGTATTTTACCGGGAAGTTTTGGTGTGTTTGTCGATCAAGAACGAAAAATAATCGCGGCCACACGCGACGAGTTAGCGCTGGGCACTTTGTTGGATATCGAGGAATCATTTTTGACTTTAAAAAATGGAAAAGGATTTTCCGGCATCACGGAATACCAAGGTAACTACTATGCGGTCGGTGCCTGCATGTCGAAAGGCTATCGAGAATATAAAGGGCCGCTGGATGCTTATCGCAATAACGTGGTGGCGCTAATTTTTGCTCCGCTGGGCAACGCTGCGCACGCTATTTTGCATAAACCAGAGACCCAACACGGGAAAGCAATTTTCCCGTTAGCGCCGGGAGGCGACGCGAAAACCGTGGAAATTGCAACATTTTATGTCGCTGGAAATTGGTTGGGCATATCCGCTGCGCAGGTGGTGGAAGCGATCGGAGCCGTGAACATCACCAGTATTCTGGGTGCGGCACCGCACGTCAGCGGCATGGTCGTGTTTCGCGGCAACCCTATTTTGGTAGTCAATCTTGCGGGGCTATTAAATTGCCCGCCGCAGAAATTGAGTGCAAGCGAGGGGCACATTGTGGTGATCCATCATCGTCACGAGAGCGACGGCTACATTGGTCTTTGGGTCGATGCGTTAGGGGAAATCCCGGAAATACCCTTACAGCAGATTGAGAAAATGCACACCCATTTGGTTGGTGAAAACGGGCTGACCGAAGGTCTTATTCGGGCCGAGGAAGAAGGCCATGCAACCCGTTTACTGACGCTTCTTTCGTTGGAGCGTATTCGCCACCGTATCGCCGGCGAGCCGACTTAACGCGACTTAGATTCGGCACCTCAATAGGCACCAAATAAATCGGTCCAAAGCAATTTTACGCTATCGATAAAGGGTGCTACCAACGACTTTTTAACACGGATACCGTTGTCTTGCAGGCGTTCGCGATGTTGCATGCTGCTCAGTGCTCGATACGCAGAACGTACCTCCTCCGCGCGCTGATTGTTCACTAGACCGTGCTGCGCGGCTCGGGATAACAGCGCCGAATTTCCGATATTGTCGGCAAGATCGGAATAGGTTGAAGCGTGCGCCAGCACTAAAAATTGCACGATAAACTCGACATCGATAAGACCGCCTTGATCGTGCTTCAGATCGAACAGCGTCGATGCCGTGGGGTGTGTTGCGTGCATTTTTTTACGCATGCCGACAACGTCGGCGCGTAGTGCGGCGATGTCCGGTGATCGGCAGATGATTTCGCGTCGAATATGTTCGAAGGCTTCACCGATAGCCGCGTCACCGGCAACAAAACGGGCGCGGGTCAATGCCTGGTGTTCCCAAACCCAAGCATCGTGCTGTTGGTAATGGGAAAACGCCGTAATGGAACTCACAAAAAGTCCAGAATTGCCCTCTGGTCTCAGGCGAAGATCGGTTTCATACAAAGTACCCGCCGGCGTAAACGTCGTTAACCAACTATTGATGCGCTGTGCGTATCGCGCATAGGTTTCGGGTGCGGCTGGGTCGGGATCGTCGTACAAGAACACGATGTCGAGATCGGAGGCATAGTTAAGTTCTCTACTCCCCAGTTTTCCATAACCAATGATGGCGAAGTGCGGTGCGGTGCCGTGTTTTTTGGGGAGCGACAGCCAGACGATGTGCAGCACTTCGGTCAACAGGCATTCGGCCAGGGTGGTGAGTTCTTTGCTCAAGTCTTCGATGGATAAAATACCTTCCATTTCTTGAGCTAGAAGATGAAAAGTTTGGGCATGTTTGAAATTCCTCAGGGTATCCATTTGACGTTCGGTACCGGTGTAGTCACCCAGATCCGCGCGCAGATTTTTGCGTAAACGATCCCAGTCGCAGCGCTCCAGCAACGCGCGCGGATCGAGAAGTTCGTCGAGCAAAATTGGATGCTGTGAAAGATACGTGGTTGCCCACGCGCTGGCGGCGCAAAATTTAACGACATGCGTAAGCGCCTGCGGATACTCGGCAAGCAGCGCGAGATAAGATTCGCGTTGCGCAATCGTTTCCATGAGCATAATCGTGCGCGCGAGTGTGTCATTGGAATGTGCATGGTGCGCCGCCGCTTCCACAATTTGCGACATGAGTCGATCAAAGCGCACCTTGTTTTTTTCGGGCAAGTGGGTATAGCGTTGGCAACGTTTTAACGCAGAGAGCCGCGATGCGGCATCTTGTGGATCGGTATAACCCAGTTCGGCCAGTCGGGCGAGGGCTGGATGCTCAACAAACAAAGGCGTTTGGTCGTCGGGAGTAGCGTTCTCGGAAAAAACATCGTCAAACGCTTGTTTAACCTGAATGCGGTGTGCATCGAAGGCGGTGCGAAAATTTTCCCAAGTATCAAAGTGCATGGCGCTAGCGATCAAACAGCGGTCAGTATCGTTTTCCGGCAGGCTGTGGGTTTGTGCGTCATCCAGGTATTGCAAGCGATGCTCCAGATTGCGTAAAAAGTGATACGCGTTTTGTAGTTCAGCGACCGTTGACTGTGGTAACCGCCCGCGTAGCGCCAGTAGATCCAGTACAGCGCAGGTGGGCCGGATTTGCAAATCAGTTTCTTTGCCGCCGCGGATCAACTGAAATACTTGGGCGATGAATTCGATCTCGCGAATTCCGCCGGGACCGAGTTTAATGTTGTCCGCTAAAGCGCGGCGTGTAACTTCGCGCCGAATTTGTCCGTGCAAATCGCGCATCGAGGCAAAAGCGCCGAAGTCGAGATAGCGCCGGTAAACAAAGGGCCGCGCCAGTTGTTCCAAGCCCGCTGCATCGCCGCTCAGGGCGCGCGCCTTGATCCAGGCATAGCGCTCCCACTCCCGTCCCTGGGTGAGTAAATACTGCTCCAGCATGGCAAAGCTCGATACCACCGGGCCGCTATCGCCATACGGTCGTAAGCGCAGATCGACGCGAAAAACATAACCATCGGCGGTCAGTTCGGAGATGGCTTGCGTGAGTTTCTGTGCGAGTTTCGTAAAATATTCGTGGTTGGAGAGTTTTCCGGCTTGGCCTTCTTCCGGATAAATGTAGATCAGGTCGACATCGGATGAAACATTCAACTCACAACCGCCGAGCTTACCCATCCCGATCACAATCAGTTCTTGCGCGGTTCCGGATTCCTCGCCGATGGGTGTGCCATAGTCGGCCCGGTGCCAGCCGCTCAAGTGCCGCAGCGCTTCTTGAATCGATAGCTCGGCCAGTGCGCTGATGCTGGCCATGACTTCCGTCAGATCGCCGATACCAGATAAATCACGCACCATCAAACGCAGGGCAACGTGTTTTTTAAGAGTGCGTAAGACACGCTTAAGATCGGCTTCGTTGTTAATAGTTTGTGCGGCGAGAAAAGCTTGTATCTCCTCACGCTGAAAAGGCCGATCTAATCCGGCGCGTAAGGCGTTGCGTAGCGTTGGATCGGCGGCGATCAAGCGTTGCCCATAGCGGGTGAAGCGTAGCGCATTGTCGATCAGTACATCCGATGAGGGCATTGGTGTGGGGCCGATTTTGGTAAGATAACGGAGAAGCTAATTCTAAGCGCTTTAGGTAAGAACAAGAACCACTGGAGGCACTATGGCAAATATCGAATCAATTCTGTCCGAGACACGGGTATTTCCCCCCAGCGAGCCATTCAAACAAGCCGCGAATGTTTCCGGCATGGAGGCGTATCAAGCACTGCGCCAAGAGGTGGCATCGGATTACACCGGTTTTTGGGCCAAACGCGCACGCGAGATGCTGCAATGGCACAAGCCCTTTACGCAAATCTTGGACGAGAGCGCTGCGCCGTTTTACAAATGGTTTTACGATGGCGCGCTGAATGTCTCCGCCAATTGCCTCGACAAACATTTAAAAACGCAGCCGAATAAAACCGCGATTATTTTTGAGGCGGATGACGGCCAGGTCACAACGGTTACCTATCAAGCACTACATCGGCGCGTGTGCCAATTCGCCAATGGCTTGAAGTCACTCGGCGTGCAACTTGGTGATCGCGTCATTATTTATATGCCCATGAGCATCGAAGCGGTGGTAGCGATGCAAGCTTGCGCCCGCATCGGTGCCATTCACTCGGTGGTGTTCGGCGGGTTCTCCGCCAAAAGCTTGCAGGAACGCATTGATGATGCCGGTGCCAAAGTGCTGATTACCGCCGACGAAGGCCTGCGCGGCGGTAAAAACGTGCGCCTGAAAGATGCGGTCGACGAAGCCCTGAGCACCGGCAATTGTCCCAGCCTGGAAAAAGTGGTGGTGTATAAACGCACCGGCAATACGGTGCATTGGCAAGCGCTGCGCGATGTGTGGTGGAGCGATCTAATTCAAGATCAGTCGGATAACTGCGAACCCGTTTGGGTGAATGCCGAGCATCCGCTGTTTATTTTGTATACCTCCGGCTCTACCGGCAAACCCAAAGGCGTGCAGCATTCCAGCGCCGGGTATTTATTGGGCGCGATATTGTCCATGCAATGGGTGTTCGACTATAAGCCGGACGATATTTTTTGGTGTACCGCCGACGTGGGTTGGATCACCGGCCATACCTATGTCACCTATGGCCCCTTGGCCGTGGGTGCGACTCTGCTGATGTTCGAGGGCATTCCCACCTACCCGCATCCCGGGCGGTTTTGGGAGTTGATCCAAAAACACAAAGTCACGACTTTTTACACCGCGCCGACGGCGATTCGTTCTTTAATTAAACTCGGCGCCGATTTACCAAAACAATACGATTTATCGTCGCTACGTTTACTCGGCACCGTGGGCGAGCCGATCAATCCGGAAGCTTGGATGTGGTATCACGAAGTCGTCGGTCAGAGCCGTTGCCCGATTGTCGATACTTGGTGGCAAACCGAAACTGGCTGCCACATGATTGCGCCGCTACCCGGTGCGGTGCCGACCAAACCCGGTTCCTGCACCTTGCCCTTGCCGGGTATTCAAGCGGCGATTGTCGATGAGCAAGGCGATCCGGTGGGATTAGGGCAGGGTGGATTCTTAGTAATCCAGCGGCCGTTTCCGTCGCAGCTACGCACTTTATGGGGTGATCCGGAGCGCTTCAAAAAAACTTATTTTCCACCGGAATTAGGCGGTACGACTTATCTCGCAGGCGATTCATCGCATCGGGATAAAGACGGCTATTTTTGGATCATGGGGCGCATCGACGATGTCTTGAATGTTTCCGGTCATCGCCTCGGTACCATGGAGGTAGAATCCGCGCTAGTGGCAAATCCGCTGGTGGCGGAAGCCGCCGTGGTGGGCAAACCGCATGAGATTAAAGGCGAAGCCATCGTGGCTTTTGTCGTGCTTAAAGGCGCGCGTCCCGAAGGCGAGGCGGCGAAAAAAATCGTCGCCGAATTGCGCGCATGGGTCGCCAAAGAAATCGGCCCCATCGCCAAGCCGGATGAAATTCGTTTCGGCGATAATTTACCCAAGACCCGCTCCGGTAAAATCATGCGGCGCTTGTTGCGCGTGTTGGCCAAAGGTGAAGAAATTACCCAAGATGTTTCGACACTGGAAAATCCGGCGATTTTGGAGCAGTTGAAACAGACGGTGGTTTAAGACCAATCGTGATAAGCCCTTTTTGAACTCATCTGACTGCAATGTGCCCATAGCGATCTTTCGATTGTCAGTTCTGTTGGCGGTGACATGAGTACAATTTTTCCAGCTAAAACGTCATGCTTGAGGTCAACAATGGAAGCCGATGAGCCCATTCTAAAAGCGATAAAAGTGCTTGCTGTTGCCCGTGTACATTCCAAGGGGCAGTAAGCAAGGGATTGATACTTGGAAACGATAACTATATTGGTGACATCGGCGAGTACTGGGTTCGCAAGCACTTTGAAAGTAAATCAAAGTTCAAAGAATACGCCCCAAAGAAAAACTCTCCTTATGATATTGAGTTGAAAGACGGAACTAGAGTATTGGTAAAAACTATAACCGCTTGGTCTGTGAGAGGATATGGAACACAGGTAAAACCCCTATGCGGAAGTGACTGGGGTTTGTTAGCAGTTGTTTTTTTTTGAACAAGGAACTTTTTGCTGAAAAAATCGCATTAGTTCCGTTGGGGAAATTGGTTATGCATGAGCAATTTTTATCAAATATAAATAGTTGCACGAATGGGGGAACATCTGCGTATCCAAGATTCCAGTGGTGGGATTGGTTAGATCAATACACTGTATGCTAAGAGCCAACAGCCGACTGCATCAGCGACTTAATGATGCACAAAAAGACTTTCTCAAGTTTGCGGCAGGTGCTGTTCAGCGCCTACTCCCACATATTAAAATTTCGGCGTGGAATGAGGGTGCATGGAAAACTACTAAGTCAGCATGGGTTACCAATGCAAGAAAAGAAGTGCGCATGACAATTGCGGTTGGCACACAATCCGATACGAATGGAAGGTCTCTCACAACCATTGTGCGCCGTCGTGCCGCGGATCGTAAAGGCAAAGCAAGAGGTACCATTGATCTGCGCGAATACGATATCTGCCGGTTGATTGCGAACCGTATAGCCGAAGTGTTGCAACAACAGCTTCTCGATTCGAGCTCGGCATCTATTCAGGCGATTCGTGATTCATTTGATGAGTACGTAGTTGCTTCTCACATTCAGACACATCATGGGCTTGAATCTCCCATTGCGCCTGTTCTAAGCGCCTTGCATACGTTGTCAGAACAAAGCTACGAGAACAAAGCACTTTCATTTGGGTGCATCCTTGATCCTCAAGGGGTTGGGGCATCGGGCGGCAGTTCACTTTCTGAGTTTCTTCGATCTAAAAAATACAAGGCTCTATCGGATGGATTTCGGACAGCGTACATCGTATCTACAGACGGACGAGTGGAGAGTTTTGTCGATCTTGACAAGTACGAAACAAGACCACTAAATGCGAAACACTATTACCCGGACTGGACGGAAGCGATAGCTCGATCAAGTCGCGATAAGCGTTGTGGCATAGCCCTCAGCCGTCAAGGCGACGTCCTAGTATTTGACGAGGGAACCCTCCGGTTTACCTATCGGTATGGCCAATGGCAGTACTGGAATCACGGCCATCTTTTATATCTTCTCAAAGACCAAGCCCGTGCCCAGAAGGTGAAAAAGAATCTTGTCGGTCGAGTGGTAGGCGCGATATACCGAGCCGCATTAGACGTTTCTTTCCGCCGAAGTGGTGGGTTGTTTGTAATACTTCATAATCGCACCAACCTACGGAAAGTGGTGAAAGACGGCGATGCTATAGGGGATGACAAACGGGGTGAGACAGATCGAGAGTTCGATGGATTTCTCAAGGGTCACACTATTCAATCGCTGCCACGTATCATTGCAGTGGAGCTAGCCTCGCTTGACGGCGCAGTAGTCCTTGATAACTCCGGAAATATTTTGGCCTATGGTGCTGTGCTTCAGCCTAAGAAAAGTGGCAAGCTGCGCGGAACCGAGGGAAGTAGAACCAAGGCGGCCATTGGAGCCTCAAACTATGGACTTGCGGTGAAAATTAGCTCAGACGGAGAAATTTGCATTTACAACAATGGTAGTGAGTACATCCGTGTATGAACGACAGGAGATTCCGATCAGAAATTTTGTCAATATGAGCCTATTTTGGATATGTCTGACGAACATCTGAAGCGACTCTACCAATCTATTGCCGCACTTCCATGAGACCCGTCCACCGATCAATTGCATGGAGAAAATGCCTTGCATGATTTGTATCCATAACCACGCAGTGCGGGCTTAAACCCATGAGTAAACAATTATCAATTCAAAACGATCCACCGCTGCAAACACTGGTTGGACAGCTCCGCGAGCTCATCCGTGATGCACGCAGTCGCTTCTTGCGGTCAGTGGATGCGATTCAGGTGCGCACTTGCTGGGAAATCGGACGGCATATCGTAGAGTTCGAGCAGGGCGGGGCTGCACGCGCGGAATACGGCAAGCGCTTGTTGCCACGACTGGCGGAGTCGTTGACAGCGGAATTCGGGCGCGGGTTCGACGAGCGGAATCTGCGCAATATGCGTGCGTTTTTTCAAGTCTTTCCAATTTGGGACGCAGTGCGTACCGAATTGAGCTGGACACATTACCGCACCTTGCTGCGCGTGGAGGGTGAGCAAGCGCGCCGTTGGTACATGGATGAAACGGCGGCGCAGAACTGGAGCTCGCGGGCATTGGAGCGGCAGATTGGCACGCTGTATTACGAGCGTTTGCTCGCCAGCCGGGATCGTGCGCCTGTCGAGGCAGAGGCGCTGGCCAATACAAATATACTGACTTCGCCACGCGAATTGGCGCGCGATCCGGTGGTGCTGGAATTTCTGGGGTTGCCGGAAGCCGGGCGTATGCTCGAAAGCGATCTTGAGCAGGGATTGATGAATCACCTGCAATCCTTTTTGCTGGAGCTTGGCAAGGGTTTTGCCTTTGTTGCCCGCCAGCAGCGCGTCAGCACAGAAACAAAAGATTTCTATGTTGACCTGGTTTTCTACAATTACCTGCTCAAGTGCTTCGTCCTGTTCGAACTCAAATCCGGCGAATTGACGCATCAGGACATCGGGCAGATGGATATGTATGTGCGGATGTACGATGATCTGAAGCGCGGCCCGGAAGATAATCCGACGGTTGGAATTATTCTGTGCGCGACCAAGGATGCTTCGGTGGTGCGTTATTCCGTGCTGCATGAAAACGAACAGTTATTTGCCAGCAAATACCGTTTGGTCTTACCGACAGAAGAGGAATTACGCGCTGAATTGGAGCGCGACCGCGCCTTGCTGGAAAGCGCACGCGAGGCAGCGGATGATTGACTTCACTCCCGCCCAGGCCGCTCCGCGCATCGCCAGCCTGCTCGCCGCCCGCAAAGTCCGCACCCAGTTTCACCAAACCAATGCGCTCGGCCGAGCAAGCGGATTCAATATCAAGCGCCCAAGATAATAAATTGCCGAATGAGCTTGCTGCTCCCCGCGATTTGCAAACTATGGCCCTAAGATGAACACCGAAAAAACTGACGCGCTCACGCTGATTCTGACCCCACACGGCCATCTGCTCCTAGCACCGGAGCGTGATGCGCCGATACTCGCTGAGGCACTTCAGGCAAGCCTGGTAAACGCCTTTATCCGCAGCACGGGGCATGGTCTTCTGCATCTGGGCGCAGCGCAGGTGGGTTGCGCATTGCCGCCGACCTTTGCTTGGTGGCGCGATTTCAGTGCGCGCTATGTCACGGCGCTGTGTGCAACGACCCAGGCCGACGACAGCGACTGTGTCATCGCGCACCCTGCGGCGCAGGATCTCGATGACTTAGTCAGCAACGCGCCGCCGATGACGGGTGCGGAGTACCTCACGGCGGATGTTCTGATTGCGCTATGGGACGAGCTGAATGCGGCGTTTCAGCTTGATTTGCGCGCGTCAAAAAAATCGCTTCAAGATTTTCTCAAAGCGCTCCATCCCGCCTGGAACCTGGTTGGCCGGGTGCATTTTAATCTGGCCGAAAATCGCAAGGATGCCGAAGCGCCGTTTGCTTTTATTGCTACCTATACTGCGCGTCTATCGGCGCATGGCAAGGCGCAACATCAACCCTTGTCGCAAGCCTTGAATGAATTTTCCGATGGCAAAAATCGAACGCGTCTGCTGTCCTTGCTGATGCCGGTGCAACGCGCGGCAGAATGCTGCGATTGGTTGCAGGCCATGGTTGAGTCCGACGAGATTTACCATCCCTTACGCTGGACTCCAGCCGAAGCCTATCAGTTTCTCCTCGCCGTACCGCAACTTGAAGCCGCCGGCATTGTGGTGCGCGCACCGGGAGCGTGGCAGGCGGGGCGTCCCACTCGGCCACAGGTTACGGCCAGTGTGGGTGCGAAAGCGCCATCGCTGCTGGGTGCCGGTGCGCTGCTCGATTTCAGCCTCGACGTCACGCTGGACGGCGAGCATCTGAATGCGGCAGATATCAAAAAGCTGTTGGCCGGCGGCGATGGTTTGCAATTTATGCGCGGGCACTGGGTCGAGGTGGATGGTAAAAAACTGAGTCGCCTGCTCGAACGATTTCAGGTCATTGAGCAGGCGGCCGCCGCCGGTGGCCTGGCCTTCTCCGAGGCCATGCGCCTGGTGGCCGGGGCAGCGTTGGATGGGCCCACCGAGAGCATTGACGCCGAGTGGTCGCAAGTCGTTGCAGGCCCCTGGTTGGCTGACACTTTGCAGTGCTTGCGCGCGCCGGAGGGGCTGGCGCAGGTAACGCCGGGCGATGAACTGAAGGCCACCTTGCGCCCTTATCAACAGGCCGGTGTGCGCTGGCTGTATCTGCTGACGCGGCTCGGGCTGGGCGCAGTTCTTGCGGACGACATGGGGCTGGGCAAGACCATTCAGGTGCTGTCATTGCTGCTGGTGTTAAAGCGTGAACGGGCCGGCACGCCGCATCGCCCCAGCCTGCTGGTCGCTCCGGCATCATTGCTGGCGAATTGGGCGGCAGAGATCGCGCGTTTTGCGCCCAGCCTAACGATGTTGATCGCGCATCCATCAGTGCTGTCGGCAGCCGAATTGCAGGCACTGGATGCGCAGCAACTCGCCGGGGTTGATCTGGTTATTACCAGCTATGGTTCGCTCATGCGCTTGCCGCTGCTGGAGACAACGCATTGGCAGGTAGCGGTGCTGGACGAAGCGCAGGCGATCAAGAACCCAGGTACAAAACAGACGCGCCAAGTTAAGAAATTGATTGCCCAGTCGCGCATCGCACTCACCGGAACGCCAGTAGAAAACCGGCTCTCTGACTTATGGTCGATTTTCGATTTCACCCACCCAGGCTTATTAGGGTCGGACAAAGTCTTTGCCAAATTCGCCAAGCGGCTGGCCGCTGCCGAGCATTTCGGCCCGTTGCGCGAACTGGTGCGCCCTTACATCCTGCGGCGCTTGAAGACCGACAAACGCGTCATCGACGACCTGCCGGACAAAACCGAACTGAAAGCCTTCTGCCACCTGAGCCCAATACAAGCAGCGCTGTATCAGCGCGCAGTGCAAGACCTCGCTACGGCACTCGCAGCAGCCGAAGGCATTGGCCGTAAGGGCCTGGTGCTGTCGTTCCTCATGCGCTTCAAGCAAATCTGTAACCATCCTTCGCAATGGCTCGGCGACGGCGCATGGAATGCAGCTGATAGTGGCAAATTTGCACGGCTGCGCGAGCTGGCTGAAGTGATCGCCGCCAAGCAGGAAAAAATGCTGGTGTTCACCCAGTTCCGCGAAACCACCGAACCGCTGGCGGCCTTTCTCGGTACCGTGTTTGGGCGTGCGGGCCTGGTATTGCACGGCGGTACGCCGGTGGCGAAACGGCGTGCCATGGTGCAACGCTTTCAGGAGGATGAACTGACTCCCTTCTTTGTGCTCTCGCTCAAGGCCGGCGGCGCCGGACTTAATCTGACCGCCGCATCGCATGTGATCCACTTCGACCGCTGGTGGAACCCCGCAGTGGAGAATCAAGCCACCGATCGCGCTTTCCGCATTGGTCAAACGCGCAATGTGCTGGTGCACAAATTTGTTTGCCGAGGGACAGTCGAAGATCGCATTGACCAACTGATCGAATCAAAGCAAAGCCTGGTAAAAGATGTGCTGGAAGGCGGCGCGGAACTACTGCTGACGGAAATGAGCGACCACGAACTATTGAATCTTGTGACTCTGGATATTCATGCCGCCCAAGAAAATTAAATCCAAGGAAAATGTGCAATGAGTTATTTCGGATGGAAGCCCTACGTCTCAGTCGCCGAACGCCGCAAGAAGGCTGAAAAAATTGCTGCCAAAATGCAAAAGAAAGGCATGACGCTCACCCCCGTGCTCGGCGGACGCGGCAACATTGCCAAGACCTTTTGGGGCAAGGCCTGGTGCGACAATCTGGAACGTTACAGCGATTACGAAAACCGCTTACCGCGCGGCAGAACCTATGTGCGTAACGGCTCCGTCATCGACCTCAAAATTTCCGAAGGTAAGGTGCAAGCCCAAGTCATGGGGTCGAGCCTGTACCAAGTCGCGGTGAGCGTGGCCGCAGTACCTGCTTCCCAGTGGCAGGCGATCAGCGCCGACTGCGCCGGATCAATCGCCTCGCTGGTTGAATTGTTGCAGGGGCGGCTTTCCAAGGGCGTGATGGAACGCATCTGCACGGCGAACACCGGCTTATTTCCCGCACCCAAAGAAATCAGCTTTACTTGTGACTGTCCAGACTGGGCGGCGATGTGCAAGCACGTTGCCGCGGTACTGTACGGCATCGGCGTGCGCCTGGATGAGCAACCGGAATTGCTGTTCAGCCTACGCCGAGTCGATGCCAAAAACCTCGTCGCCCAAGCGAGCGCCGGTTTGCCGAAAAGCAAAAAAACGCCGTCGAAGGCAAAAGTACTCGACGCGGCACAACTCGCAGATGTGTTTGGTATTGAAATGGTCGAAGCGCCACCGCCCGTGGTGCGTAAAAAATCACCGACGGTAAAGAAGCCCGGCGCTAAGGAGAAGGCTCCTGCGCCGAAGAAGCGCGCCGCAATCGAGAAACCCGCAAGCACGCGCAAACCAATTGCTGCCAAGGCCAGTGTCGACATGGCAACGCACAAGCGAAAATCCGTAGCGCCACAACGCAAGAATTAAAGCGCTGGAAAATATCATCTTTAACCCGTAGGGTGCAGCATTCCTCGACCCTAAGGCCCGAACCGTACATCAACTGCGCCATGAGTAAAGTTGACCCGGACATCTGTGACAAGACTGCCGAAACCTCTTTTGCCGTCATCACGACCGGAATGCGCTTTCGCTGTTGTACGCGATTCAGGCCGTTCATTTCGCCAAGCGGGAGAAGCAAAACATCCCGGTAAAGAAACACAATCGCATTAAGTGCTTGTGTCTGCGACGATGCGGAAAGCTTGCGCTGGACTGCCAAGTGATTCACAAACTGTGGTTACTTCAGCTTCGCGGAGTTCCCTTGGATGCCGTTTTTTGTGAAAGAAAATGAATTGGCGAATCCAGTATCGATAGGCTTCTTCAGTACGCTTACTTAGATGTCGTCAACGGCAAACCTCATGAATCTGATCCATTAGACGTGGGGGCGTGGAAACGGAATTGCATTGAGGGGATTGGCTATTCGAACCCCATAAGTGTCACGCCTGGTTGATGATTAAATCGTCCACAATAAGCGAAAATACGCCAATGTCACCGGTCTGTATTATTATTACATATGCGGACAGACAGACGAGGTGCCATCGTTATGAATCAATTGGTTACCGAATTACAGCGTGCCACGAGAATTTTAATAATACAGACCGGTGGGTCTGGTGAATAACTGTTAGCCCTTTCCACATCATTATGGCGAATCCCTTAGACTCGAAACAAACGAAAGCACACTGTAACGTATGCGGTGGAATTCGTGACCACAAGGTGCTCTACTCTGAGCGGACTATATGGGATGACGATGATTCGGACATACACGGTGCAGACACCTTCGACATGATTAAGTGTGGCGGTTGCCGTAGTATTAAGCTACGCCTTGAGCAGTCTTGTTCTGAAGACCAGCAAGACGAACATGGCAATCTGATCCCGAGCATTTCTTATTACCCGCCCGCCGTATTTCGACAAAAACCAAGGTGGCTTATTGACCTAATGCTGGTGGTTAGTTGGAACGACGGAAACATTCACGATCTTCTGAATGAAATCTATGTCGCGCTTCAGAACGATCAGCGAGCTCTCGCTGCAATGGGTATAAGAGCACTACTTGAAAAAATCATGGTCGAAAAAAGTGGTGACCATGGAACATTCGCGGTGAACCTTAAGGAATTCGAAAACCAAGGCTATGTTTCTCGCATACAGCGTGAGCGACTTGAAACGATTTTAGAAGCTGGCCATGCAGCTATGCATAGGCTTTACAAGCCATCAAAGGACGACCTCATTACTTTGGTAGACATTGCCGAAAGTGTTGTTGAAAGTATTTATATACACGGTACAAAGGTAGAAAAACTTAAAAATGGAATTCCGCCTCGCACACCAACCAAGCGCTAACCCGACATTCAACCCGGACTCCGCAAAAGCGCGGAGCCGGTTAATTTCACGTTAGCAACCACAAGGAGAAAAAATGTCACAGCCGAACATCGAAGATTTGCTCAAAAAGGCAGGAGATGGCGAAATACTTTATTCATTACGAATTAACAAAGATACTCCACCTGCCTTACAAAAAGAATTGGCCAAACTTGAGTATGGTTACGGCAAACTAGGCTTGCTTGTTGGCGTTATTTTTTTGATTGGAGGTTTATTGCTCTGTTTAAATGGCGTTGCCGGAAATACCAGTTGGACAGCGAAATTTATCGGTGCGGAATCAAAAATTTCTGATGCCGCGCCAGGTGTGATTTTATTTGTAATTGGTCTATTGGTTGTCTGGGTTACCAAACCAAAGTTTATTCACAAATAAATTGCTAACCCGGCATTCGAGCGGGACTCGCCCAGAAGCGGGCGAGCCCCTCAATTTCACGTTGGGAGTCACGATGATTAGGAAAGTTGCGTTGATCTGTGCTTGGCTCAGCATTTCCACGTCCTATGCTGACGATGTTAAGCACGACATTCAAACAAGTGGGGATTTAGAGTTTCGCGAAGCATCGAGTAATTACCGACTAGGTTTGCCTGAAAACTTTCACACCTGCATTAACAAGGCTGAAGTTTTCTTAGCCAAGGTATCGCAGTGCCTGATTGACGAAGAGATAAATCAGAGAGATCGATTAGATAAGGCCTATCGTGCTTTAAGTAATCTGTTGACTTTGAAAAGGAGCTTAGAGCTTAAGTTGACACATGAGCGATGGGTTAGAGATATCCCAAAACAATGCGCCGTCCTGTCTGGATTTATAGGCTCAGGTCAAGATAAGCAAAACAGAATTACAAATTGTGTTGTTTACGAGTATGCAAAGCGATCCGTGGATTACGAACGCTACGTAATTTTTAAGGATGCTGTGCTCTCTTATGTCAAAGATGACGAAAACGCCCAACCCTTCGCTCCAAGGGACGCGCCGCAAGCAACGCGCCCCTGAGCTTCGACGTTATGCGTCTTTAATGGAGTCACATGTCTACTGAAATTGAGCGAAAATTTCTCGTTAATGGAATTGAATGGAAACAAGGAGACGGTGTTTACTATTGTCAGGGGTATTTAAACCCTAACAAAGAAAGAACAGTCAGAGTTCGCATTGCTGGAGATAAAGCATTTCTAACAATCAAAGGGATCACAAAAGGTATTTCGCGCGCAGAATTTGAGTACGAAATTCCAGTTTCCGATGCAGACCAGCTGCTAAAAATATGTGAAGGGCCTCTTATTAAAAAGAAAAGGTACATCGTAATTTATAAAGGCTACAAATGGGAAGTTGACGAGTTCTCTGGAGAAAATGAAGGTTTAGTTGTAGCTGAAGTTGAATTGGAGAATGAAGGGCAATTATTTGAACGGCCGGGCTGGGTGGGAATGGAAGTATCGGATGACCCAAGATTTTTCAACTCAAGCCTCGCCGCCAATCCTTATAGCAAATGGTATGCTCAAAAAAACGCATAACGAGTAAGGATAGATCGTGATCGCGCAGCGATCCACGATCTATCCTGTGGTTGGACAAGCCCGAACTACATCGGCAGACGCTTAATATAAGCAAATATCTTTTTGGAAAGAATAGCTGCCCAGCTCGCGACCGGCAGACGAGTTTATCCGCGCTGTAGAACATTGATCTCCGTCTCCAGCGCCCGCAATGTCATCCATGATCTCGCCGAAACCCGGATAACGACCAAAGATCCTGTTGCGCATCTGACGTAGTCCTTCTCGACTCCCGCTAATGCATGCCCCGAAGGCGGTAGGCTGAACGTTCCCGGCTTTGCTAAATCGTAATGCGCCCAAGGGCGCCGAGAGAATCACTGTTTGAACGCAACCGCATCCTTCAGCAAGGCGAGGTCTGTCAGTGCAGAGTCCTTCACCGCTGAATTCGCCATCATTGCTAGGTCGTAATAGTGTCGCGAATAGCGCAGCGGCTGCGGGCTACCTTCGGGGCGATGGGTTTCGTGGTGCAATATCGTCGCCTTCTCCCAAAACGTGCGCTCTGCGCGTATGGCTTGCACCGCACAATCCGCCTGCTTGAAAAGCTGCGGGAACGCCTCGGAGGCATAAGGCTGGATTCGATAATGGTCGTAGGGCATCCAGGCGGCGAGCGGCCCAATCTCAAGACACACCTCTGGCCGCAGATACGCATCGGAAAAGGCCGCTGGATACAGTACATTCAATGCATGCAGATCATCGTCAGCCAGCGCACAGCGACAGATCGGATCAACCGCCTGTGAAATCATCGCCAATAATTCACCCCCGATGTAATTCACCGCCTTGGCATCAATCGTTTTGTTCAGCGCTTCCTGTTTCGTGTGAGAACGATCTGCCTGCGGATCATCTTCGCCAGTCACCACGCGCCAATCCAGGATCAGGTCAATATCTTCCGAGAATCGGTCAATCAGGTTGAACACCTTGGACAAACTCGTGCCGCCCTTGAACATCAGCAAGCGCGACAAATCGGGATGCGCGAACAGCCTGCCCAGCGTCCAGCACACCCAGAAATCTTTCTCCACGATGGCGGGCGTCATTCCCTTGCGTACCGCTGTTTCGGCAAACAGTTCGCGGCGCTCGGTGGAGGCGAGGCGCGCAACCGATTCCATCAGCCGCGCTCCCCGCAAACCCGCTTGATCATCTCATATACCCAGCCCGTCGCCGTCACCGTATCTTTCAGCACCCGTTTGCACGCCGTTTCATCCAGTTGTTTACGCAAGGTGGCGATCACCGCGCTATCCACACGCTCCTGCCCCAGCGCCTTCAACGCCTGCACGATCAGCCCGCTCTCGCGGTATTTGAAGCCGACATCTTTCAGCGCCGACTTCTTGAACTCGAGCGTGTACTTGCCGATGTCGTACTGGCGGTTCGGTCCATCGGAGAGATACACTAGCCGCCCGGGCACCTGCGTAGAAAGCCCCAACAGATTCAACGCTGCATCGCCCGATGGCTGAATGCGCCAATTGAACTTGCGCGCGAACGCCTGTGCCACTTGGTCGAAATCCGGGCTTAGCTCCTGCAGCAGCAACGCGCTGAATTTCGGGTAGTCGTAAATCCCCCGGCAGACGCGGCGTATCTTCCCCTCGCGGCACAGCTCCGACAGCGCGTTGTCGATCTGGCTGCGGTCGAAATCCTCAACGAAATCATTCGACGAGAAGGCCCAACCCCTCCCGCGCCCGTATATTCTTGAAATTGCTTTATTATTAATAGATTGCATCGCCATTGCGCCCGCCGTTTCCCTAGAAAAAGATACTACTTTTTCTAGGCGAAAAATGGAAGTAAATAAGGATGCGTGCTATAGCTCCGTTGCTCGCATAACGCTACGTTGCCTGAAAGCGGCCGTTCGTCATCGTCGGTAATCGGTCGATTTAATCCATTCAATCGAAAATCCCAATATCTTATAGGGCGCGCAGCGTTACCAAAATCCTTGATGGCGGTTAGCTCAAATCAATGCGCCACACAAAAACCAACGGGGCCAAGCGGCCCCGTTGGTTTTAAACAAATGCAAAACACCTTAGTCGTTGGCGCGACGACGATACTCGTGGGTGCGGGTGTCGATCTCGATCTTGTCGCCAGTCTCGCAAAAGGCCGGGACTTGAATTTCAAACCCGGTCGAAATGCGCGACGGTTTTAACACTTTGCCCGAGGTGTCGCTGCGGGCGGCGGGTTCGGTGGTGATTTCGCGAATGACGGAGGTCGGCATGTTGATCGAAATTGCTTTGTCGTTGTAAAACACGCATTCAACAGCCATGCTGTCTTTCAAATAATGCAGTGTGAAGGCGGATGGAAACTAAGAGAAAGTTGCCCCAATTCTCGGAGTGCGTACATTCAATAGACCAAAAGCGCTTAAGGGATTGCGACCGACTCCAGCAATGACCGTGCGGCTGTGTTACCGGACTCGTTGCTGTCTGCGGATTGTAGGCGGTGGCTGGCAACGGCAACGAACACGGCTTGAATGTCTTCTGGAACAACGTGATGTCGTCCATGCAATAGAGCCCACGCTTGTGCACTGCGGATTAAACTGATGCCGCCGCGTGGCGATAAACCTAAATTGAAACGTGCGCTTTGGCGCGTAGCGGCAACCAGGGCCTGCACATAATCCACGAGTGCTTCGGAGAGATGGATGCTGGTGACTTCGGTCTGTAGTGCGGCAAGGTCCGCGGCCGTTAAAAGTGGTGTGAGTTGCGCGAGCATGTCGCGTCGATCTTGGCCGGTGAACAAGGCGCGTTCGGCTAGACGGTCGGGATAGCCGAGTTCGATGCACAGTAGAAAACGATCCAGTTGCGATTCAGGTAAGGGGAACGTGCCGACTTGATGCGATGGGTTTTGTGTGGCGATGACGAAAAATGGTTCGGGTAGTTTGCGCGTTTCACCTTCAGCCGTTACTTGATGCTCTTCCATCGCTTCGAGTAGGGCGCTTTGGGCTTTGGGCGTGGCGCGATTAATTTCATCGGCCAAGATGACCTGCGAGAAAATCGGGCCCGGGTGAAACACGAAGCCGTTGCGTTCGCGGTCGTAAACTGAAACCCCGAGCAAATCTGCCGGGAGTAGATCGCTGGTAAATTGAATGCGGTGAAACTGTAAACCCAACGTTTGCGCCAGCACATGTGCCAAGGTGGTTTTGCCCATGCCCGGCAGGTCTTCGATCAATAGGTGTCCGCGTGCCAGCAGGCAGGCAATAGACAAACGAATCTGATGTTCTTTACCGAGAATAATGCGCGAGGCTTGTTGTATGGCTTGTTGCAGCTTGGCAGCTAAGGGTTCGGTGGCGGTATTCATACAAAGATTTTACGTGGGTGGCTGCTCTTGGGTCAGTAAAAATAAAGCCGATTTAATAAATCTGTGGTGCGCGCAGTTTTTCTTGCATCAGCGCGCGATAAACTTTGAGGCGACGTGGATCGATATTGCCTGCCACCACGGCGTTATTTAATGCGCAATCCGGTTCCGCTAAATGGCGGCAATTACTGAAGCGACACTGGCCGAGAAAAGGGCGGAACTCGATGAAGGCTGGTGCGAATTCTTCAATTTGTAAATGGTGCAAGCCGAATTCTTGTAAACCGGGTGAATCGATGATGTGGCTATGCGAATCCAAGTGGTAGAGCGTAGCCTGCGTTGTGGTGTGTTTGCCGGAATCCAGTGCGACGGAGATATCACCTTCGCGAATGTTGGCCTCGGGTAGCAGCGCGTTGATGAGCGTGGATTTTCCCATTCCCGATTGCCCGACTAAAACGCTGGTGCGGTGGGCCAGTTGCGTCCGTAACGGCGTTACGCCTTGGCGTGCGCACAACGGCAGCAGGGTGTAGCCGAGGGAGGCATACAAGGCCAGGGTTTTAAGGGCCGCGGCGCTTTCCGCAAGATCGGTTTTGTTGAGTACGATTACGGCGCGAATACCGGCGGTTTCTGCGGCCATTAGGCAGCGGTTCACCAGTTCTTCGTAAAAACTCGGTACCGCCGCGACGACGATAACGATTTGATCGACGTTGGCGGCGATGATTTTTTCGCGATAGAGATCGGAACGATAAAGTTGGGTGCGCCGTTCCGCAATGCGCTCGATAACACCTTGATCCGTTGCGGTTAGGGCGATCTCGACGCGGTCACCGCATGCGGTGCCGGTTTTTTTACCGCGTGTAACACAAGAAATAATGCGGCCATCGTCCAGCTCGACACGATAATATTTGCCGTGTGCGGCCACAATGGAGCCGCTCAGTAAGTTGGGATTATTTGCGGCAGGTTTTTTCGCCCCAGTGCGTGCAATACTCACCGAACGATGTACGGCGTCAAAGCACTATCTGCGCAGAGCGCTGGGAAAATGCCGTTCGTGTGGGAGCTAAATTTCAAACAGTGCATCCATTTTCGCCGCACAGATGAAGTCGTTTTCGGATAAACCGCCGACGGCATGAGTGCTATAGCGTACGCGACATTGGTTGTAACCAATTTCCATGTCGGGATGATGATCTTCACGATGCGACACCCAAGCGGCGGCGTTTACGAAGGCCACGGTTTCATAGTAATTTTGGAAGCGGTAAGTTTTAACGATTTCGTCGTTGACGACTTCCCAACCGCTGAGTTGCACGAGCCGGATATTGATTTCATCTGCGGTGAGCGGTACGCCGCCTCCACCGGGTTTGCGCGTGCCTTTGGAAAGATCGCTGACAGTCATGGCCGTACCTTTTATTATTTGAATTTGTAATAAGTTTTGTTCAGGTAGGCGGAAACATCGACTTCATCTTCCGGAAACCAGCCAGCACCGGTGTTGGCGTTGCAGCCCGCAACACGCGCTGCCAGTTGCGCCGGTGTTTTAACTTTATGGTCGGCACGGGTGTATACGCTGGAGCCGTCACCTTTATACATAGAGACATGGCAGGCGATGCATTGCTTGTCGGCCAAGGCTTTCCCTTTGCCGGGGTCGCCCTTCTCAAAAGGGACGGCTTGAGCGGATACGGCTATGAACAAGGTGAATAACAACCATAAATTACGCATGTATTTACTCCTTAAGTAGTTGAAGTTGCAGTTGTCAGTAAACGCGCGATGCGAATACCGGCGGGAGGGTGAGAATCATAGAACGCGGAGTGCACCGGGTCCGGCGTGAGCGTCGAGGCGTTGTCTTCGTACATTTTGACCAAAGCCTGTATTAATGCAGCGGCCGTCGCGGTTTGTGCCGCATAGTGATCGGCCTCGAATTCGTGTTTGCGCGAGAGTCGGGCCAGCAGGGGTTGCAGCAGAAAAGTAAATACCGGGCTGACGACGATGAATAATAGTAAGGCGGTCGCTGTATTTTGCGTTGTAACACCCAGCCCGGTATAGAACCAATCGGCCTGCATGATCTGCGCCAGCACCCACAAAGCGAGCAGGCTGCCGGCGAAGATCCACGCCATGCGTTTGATGATGTGACGACGCTTGAAGTGGCCGAGTTCATGCGCCAGCACCGCTTCGATTTCGTCACCGTTCAGATTTTTCAGCAGGGTGTCGAAGAACACGATGCGCTTGGTTTTACCAAAACCACTGAAATAAGCATTGCCGTGATTGCTGCGTTTGGAGCCGTCCATCACAAACAAACCGCTGGCGTGAAAGCCGCATTTGTTTAATAAAGCCTCGATGCGGGCCTTGAGTTGTGTATCTTCCAAGGGTTGAAATTGATTGAACAAAGGCGCGATAAACGTGGGGTAGATGGCCATAATGAGTAGATTAAAACTGATCCAGGCAAGCCATACATAGAGCCACCAGTATTCGCCCATAGCACCCATCAGCCATAACACGCTGAATAGCAGAGGGACTCCGAGGGTCAAGGCCAGGGCGACTTGTTTGAGGATGTCGAGAAAATACAGTTTGGGTGTAATTTTGTTGAAGCCGAAGCGTGTTTCTATGCCGAAGGTGCGATACAAGCTCAGCGGAATGTCAAACGCGGCCATCAGCAGTAAGGTGCTGAGAATCAGAGCAACGCCCGCGAGTATGGCGGAATCAAAAAGACCTTGCCAAGTTTGCGCCAGCCATTGCAGGCCGCCGCCCAGGGTAAATGCCAAGAGCACCAGCGCTTCTAGCCCGTGCTGTGGGATGGATAATCGGGTTTTAGCGGTGGTGTAATCTGCCGCCTTTTGGTGCGCGCTTAAACCGATTTTGTCGCTGAAGGCGGCGGGGACTTGGCCCTTATGCGCTAGAATGTGTGCGATGTGTCGGCGCGATAGCCAAATTTGCAGCATCAGGGTCAAGCCCAAGGCCGCAAGAAATAGAAGTGTGAAAACGTGCATGTTAATAAGGTTACTTTGATAAATTTAGGAAAACATTATGGCACAAGAGCCGAACAATAATAATCATCTGATCTGGATTGACATGGAAATGACCGGTCTGTTCCCCGAACGTGATCAAATTATCGAGGTTGCCTTGGTTGTTACCGATTCTAACCTTAATGTTATTGCTGAATCGCCGGCTTTGGTGGTGCATCAGGAGGCGGCCGTCATGGAGGGTATGGATGATTGGAATAAGTCAACACACGGTCGTTCCGGCTTAATTGAAAAAGTGCGCACCTCTTTGTTGACAGAGACGGAAGTTGAAGCGCAAATGATTGCTTTTCTTCAGCCGCTGGTCGGCAAGGGAAAGTCGCCGATGTGCGGTAACTCTATTTGTCAGGATCGCCGCTTCTTAGCGCGCCATATGCCGCTGTTGGAGGCTTATTTTCACTACCGTAACTTGGATGTATCCACTTTTAAAGAATTGGTGAAGCGTTGGAAACCGGAAATCGCTTCCGGTGTGACCAAAGAAGGTAAACACACTGCGCTCGCGGATATTTACGAGTCGATTGCCGAATTGAAGTATTACCGCGAACATTTTATTAAACCCTAAATTACATGCTGAAACAAAACCCGCATCGTCGCTCGGGTGTCGTCATGCTCTGGGCATCTTGGTTGCTGATTCTGGGCGGTGGATGGTGGGCGGCTGACCACTGGTTGCTGCAGCAGGCAAATCCGAACCAGCATCCCACAACAAATTCCAGTGGTGCCGTCGTATTAGAGCGTAATCGGCAAGGGCATTATGTGGCGACGGGCGAAATTAATGGGCACCCCGTGACTTTTTTACTCGATACCGGTGCGACTACAGTGGCCTTGTCTTCACGCCTTGCGCGCGAACTCGATTTGAAACACGGGGCCGTCATCCAAATAGAGACGGCCAATGGCATCACCGAGGGTTTTCAAACACGCTTGAAAACGGTGCGTCTGGGCGACATTGTGGTGCATGAGGTCGGTGCCGTGTTTTCCGACGGCATGCTGGACGATACGGTTCTACTCGGGATGAGCTTCCTGAAGCACTTGGAATTTACGCAACGGGCGAATACGCTGACTTTGCGTACTTTAAAATGATCGTGCTGACTAGCAAAATACTACGTTGTTTCTTATGATAACGGTACTATGTAATGGCGGGGTAATGGCGGGCCGATGCATGAGATGCACGGCCATCCGGCAGTACCAAAATAAAAAAGATTGGGAATGACGATGAAATCGGGCAGCACGTTCAACATAGAAGTGACCCCAAAAATTCCACGCAAAATGGCGCGCCTGGAAGAATTGGCCAATAATTTATGGTATAGCTGGGACAAGCCGACGCGGACTTTATTTGCGCGTTTACATCCCGGCTTGTGGGGGGTGATCGGGCATAATCCGCGCGTGTTTTTGCGCCGTATCAATGAGCAACGCTTGGTCGATGCGGTGGACGACCAAGTGTTTTTGGCAACGTACAATCGCGTGCTGTCGGCCTACGATACTTACCATAGCGAGCCGATGCGCGCGTCGCGCCATGAGGAGTTGAAAGAAAATGATCTCGTGGCTTATTTTTGTTTTGAATTCGGTTTTCATGAAAGCTTTCCGATCTACTCCGGTGGTCTCGGTATTTTGGCCGGGGATCACTGCAAAGCGGCCAGTGATATGCGCTTGCCTTTTGTGGCGGTCGGCTTGTTGTACCGGCAAGGGTATTTCTCGCAAACCATCGATGCCGATGGACGGCAAGTGGCGAGTTACGCCGATTCCGATTTCGATGACTTGCCGATTGCCCCGGTACAACTGGAAGACGGCAGCGAGTTAAAAATTACCGTACCACTATTGGGGCGCAAGGTAGCGGTAAAGGTGTGGGAAGCCAAGGTCGGGCATGTGCGCATGATTTTACTGGATACCGATCTGGAGGAAAATAAACCGGAAGATCGCGATATTGCACATCAGCTATACGGCGGTGATCGCAATATGCGCATCCAGCAGGAAATCATATTGGGTGTCGGCGGCGCACGTGCGCTGGACGCAATGTATCTCAAGCCGACGGTGTGGCATATCAACGAAGGCCATGCGGCATTTATGATGCTGGAACGCATCCGTATGCTGTGCGCTCAGGGACTGGATTTTGCGACGGCCATGGAAGCGGTTGCCGTCAATACGGTGTTCACCACGCACACGCCGGTGCCGGCCGGGCATGACCATTTTAGCGAAAGCATGATCGAATCCTACTTCCACGACCTGTTGCCGGAACTGGGCATTTCGCATCAGGAGTTCATGGCCTTGGGGCACAAGGATGACGGCGCAGATTTTAATATGACGGGCTTAGCCTTGCGCGGCTCGCGTCACCATAATGGTGTTTCCCGTATTCACGGGAGTGTGTCCTCGCAGATTTGCGCCGACATATGGCCGCAGATCGACCCCAGTGAAAGCCCGATGAGTTACGTCACCAACGGCGTGCATGTGCCAACCTTTCTGGCGCTGGAATGGGCGGATTTGTTTGATCAATATCTGGGTTACGAATGGCGTCATCGCTTATCGGAAGTGGATTACTGGTCGAAGATTGAAGCTATTCCCGATCACTTGTTTTGGAGTGTGCATCAATCCTTGAAGTCGCAGATGCTGCAATTGGTGCGTGCGCGTTTGACCCAGCAGCACATGCGTAATCAAGGCTCGGAAGCGCACCTGGATCGGATGTTTCGCTGGGCCGATTCGAGTAACCCGAATGTGCTGACGATTGGTTTTGCGCGACGGTTTGCAACCTATAAGCGCGCAACTTTATTATTTGAAAACCTCGATTGGCTGCGTGAAATTATGTCCGATGCGGAACGTCCGGTTCTATTTTTGTTTGCTGGTAAAGCGCATCCGGCGGATCAACCGGGGCAGGAATTGATTCGTCAGGTTTACCAAATCATGCATATGCCGGAATTTGTGGGCAAAGTATTGTTGACGGAAGGGTTCGACCTAGGCCTGTCGCGGCGCATGGTGTCCGGTGTTGATGTTTGGTTGAATACACCGATTTATCCGCTGGAGGCATCCGGTACTTCCGGCATGAAAGCGGGTATTAACGGCGTGATTAATCTTTCCGTGTTGGATGGTTGGTGGGGCGAGGGCTACGACGGTAAAAATGGTTGGGGAATTAAACCGCCGCCGGAGTACATGGATGAATTCCGGCGCAACAAAGAAGATAGCCAGACTTTGTATGAGTTGCTACAGGACCACGTTCTCCCGCTCTACTACCAGCGCGATAAATTAGGCTATTCAGCGCAGTGGGTAAAAATGGCCAAACACTCCATTGCTTCGCTGTTGCCGCGCTTTAACGCGAGCCGCATGGTGGGTGAGTATGTATCGAATTTTTACTTGCCCGCCAGCAAGCAGGGGCGTTTGTACACACAAAATAATTTTGAAAATGCGCGTATTCTTGCGCAGTGGAAAGCGCGCATTCGTGCGGCCTGGTCTGCCATCAGCCTGCACCGCACCGACACCGCGCCGAAGCGCATTCAATTCGGCGATTCTCTGCAGTTTGAAATTAAGGTGAATATGCAGGGCCTGCAGCCGGAAGATGTGGTGGTGGAAATGCTGCTGTCGAGGCCCAATAAGGAAGAAAATAAAGATTTTGACCACCATCGATTTGAATTTGCAGGGCGCGATAGTCGTACGGGAGAGCACGGTTTTACGTTAGAACTTGCGCCCAGTTTATGCGGTAGGCTCGACTACAAAATACGCATCTATCCGACGCATATGTTGTTAACCCATCCACTGGAAATGGGCTTAATGCTCTGGTTGTAACCCACTTAGATTTTATAAGGACTGGTACAATTTTAAATATTCCCGAGCACTTTTTTGCCAAGAGAAATCCCGTGCCATGCCGGCACTTTGTAATTTGCGCCAAATAGCAGGCTCCGTTTGAAATATCTGAACCGCACGGCGTAGCGCCGCGAGTACGGTGGGGTAGTGCATATCGTAAAATAGGATGCCGCTGGCTTGACCGGTCGCGATATTTTCTGCGCTGGCCCCTACAATCGTGTCGGCCAATCCTCCCGTGGCGTGTGCGATCGGCGGTGTGCCGTAGCGCTGGCTGTACATTTGATTGAGTCCGCAGGGTTCAAAATGCGACGGCATGAGAAACATATCCGCACCGGCTTCGATACGATGCGATAGTCCTTCGTCGTAGCCGATATTCACGCGGACGCGGTCGGGATGGCGGTGTCCCAATTGTTGAAAAGAGTGTTCCAGGTTTTTATCCCCGGAACCCAACAAGACAAACTGCACGCCTTCGCGTGCCAGGTCACCCATTAAATTTAATACCAGCTCGGAACCTTTTTGCGGTGTGATGCGCGAGATGATGGCGACCAATGGTGTGCGGGCCTCAACGGGTAAACCCATCGCCTGTTGTAGCGCGATTTTATTTTGCAGCTTGTGATCTAAACTTTGGGCCGTATAGTTTTGACTGAGGTAGGGGTCCTGGGCGGAATCCCAGGCTTGGGTATCGATGCCATTGAGAATACCTTTGAGCACACCGCGCCGCTCACGCAGTAAACCCTGCATGCCGAAGCCTAAAGTTTCTTGCTGAATTTCGCGCGCGTAAGTCGGGCTGACGGTGGTGAGGTAATGACTGTAAAACAAACCAGCTTTCAGGAACGATAAACTGCCGAAGTATTCCAAACCCTGCGGTTTAAAGCTTTCAGACGGGAGTTGGAGTGCACTGACAAAGCGGGCATCAAACACACCCTGGTAGGCTAAGTTGTGAATGGTCATGATGCAGCGTGCATTTGTTCCCGGCCAAAACCGTAAATAAGCCGGTGTAAGTCCGGTCTGCCAATCGTTGCAATGCACAATATCGGGTCGCCAAGCTTGCTGGTTGTGATGGCTGCCGAGCCAAGCGGCGGCGTACCCGAGTAGGCCGAAGCGTAGGGCGTTGTCGGGCCAATCAGTCCCGTTAAGCTGTTGATAAGGGCCGCCTTCGCGATTAAAGAATGCGTCATAGGCGACGATAATGACAGGCAGGCCCTTCTCCACCATCTGCGTTTCGACTAAGGTGACTTCACCCGGAGCAAATGGATGAGGGAATTGTGCAATGGGGGTTGTGTTCCGACACTTGGCTAAAACTTCGCGGTAGCCGGGTATGAGTAGCTTGATGTCGACACCGAGCGCGTGTAAGGCGGTAGGTAAAGCGCCTGAAACATCGGCGAGTCCTCCGGTTTTAATGAGCGGGTGGACTTCAGCCGTGGTAAATAGTACTTTTGGATAACTTGCTGGCGTCATGGTTTAATGGTGGAAAACGCTACAGGGCAATTGAAGGCGAACAAGTATAGCAAAGTGATGCGCAAGTAATTCATCTGCATTATGTTTTCCCATCGGGTGATGCTTAACAGGAAAAGGATCAGCATATGAAAATCGGAATGATTGGCTTAGGTCGAATGGGTGCCAATATGGCGCGGCGTTTGCGTCGGGGCGGGGTTGATGTGGTGGCCTATAACCGTAATTTCGATGTAGCCGAGACATTGGCCAAAGAAACCGGTGCAACCGCTGCGAAAGAAATTAAAGATTTGGTGGCGGCCTTGCCCGCACCGCGTATCGTTTGGCTCATGCTGCCGGCGGGGCCGGCGACCGATGAAGCCATGACAAAATTAATGGAACTGTGTTCGCCGGGCGATTTGATTGTGGATGGTGCCAACGGGATGTACAAAGACGGCATGCGCCACGATCAGTTGCTGAAGTCTAAGGGACTGCAATTCGTTGATGCCGGAGTCTCCGGCGGTATTTGGGGCCTGGCCAACGGCTATTGCATTATGTACGGGGGGGAAGCCGCCGCCGCCGCACGGATCAAGCCCTATATGCAAGTGTTGGCACCCACGCCGGATAGCGGTTGGCATCATTGCGGTCCCGCAGGCTCGGGTCATTACACCAAGATGATACACAACGGAATTGAATACGGCATGATGCAGGCGTTTGGCGAAGGCTTTGCGCTATTAAAATCCAAGACTGAATTTAATCTCGATATTGCCGCCATTGCCGAGTTATGGCGGCACTCCAGTGTGGTGCGTTCCTGGCTCTTGGACTTGACCGCTGATGCGTTGGCCAAAGATCAGACGTTGGAGCATATCGAGCCGTTTGTTCCGGACTCCGGTGAAGGCCGCTGGACAGTTTTGGAATCGGTGGAGCAGGGTGTGCCGACACCGGTGATGACGCTGGCACTGATGATGCGGTTTGCCACACAGGGTAAAAACGACTTCCCGGCAAAATTGATCGCGATGATGCGCAAAGGTTTTGGCGGACATGCGGTAAAAGTTGATGATGGGGAAAAATCATGAAAAAAAAATCTACTGAGCAAGCCCCTTGCAGCTTTGTAATTTTTGGCGCAACGGGAAATTTATCGCAAATTAAATTATTACCTGCGCTGTATCAGTTGGATTTAGCGGGGCGCTTACCCAAAGAAATGAGCTTATTTGCCTTTGGCCGGCGACCCTACTCGGAAGCGGATTGGCGTGGTTTCATGGAAGAAGCGTTGAAGAAAAAATTGGGTGATAAATTTGATGCCGTATTATTCAATAAATTCGCCCAACGCTTTAGCTATGTGCAGGGTGAGCTGCATAACCACGCGGATTACACCAAACTAAAAGAAGCATTGGCCTCACCGAAGATGGGTAGCTGGACCAATGTTATTTTTTATCTGGCCATCAAGCCAACGGAATTTGGGGCGGTCATCAATAATCTCGATAAGTCCGGTTTGAATAAACCGCGTGGCCTGCACCGTATCGTGGTCGAAAAACCTTTCGGTGAAGACATTGAGACGGCGCAAATGCTGAATGGATTGCTGCACAAGCATTTTGACGAAGATCAGGTCTACCGCATTGACCATTATCTGGGGAAGGAGTCGGTACAAAATCTACTGGTGTTCCGCTTTGCGAATACGCTGATTGAACCGTTGTGGAACCGCAATTTTATTGACCACGTACAAATCACCGTGGCGGAGCAGGTCGGCATTGGTAAGCGCGCGGATTACTACGACAAAGCGGGAGCGATGCGCGACATGCTGCAAAATCATCTCATGCAATTGCTGACGGTGGTGGCGATGGAGCCGCCGGCCAGCTTGGATGCCGATGCTGTGCGCGATGAAAAGGTCAAGGTATTACGTTCCATACGACCCATTTCCAAGCGCTCAGTGCATGCGCATGCTTTTCGCGCTCAATATGCGGCGGGTAGTGTTAATGGCGAACAAGTGATGGGTTATGCGCAGGAAGAGGGGGTGGAAGAGGATACGATTACAGAGACTTTTGCAGCCGCTAAATTTTATATCGATAATTGGCGCTGGCGCGGGGTACCCTTTTATTTACGCACCGGTAAGCGCTTGGCGAAGCAGACTTCGATGATTGCGATTCGCTTCAAACATCCGCCGCAACAATTGTTTCGCGAAACACCGGTTGAAACCATTGCGCCTAATTGGATATTATTGTCCTTGCAGCCGGAGGAAAGCATGCACATGGAGATTCATGTCAAAAAACCGGGCCTGGAAATGGATACGCGGGTGCTGAAATTAAATGCCTCTTATCTAGGCACTGGCGAGTCCGCGCTGGATGCCTATGAAAACTTATTACTGGATGTGATCGAAGGTGATCACACTCTATTTATTCGTTTCGACGAAGTAGAATGGGCTTGGCGTGTCGTCGACCCCATCCTTAAGTTTTGGGCGATGGAGCGCGACTACATCCATACCTATCCCGCCGGTACTTGGGGTTTGCACGAATCCGGACGCTTATTCGATGGTGAAGATCAGGAGTGGCGCAACGAAGTCTAAATTAGCGCCGCTGATTTTAGTGGGCTAAAGAGGCTTGCCGATCGGGGGGATGATGGTGCGCTGGCAATGGTATGAACAAACGGAGGAAGTCCGCCAAGCGGCCGTTCAGGCGATTGAACTTGCAGCCTCTATGGCCATTAAAGCGCAGGGAGCGTTTCGGATCGTGTTAGCCGGTGGCAGTACACCGCGCGCCGTATATCAAACCCTGCAGGATGTGGTGACGGATTGGTCCGCATGGCATATTTATTATGGTGATGAACGCGTGTTGCCTGCCGATCATCCGGATCGCAATAGTGTCATGACGCAAACAGCTTGGTTAGCCAACTCGCCGATCCCTCCCCAACAGGTTCACCCGATCCCGACAGAAGATGGACTGGACGCTGCTCTGGCCAGTTATCGGTGGACCTTAGCGGGTGTCGAAACTTTTAATCTGGTGTTATTAGGCTTGGGTGAAGATGGCCACACCGCCAGCTTATTTCCACATCATAATATGGGTGCGGAACCGGACGCGCCCGATGTACTGAGCGTGTTGGATGCGCCTAAATCGCCCGCGCAACGAATTTCATTAAGTGCAAATCGTTTGTCAAATACGCATCAAGTACTATTTTTAGTTACGGGTGCCAGCAAACGTGAGGCCGTTAAGCGTTGGATGAGCGGCGAAGCTATTCCGGCGGCAGCGATTCAATGCTCGAACGGCATAGATGTTTTGTTGGATCGCGCCGCTTGGCCGGATTAGATCGGTAACCGTCACCGCGTCACGGAGATTGTCGGCTTGGCCGAGTGTATTTGCGGGTAAAATTGTGGGCTATGTCCGACCCATCCTTTATTCATTTACGGCTACATTCCGAATTTTCAATCGTCGACGGCATCGTGCGTATTGACGAAGCGGTGCAGTGCGCCAGCGCAGATGGAATGCCTGCGCTGGGGCTGACGGATCTTAGCAATACCTTTGCAATGGTGAAGTTATACACTGCGGCGCGTGCCAAAGGTATTAAGCCCATCATCGGTTGCGATGTGTGGATCAGCAATGCGGCCAACCGCGATCAGGCCACGCGCTTACTGCTGCTGTGTCGTAATCGTGCGGGTTACCACGCGCTGTGCGAGTTACTGGCGCGAGCTTACCGCGAGAATCAGTACCGAGGCCGCGCAGAATTAGAGCGAAGCTGGTTCAGCGAAATGGGTAGTGAAGGCTTGATTGCACTTTCCGGTGCGCACCTCGGCGATATTGGCCAAGCGCTGGCACAACAAAATACGGAGCGCGCGACTACTTTGGCCCAGGAATGGGCGGCGCTCTTCCCGGCGTGTTTTTACATCGAGCTGCAACGGCTTGGAACTTCTCAAGCGGATATGCATGTGTCCCAAGCCGTTGCGCTCGCGAGCGGCTTAAATTTACCAGTAGTTGCAACGCATCCCATACAATTCCTGAATCGCGAAGACTTTAAGGCACACGAAGCACGCGTTTGTATCGCCGAAGGAAATATGTTGGGCGACCAACGGCGCCCGCATTTATATACCGAAGAACAGTATTTCAAGACGCAGGCGGAAATGAGCGCGTTATTCGCCGATATTCCGGAAGCCTTGCACAATAGCGTAGAGATCGCCAAGCGTTGCAACCTCATCGTGGAATTAGGTAAACCAAAATTACCGCAATTTCCTACGCCGAATCACGAGAGCTTAGACGACTACATGCTGGCGCAAGCACAAGCGGGATTAGCGCAACGCTTGCAACAGGTATTCAGCGATCCCGTGGAATGCGAGCGAAAGCGCCCGGAATATGAAGCACGACTGCTGTTCGAAGCAAACACGATTATTCAGATGGGTTTTTCAGGTTATTTTTTAATTGTGGCCGATTTTATCAATTGGGCTAAGCACAATGATGTGCCGGTTGGCCCAGGACGCGGCTCGGGTGCCGGTTCTTTGATCGCTTATTGTTTGAAAATTACCGATCTGGACCCGTTGCGCTATGACTTGCTGTTCGAGCGTTTCTTGAATCCGGAACGCGTGTCCATGCCCGACTTTGACGTTGATTTTTGCCAGGATGGGCGTGAACGGGTCATCGAATATGTCCGCAAGAAGTACGGTTCGGACTCCGTTTCGCAAATTGTAACCTTCGGCACTATGGCGGCTAAAGCCGTGGTGCGCGATGTGGGTCGGGTGCTGGATTTACCCTATAATTTTGTGGATCAATTGGCGAAACTGATCCCGTTTGAACTCGGCATGACGTTGGCGAAGGCGAAAATCCAAGAGCCACAAATCGTCGAACGGATTGAAAAAGAAGAGGAAGTCGCCGAACTTTGGGCGCTCGGCGAAAAACTCGAAGGGATGGCGCGTAATGTGGGTATGCACGCGGGCGGCGTATTAATCGCACCGGGGAAAATTACCGACTTTTGTCCGACCTATAGCGCCCACGGTTCCGAGTCGGTAGTCAGTCAGTTCGATAAAGACGATGTGGAACTGGCCGGTTTGGTGAAGTTCGATTTCTTGGGCTTGCGTACGCTGACTATTATTGATTGGGCGGTACGCTTCGTACACCGTTTAAATCGCAACGAAGGGGATGCACAGTTTAATATCGAAAAAATTCCTTTCGATGATGCGGCCTCTTTTCGTTTACTCAAAGCCTGCAACACGACGGCGGTTTTTCAATTGGAAAGTCGCGGCATGAAGGATTTGATTCGGCGTTTACAGCCGGATAATTTTGAAGACATTATCGCGTTGGTTGCTTTGTTCCGCCCGGGCCCCTTGCAGTCCGGTATGGTGGACGACTTTATCAATCGTAAGCATGGCCGTGCGCGATTTGACTTTATGCATCCTAAATTGGAAGTCGTACTTAAACCAACTTACGGCGTGATCGTGTACCAAGAGCAGGTGATGCAAATTGCCCAAATCTTGGGTGGTTATACGTTAGGTTCCGCCGATTTACTACGGCGCGCTATGGGGAAGAAAAAAGCCGAAGAGATGGCCAAGCATCGTTCCATTTTCGTGGACGGTGCGGTGGAGCGCGGAATCGATAAAAAACTGGCCACCGATCTTTTCAATCTAATGGAGAAATTCGCGGAGTATGGATTTAATAAATCGCACTCCGCCGCGTATGCGTTGGTGGCTTACCAAACTGCCTATTTAAAGGCGCATTATCCGGCGGCGTTTATGGCCGCCACGCTGAGCGCCGATATGGGTGATACCGATAAGGTGTTTAGCCTGTACGACGATTGTCTTGCCAATAAGTTGGAGCTGCTGGCACCGGATATTAATAACAGTGAGTACCGCTTTGTACCTTTGAATGATACGCAAATTCGTTATGGCTTGGGCGCGATAAAGGGCACGGGTGAAGCGGCTATCGACTCGATTTTGCAGGCTCGCCAGCTAGCGGGGGAGTTTGAAAGTTTATTCGATTTCTGTCGGCGCATCGATAAGCGCATCGTTAATCGGCGCGTGATAGAGGCGCTGATTTGTGCCGGCGCTTTCGATCCCGTTACGGATCATCGCGCGAGCCTCATGGCTTCCGTAGGGCATGCTTTAGAAGCGGCTGAGCAAGCAGCTAGTCATGTCAATCAAGCCAGTTTGTTCGGAACGCCGGGAGAAGCCGGTGTAATGGACAGCCAATTGATGGAGGTACCGCGCTGGGCTGAAAAGGAATTGTTGCAACGCGAAAAGAAAAGTCTGGGTTTTTATTTTAGCGGCCATCCTTTCGATGCTTACGTGCCGGATATTGCGGGGTTTGTCAAAACGAAGATTGCCACGTTGGTGCCGAAACCCGAAAAACAACTCATTGCCGGGATCATCTATGCCATGCGTACGCAAATGACACGGCGCGGCAAAATGGCTTTTGTGGCGTTGGATGACGGTGAGGCACAGGTTGAGGTGGCGGTGTTCAACGAAATGTATGAGCGGCATCGCGATATTTTACGCGAAGATCATTTACTGCTGATTGAAGGGAAAGTCAGCAAAGACGAGTATGCGGGGGGATTGCGCATCTCGGCGGATTCTTTGTACGACTTATCAGGAGCACGTACTCGTTTTGCTAAAGGCATGCGCCTGCAATTGCATGGTCAGGTGAATGCGGCCAAACTGAAAGAAATGCTCAATCCTTACCGCCTACGCGATGAGGCGGCAGGTTGTTTAGTAACCGTGAGTTATAAAAATGCAGATGCGCATTGCGAAATGGCGCTTGGGCCCGCTTGGCGGGTGCGGCTACATGAAAACTTGATTAGTGCCCTTCAAGATTGGCTCTCCAACGAGAATGTGGCCATCGATTATTAAAGTGCAGTGAAATTGAACTTTATAGCCATATTTTCACAATAACTTATTGATTTTATAAAAAATAAATTAATTCTAAAGTTTGCGCTGTGGCTGCCGAAAATTATTTTAACGCGGCAGCAAATATTAGTTGCACAGTTAATTAAAATATTAGATAATTCTTATGTCTACTTGAATCTCTTTTGAGTAGTTTGTGTTGTCTCCTCCATCCTCCTCCTTTGGTGGATTTTAAGCGCGGCATTAAAACCGCGCTTTTTTTTGCCCGCAATTCCCCAATATTCTATCAACGGACCAAGTGTCCCGGCATTAAACATTTTAAGGAAATGGCTACTAGGCTCAATAATCAAACACTTATGTTTATTGAGATGCTTGGAATGTAAATGTATAGTGAATCGAAGACGCGCTAATTAAATCGTTGCGCGATTAGCAAGCAGATGAATTCCAGGCGACCATTGCAAAGCACATTCAATACCCGATTTATCCATTTTGGCATATTTTTATATGCCCCATCAAAGTGGTCACGTCCTTGCTTTTAAATATCCTCGGTACACACAAGTAATTGCGGATGGCTATTCTGAACGCCCTGAATTGCACAATGAAATGCGCGCGATCTTGAATGAAAAGCCCGTAGCAAAGTCCACTTCCGAGTGGGCTAAACCGGTAGCATTGGACTATTTACAAATGTGTAATAATTGTTCATTGTAATAATAGGTTTTAGGTGTTATCAATAATATTCGATTGGTATTGTCCTTGAAACTAATTTAAAAACTATAAGGAGATAATGCGATGTTAATTAGCGCGAAACGGATAGTGTTTACAGGATTGCTTTCTGCCCTGGTTGGTCTGGGCGGTTGCGCTTCGGTCGATAGCCAGTCGGCTAAATCGACTTCCCCCATTAAAACGGTTTATCACATCAATGACAGCGAAGAGGCCGGTGCCGCAATGCGCAATATCAAAAATCATTTGAGTGCGGATCCGACGGCTAAAATTACAGTGGTAACACACAGCAAAGGGGTTGACTTTTTGCTCGAGGGAGCCGCTGACAAGAAGGGCAATCCTTACAATATTCAGGTCGAAGAATTGCAAGCAAAGGGTGTTGATTTTCGCGTCTGCAATAATACCTTGGTGTCACGTAAAATTGATCCCAAAACGGTATTACCAGGCGCGATCATCGTCCCTTCGGGTGTGGCGGAGTTAGGTAAGCTCCAAAGCACCGAAGGTTATGTGTATATCAAACCGTAAGCGAGTTGTTCTGTTCATCATATAAGGAGATAGCAATGACAAATTTTGCAAAAGGATTCTTGGCCGTAATCGCGTTTTTAGGTCTGAGCACGGCAGCGCTTGCTGAGACAAAAGCGGTTTATCATGTAAACGACAGCGCAGAAGCAAGTGCGGCTATGCGCAACATCAAAAATCACTTAGATGCGGATCCTACGGCTAAAATCGTCGTAGTAACGCACAGCAAGGGTATTGATTTTTTACTCGAAGGTGCCACCGATAAAAAAGGCAATCCCTACAATATCAGTGTAGAAGAGTTGCAAGCGAAGGGTGTGGACTTCCGTGTTTGCAACAATACCCTGGTCTCACGCAAGATTGATCCTAAAACGGTGTTACCGAACGCTCACATTGTTCCTTCAGGAGTAGCGGAATTGGCCAAGCTGCAAGCCAAAGAAGGTTTTGTTTATATTAAGCCTTAAGGTTTTTTTAGAGCAGACAAAAAAAGCGGCCTTGAGCCGCTTTTTTGTTGCCTATTCCACCCATTTATTTCACGCGCATTCCCGGTTTCGCTCCGGTATCGGGGCTCAACAGGTAGAGCCCCGGCGCGTCACCAGAACCTGCCAGCACCATTCCTTCCGACAGACCAAATTTCATCTTACGCGGGGCAAGATTGGCTACCATGACCGTCAAGCGACCCATTAAATCCTTGGGGTCGTAAGCGGATTTAATGCCGGCGAAAACCGTGCGCAATTTTTCCTCGCCGATATCGAGTGTTAGTTTCAGCAGTTTTTCAGCACCCTCCACGTGTTCAGCGCTGACAATTTTAGCGATACGCAAATCAATTTTATTGAAGTCATCGATTGAAATAATGGGGATAACCGCGAGGTTTTTCTCCGGAGTTACGCGAGACGCTGGTGTTTCGACAAGATGGGTTGGGGAATGGTTAACGGGTTTAATCGCTTCCAAGGATTGTTTGTTGGCGGCCAGTAAGGCATCAATTTGCTTAGCGTCCACGCGTGTCATCAAGTGTTGGTAGGGTTTGATCGAGTGCCCTTCGGGCAAAAGTTTGTTGGCATCATCCCAAGTGAGCGGATCGATGTTTAGGAAAAACTCGACACTCTCGGCCAGTTTGGGAAGTACCGGTTTAAGATATAACGTTAGCAGCCGGAATAGGTTGATTGCAATGGAACATACCTCTTCTAGCAAAAGCATATTCTGCGGTTCTTTTGCAAGATCCCACGGTTTTTGGGAATCCACATAAATATTGGCAAGGTCGGTTAACTCCATGATTTGGCGGATCGCCTTCCCATATTCACGCGCTTCGTATAATGCAGCGATAGCATCGGCAGCGGCTAGCGTTTTATGGAGCACCGGTGAATCGAGCGGACCCGCACGAAGCTTCCCTTGAAATTTTTTGACGATAAACCCGGCAGTTCGACTGGCAATGTTAATATATTTTCCAACGAGATCACTGTTCACGCGCGCGACGAAGTCGTCTAAATTCAGGTCGATGTCTTCCATGCTGCTATTAAGTTTGGCGGCGAAGTAGTAGCGCAACCATTCTGGATTTAAATCCTGCTGCAAGTAGCTTTCAGCGGTGATAAATGTACCGCGCGATTTGGACATTTTTTGCCCACCCACCGTCAGGAAGCCGTGAGCAAATATCTTGGTCGGTGTGCGATAGCCCGAGTTGGCTAGCACGGCGGGCCAAAATAAGGCGTGGAACGAGAGGATATCTTTACCGATAAAATGATAAAGCTCGGTGCTGGCATCAGCTTTCCAATAATCATCAAATATAAGATTACCCTGTGTACATAGATGTTGGAAACTGGCCATGTAGCCGATCGGTGCATCCAGCCAGACGTAAAAATATTTACCAGGTGCATCGGGTATTTCAAAACCGAAATAGGGCGCGTTGCGCGAAATGTCCCAGCTTTGTAACCCGCTATCCAGCCATTCCGACATTTTGTTTGCGGCTTCGTTTTGCAAATGGCCTGCGCGGGTCCACTCCTGCAAAAATGCGGTGCATTCACCGAGCTTGAAAAAATATTGCTCGGTCATTTTTTTAATGGGCGTTGCACCAGAAACAGCGGAGTACGGCTTGATTAACTCGGTCGGCGCGTAAGTGGTGCCGCACACCTCGCAGGCATCACCGTATTGATCCTGAGCGTGGCATTTAGGGCATTCGCCTTTGATGAAGCGATCAGCCAGAAATAATTGTTTTTCGGGATCGTAGAGTTGTTCGATGGTACGAATCTCAATGAGATTCTTGTCGCGCAGTTTGCGGTAGATACCTTGTGACAGTTCACGATTTTCTTCGGAATTGGTCGAATAGTAGCTATCAAACGCGATGTGGAAACCTTGAAAATCACGTAGGTGTTCCCCATGCGTTTTGTCGATCAGTTGCTGCGGCGTAATGCCTTCTTTTTCTGCGCGCAGCATGATGGCTGTGCCGTGCGTATCGTCGGCACAGACATAGCTGCAAGTGTGGCCCCGCATTTTTTGGAAGCGTACCCAAATATCGGTTTGGATATATTCCACCAAGTGACCGATGTGAATACTGCCATTCGCGTAAGGCAGGGCGGAGGTAACCAAAATTTTGCGTGACATAAACAGGCACCGATAGACAAAAGGCGTATTCTAACGCCTTGGCTCACGATCATACCAATAACGCTTACGATACCCGGTGATCGGGCGCTTATCCTTGAATAATAAAAGGTTATTCAAGGTTCGATGCGGAAAAAAATTTCGCGCTAGCGGGAAAAACCATTTAAAATTGTCGTCTTTTCTCAGTTTATCCAGGATTCTTAAGGAGTAGTTAGTGATGTCGATTTCCGAGCTGCAGGTGCAAACCGCGTTGAAGGATTTAATTGATCCGAGTTTGCAGAAAGATTATGTCAGCACCAAAGCGGCGCGCAATATCAAAATTGAAGGTGATAAGGTGTCGTTGGACGTGGTGTTGCCGTTCCCCGCAAACAGCGTGCATGCCGAAATCAAACAACAAGTTGAAGCCAAAATTAAAACCATTTCGGGGGTGGCTGCGGTAACGGCGAATGTATCCTCTAAAATAGTTGCACACGCTGCCCAGCGCGGCGTTAAACCGATTCCCGGTGTGCGCAATATTATTGCCGTCGCTTCGGGCAAAGGTGGTGTGGGTAAGTCCACCACGGCAGTTAACCTAGCTTTAGCCTTGGCTGCAGAAGGTGCCAAAGTAGGCATCTTGGATGCCGATATCTATGGTCCATCGCAACCAACAATGTTGGGCATCAGCGGTAAGCCGGAATCCGAAGACGGTACGACGTTGGAACCGATGATGGGCCACGGTCTGCAAGCGATGTCGATTGGTTTTTTGATTGACGTAGAAACACCGATGGTGTGGCGTGGCCCAATGGTGACCCAGGCATTAGAGCAGTTGCTGAATCAAACCAACTGGCGCGATCTGGATTATTTGGTGGTTGATCTTCCACCCGGTACCGGCGATATTCAGCTTACGCTGGCACAGCGCGTTCCGGTGACAGGTGCTGTGATCGTTACCACGCCGCAGGACATCGCTCTGATCGACGCACGCAAAGGTCTTAAGATGTTCCAAAAAGTTAATATTCCAATCCTCGGTATTGTCGAAAATATGAGCTTGCACACTTGCACCAAGTGCGGTCATGAAGAGCGTATTTTTGGCGAGGGTGGCGGCGAGCGCATGGGAAAGGACTATGAAATTGAAATGTTGGGAGCCTTGCCGCTAGACATACAGATTCGCGAGCAAACCGATTCCGGCAAGCCGAGCGTCGCGTTTGATCCCAATAGCCGTATATCGGGGATTTATAAGCAAATTGCGCGTCGTGTAGCCGTAAAAATTGCCGATCTTGCTCAAGATCATTCGGTTAAATTTCCGAGCATAGTGATTCAAAATACCTAAGGGGCGCGGGGTGAGCGGGATTCGTGACCTTGGAATTCTCGAATACTACGGCGCTATCTGCGTGCATCTATGCTAATGAGGGCATTGCTCAAGTGGTATTTTTTAAGGCATACAAAGATCGCAATGGGAAATATCAGGGTCAAACCGGCGTGACACTGCCCAAAATTTGAACACCGCTCTAACTCCAAGGTTATCCCCATTCACCGCTCCCCTGTAGGAGGCGCTATGCGTTTTCGTTTCCCCGTATTTATTATCGATGAAGATTTCCGCACCGAGAATGCCAGCGGCTTTGGTGTGCGCGCACTGGCGAAAGCTATCGAAGACGAAGGCATGGAAGTTTTAGGTGTCACTAGTTACGGCGATTTGTCTTCCTTTGCGCAACAGCAATCACGCGCCTCAGCATTTATATTGTCAATCGACGATGAAGAGCTGTCTGGTTCGCCGGAGAGTGCGCAGTTGGCCTTGGCCAATTTGCGGGCTTTTGTCGAAGAAATTCGTTTTCGAAATGCGGAAATTCCGATTTTTCTACACGGTGAAACACGCACTGCACGCCACATTCCCAATGATATTTTGCGCGAGCTGAATGGCTTCATCCACATGCTGGAAGATACCCCGGAATTCCTAGCGCGCTATATCGGGCGTGAGGCGCGGGCCTATCTGGATTCCATCGTGCCGCCGTTTTTTCGCGCGCTAACACATTATGCGGCAGACGGTTCTTATTCTTGGCATTGCCCGGGACACTCTGGTGGTGTCGCATTTCTGAAGAGTCCGATTGGACAGATGTTCCATCAATTTTTCGGTGAGAACTTGCTCCGAGCCGATGTCTGCAACGCCGTGGAAGAACTCGGGCAACTGCTGGATCATACCGGTCCGGTGGCCGCTTCAGAACACAATGCCGCCCGTATTTTTAATTGCGACCATTTGTTCTTCGTGACGAATGGCACCTCAGCGTCAAATAAAATGGTTTGGCACGCAACCGTCGCGCCGAACGATATTGTGTTGGTTGATCGTAACTGCCATAAATCGATCTTACACGCCATTATCATGTGCGGCGCAATCCCCGTTTTCTTAACACCGACGCGTAATCACTACGGTATTATCGGGCCGATCCCGATGGAAGAATTTCGTCCCGAAAATATCCAGAAGAAAATCGCCGCCCATCCTTTTGCAAAACACATTAAGACCAAGCCGCGCATTCTAACTATTACCCAGAGTACCTACGACGGTATTGTCTATAACGTCGATATCATTAAGGAATTACTCGGGAGTTATATTGATACGTTGCACTTTGACGAAGCCTGGTTACCGCACGCCACTTTCCACGATTTTTACAAGGGCATGCACGCGATTGGTAAAGACCGCCCGCGTTCTAAGGATGCATTGGTATTTTCCACGCAGTCCACACATAAATTGTTGGCGGGTTTATCGCAAGCTTCGCAAATTCTGGTACAAGATTCCGAGACCCGTAAACTGGATTATCACAGTTTTAACGAGGCCTATTTGATGCATACCTCAACTTCACCCCAATACGCCATTGTGGCCTCATGCGACGTGGCGGCGGCGATGATGGAACCACCCGGCGGTACTGCACTGGTGGAGGAGTCGATCCTGGAAGCTTTGGATTTTCGCCGGGCCATGCGCAAAGTTGAAGGAGAGTTCGGCGATTCCTGGTGGTTTAAAGTGTGGGGCCCGGAGCATCTGGCGGAAGAAGGTATCGGCGAGCGTGATGACTGGGTGCTGCGCGATAACGAACGCTGGCATGGCTTCGGCCACCTCGCGTCGGGATTTAATATGCTGGATCCGATTAAAGCGACTGTTATTACGCCGGGTTTGGATGTGGATGGAGACTTTGCCGATTGGGGTATACCCGCCGCCATCGTGACCAAGTATCTCGCAGAGCATGGCGTAATCGTGGAAAAAGCGGGGCTTTACTCATTTTTTATTATGTTTACCATCGGCATCACTAAAGGGCGATGGAATACGCTGCTGACTGCTTTACAGCAATTTAAAGCAGATTTCGATGAAAATCAGCCTTTATGGCGGGTTTTACCCGATTTTGTGGCCAAACACCCCCGTTACGAAAAGACCGGTTTCAAGGACTTGTGTGACCAGATTCATGCCTTATTCAAAGAAAATGATGTTGCGCGCTTGACGACAGAGATGTATTTATCTGAAATGATGCCAGCGATGAGGCCAGCTGATGCCTTCGCAAAAATGGCGCATCGAGAAATTGAGCGTGTTGAAATTGATCAATTGGAAGGCCGTATTACGAGTGTTTTGCTAACACCCTACCCACCGGGTATTCCCTTACTGATCCCGGGTGAGCGTTTTAATGAGACTATCGTGCGTTATCTCCGGTTTGCTCGTAAGTTTAATCAGTGTTTTCCAGGATTTGAAACGGATATACACGGTTTAGTGATTGAGGAATCGGAAGGAAATTCACGCTATTTTGTCGATTGTGTCGCTCAATGAGTTTTTGTTTATATTCTCAATTAAATTTTAAGAATGGGCCTTAACATATTGGCTAAATTAAAAAAACTCTTGCGCTTAAAGGTTTTTTAGATGTAGCTTTGTAGGAACCGCACGGGTTCTGGATGTTGGATCCCCCGGATCTTTACTAAAAAAACCCTATGAGCAATAGGTCCGCTAAAGTTTAAGGAATCGTTACCGATGACAAATAATATGAAAAAGAATATTTTATTCATCGTGTTGCTGTTACTTTCCGCAAGTGTTGAAGCGGAGTGCAAAAAAATTCTTGCATCGGACCGGCTAGACTTTGGCGTTAAAACTGCATTGCAGGAATATAACTGCACCAAGGCCGTAGACCCTATTACCGAGAAAATTCAGCAGCTTGAAAACAAGCAAATTGACACTAGTACGCTGGCGCAAAGTATTAAAGGCGATCCGGATTTAAGTTCTTCAATGGCGCTAATCGTAGATGAGTCAACGGGCGAAATCATCTATGCCAAAAATGCCGAATCACGCACTTCAATAGCCTCGATTACTAAATTGATGACAGCGATGGTGGCTTTGGATTCAGGCATGTCGCTGACCGAGAAAATCACCATCGACAATGATGACATTGATCACGTGAAAGGCACCCGCTCGCGCTTGAATGTCGGCTTAACGCTCACGCGACGGGAGTTGCTGCATTTGGCGCTGATGTCATCTGAAAATCGCGCCGCATCGGCGCTTGCGCGTTCCTATCCAGGGGGAGCGCATGCCTTTATAGCCGCGATGAACAAAAAGGCGCTAAGCCTAGGGATGAACAACTCCCGTTTTGTCGATTCATCCGGACTGCGTAGTGAAAATCAGTCGACCGCAGAAGATCTCGCGCGCATGGTGCGTGCGGCCCATACCTATCCCATTATTCATGAACTGACAACAACCGTTTCCTACGATTTACAAACACCAATTTACAAGCATGCACGTAGTTTGGCGCGCAAGAAATTGGTGCTGCGTAATATTGCGTTCCGCAACACGAACAAGTTAGTGAATGAAAAGGATTGGCAAATCGGTATTTCCAAAACCGGGTTCATTGCAGAAGCTGGCCACTGCCTAGTGATGCAGGCAACAATTGCAAATCAAGCTTTGATTATCGTATTACTGGATTCCGCTGGTAAATACACCAGAATCAATGACGCGGAGCGCGTCAAGCGCTGGCTCGAAAGTAATAACAAACGCCCGAAACGTATTAGCTAATCAACTTGCGCATTTATAAAAAATAAACCGAATTAGCACCGCGCTAATTCGGTTTATTTTTTTGCACGTCATCAGCGTGGGCGCCCCGAACACGAATCGAACGTGTGGCCTACCCCTTAGGAGGGGGTTGCTCTATCCACTGAGCTACCGGGGCGAAGCGGTATTTTATCTGAAATCCTTCTGATCCCATCGACCTACTGAGCGCGCACCAAGAGCGCATCGCCTTATGTCGACAGCTATAGTGATATTCGCAAGAAATAGGCCTATGTAACCTCGTGTTAATTTTTGTTGCGCGCGATGGATTACAAATAAACCCGACACGAAAACAGCGATTGAGTTTTTTGCTAAGAGGCATAACAATAGAGACGAATTTGCCCTGGGTGGGGAATCCAGCTTTTACCGCTTTAGTGTGCCAACCGTAATATTTTCTTAAGCGTGGGCTATAAATGGTTGATGAAGTAATCGCTTTAAAGTGGATTAAGCTGTTGGTGATATTAGTTTTTATTGCCGCATTGCTGTGGATGAGCCATAGACAACCCGCAATTGCTCGCCACCGCGGTTGGTTCATGATCATTATTGGTTTAATGGCTATCGGTACTGGCGACGTGCTCAACATTTATGCGTCCTCGCCGGATGGGCAAACCCTAGTAGCCAGTACCTATGCACTTGAACTCCTTCGTTATAGTGCCGGGACATTGGGAACTGTTTTCTTAGCGCTTGGTTTTTGGCATTGGTTACCCCTGGTACGAGCGATTAAAAAGGCTAAAGAAGATCTCAAGCAGGCCAATGAATTACTGGAGGTTCAGGTAGGGCAACGCACAAGCGAGCTTAAATCAGCAAATGATCGGTTAAGGCAGGACTTGGAAGAGCGCAAACGTGTAGAGCAGAGTATTCGTCATATGGCGCATCATGACGCATTGACCGGTTTGCCGAATAGGGCGCTGTTTCGTGATCGATTGACGCATGCGATGGCGCAGGCAGATCGTTATCACCAAATATTAGCCGTGCTGTTTTTGGATCTGGATCGATTTAAAGCGATTAACGATACGCTGGGACATAATGTCGGTGATCAGCTTCTTAAAATGGCGGCCGAGCGACTGCGTAGTTGCATCCGGGACTGTGATACGGTGGCGCGCTTAGGGGGCGACGAGTTTACGATTATTGTGGACGATATCGTGGAGGTGCAGGATGCCGCCGTTGTTGCGCAAAAGATACTCGATACCTTGTCGCAGCCGTTTAATTTATTCAATCACGAAGTGTTTATTAGCGTCAGCATCGGCTTGACCTTGTATCCCAACGACGACGAAAATGCCGATAATTTATTGCGTAACGCTGATGCCGCTATGTATCGCGCTAAGGAATATGGGCGCAATAATTATCAATTCTATGTTGCGGATATGAATGTAAAGGCGCGCGAACGACTGATGTTGGAAAGTCAATTAAGGCGTGCGTTAGACCGGAATGAATTTTCCTTGTATTACCAACCCCGCGTCGATTTATATTCAGGCAAAGTCATTGGTGCTGAAGCCTTATTACGTTGGCGTCATCCTGAAATGGGCTTGGTTCCGCCCGTGCAATTTATCCCGATTTTGGAAGAAACCGGCATGATTATCCCGGTGGGCGAATGGGTGTTACAGAAAGCCAGCCAACAAAACCGCGCTTGGCAGGACAAAGGATTGCCCCCGATTCGCATGGCCGTAAACTTATCGGTACGACAGTTTATCCAGAAAGATTTAGCGGATTCAATTTTAACGATTATTGAGCGTACCGGTTTAGCTCCCCAATATTTGGAATTAGAAATTACCGAGGATTTGTTGTTGGAGCACAACCAAACCAATATCATCACGCTGACCACGTTACGGAACCGCGGCATCCATATTTCAATCGATGATTTTGGTACTGGTTATTCATCGCTGTCTTATCTCAAACGGTTACCCATTGATACTTTAAAAATCGATCAATCTTTTTTGCGCGATATTGAAAACGATCCGGATAACAAGGCAATCACCTCGGCCATTATTGCGATGGCCAGCAGTCTCCATTTAAATGTATTGGCCGAAGGTGTTGAAACCGAAGAGCAGTTGGCTTTTCTACGCGCGCAAGGGTGCAATGAAATTCAGGGCTACTCGTTTAGTAAGCCGTTGACGGCGGATGAATTTGAACGAATGTTGGTGGATGGACGGCAGATGCGTTTGCTGCAGGGGCTTTCCGGTTACTACGTCAACATGGTCGACACAACCGCCCCGCAGTTGCCGCATTAATAACCGTCATCGGCATTCCCATTTTAAGCGATGCCGTGGCGCGCTTGTCGTGTCGCGTGAGACAACTTCTTTTTGCTCGGCGCGGGTCGTGTTGATTGTTTGATGGCTTCCAGAAACTTTGGTGCACCACGTGCGCCGCTGAGCATGTAATCGTGGGCTAGGGCCGCGGTCGCTTCTTCCACCGAAATATTGAGCGTAGACGAGAGCGCTGTGTGGAGGAGATCAAATAAACGTTCGAGAGCAATTTGATGGGTTTGCTGTGTCTTGGCATATAGCCAATCGGAGAGTGTGATAAAACGCTCAAACGGTGCTGTGCCAAGCACAATGGGGAGTGTAGAGGGAAAGCGCCCGGAGTTAGCAATTAAATCCCAATAACGCGCAAAGCGCGACAAGCGCTGCATGCTTAAAAAATCGATACAACTCGTGGATAGAATGTTGTAGGGGGAATGTGGGTTGTAACGCATTTGAAAATACTCGGTATGGCGCACAATAGGTGTGCCGCGTAAACGCTTTAGAATACCCACTTGTATTTCGTGCGGTCCAATTTCAACCAATTGATCGAATCCTTGCGCAAAGCTTTGCATATCTTCACCGGGCAAACCGATAATTAAATCAGCGTGAATGTGCGCATGGCTCTGGGTGCGTAGCCAGTGCAGGTTCGCTGCGGCTTTGGGCGTATCCTGCTTGCGTGAAACCAATGCTTGAACTTCCGGATTCAGCGTTTGAATACCGATTTCAAATTGCAATACCCCGGGAGGAAAGCGCGCAATTAAAATCTTTAAAGGTTCCGGCAGATGATCCGGAATAACCTCAAAATGCACAAACAATTTCTCGTCCATACGCGCCAGAAAAAACTCTAAAATACGGCTGCTGGCCTTGATGTTCAGATTGAAAGTTCGATCGACAAATTTAAATTGACGCGCACCCCGTGTGTATAACATTGCCATCTCATTGAGAAATAAATCCAGATCGAAGGCCCACGCGGTTTTATCGAGCGACGATAAGCAAAATTCGCATTTAAACGGGCAGCCGCGCGAGGCTTCTACATAGATCAGGCGCTGTGCAATATCGACATCAGTGTAGAGAGCGTAGGGCAGTTTAAGCGTAGAGAGCGGCGGTTGTTCGCCGACAATAATTTTTTGCGCCTGCGGGCGATGCGCTAAAAGTTCACGGCAAAGCTTAGGGAAGCTTACATCACCCCAACCGGTAATAACATAATCGGCGCGTTGAACGATGGGCTGTTCATTACACTCGTAGCTGACTTCCGGACCGCCCAACACCACGACGATATCCGGTGCCACTTGTTTCAACTGTGCTACGACCTTGGTGGTTTCCTCTACATTCCAAATATAAACGCCAAAGCCGACAATTTTGGGTTGCGATGCCAGTAAGGCCTCAACGATGTCTTCGGGTTTGTGCTGGAGAATAAACTCCATAATTTGCGTATCTTTCTCCAGCGCACCCATGTTGGCGGCGAGATAGCGCAAGCCAAGCGCGGTGTGGTAATAACGCGCGTTGATGGTGGCAAGAACAATGACGGGCATTAGCAAGGAACCCTAAAAGAATTGTCGCCCATTCTACCCTAGGGAAACTCCGCAAAAGTTATCGAATGGTCGTGCTGTACGCTAAAGATTAAACCGCTTTAGAAGGGAACGGGGTGCGAATACAAGGCAATGAACAGTCAGTGAGTTTTATGCGCTGCAAACCTTATTGATATGCCGGGTACGATACGCTGCTCTCAATTTTAGCTCATTTCCTGATGGGCCTCCAACTCACGCCGTGAGCTAATAGGGTGCAGAAAATACGCACATTTTTCAACGGTGGTACTTTGACCAGGGTCCACTCATGTTTAATCCGGATAGTGAAAGTCGATGCAATGTTGGGCGCATACATTGGGCGATGAAGTCTTGGCGCACGGGGTTGCGCTGCGCGCTTTCCTGCCAAGTGTGCCCGGGTTTGAGCCCGGCCAATTCATAAATTACCGGGCTAGGGAGATAGAAGGCCCGCACAAATTGTGCAAATAAATGACGTATCACTGGGGTGAGTACAAGCTGCTTGAAAGTGGATTGATCGGCCAAATGGTGTTCTAAAGTACGACGCGAGCGTGCAATATGCCTGGCTTCGTCGATAGTGTGCAAACGACACATTTTGGCAATTAAAGGATTAATGTCGGCGATGTGGTTTTGCACATAGCGATTTAGATAATCCGGAATTTCTTCGCCGAAGACCACGGCTAACCAAAAAAGGGTTGAACGCTCAGGGGCATGACGACTCCAAAAAGTAGCTAACCAAGGACGATGAAAGCCATTTTTGGGGATATACAAGCCGCTTTGCTCAATCAGTTTTAAAAACATTAAACTGTGGCCGGATTCTTCGCGAATTTCGTGCAAATTATAAGTACATTCAGCGTGTGATTCAGTCTTGCGCAGGGTGCGACCCAGACGTTCGATAAAAATCCCTTCCAGCCACAAACCGGCCTGAATAAAATTAATGAACTCGTATTGCGATAGACGGCGTTGAACTGCTTCTGTTTGATACTTGAATTCGGGTAGTCCGGCTAAGGAAAGCGCCGAATGCGGAAGCCAGAAATCCTCCAGTGAGAGTTCTTGCCAAGGCAGTTGCGTCAACGGATCGCGATATTGGCCGCTGTTGGCGCTAAGATGATTGAAAAACGTGGGATCGAGGATGCTCATAGGTTTTTTTCTAGCCAAATTTTATCACGCGATCAAGTAGCTAGCGTGGTTTAGGTTGCCCAAAAATGCGTAATCGTTTATCCTTCCCGGCTTTTCGGAGAGGTGGATGAGCGGTTTAAGTCGCACGCCTGGAAAGCGTGTTTAGGATAATATCCTAACGCGGGTTCGAATCCCGCCCTCTCCGCCAAAAGCTCATTTCACAGCGTCTCACAAAGTCTCAAAACACGCCTGAAACCCAGTGTTCATGCGGGTTTCTCGTTTTTCTGCATCCCACGCCGTTTCTTGACGCCCCGTTTTTTCGGGGTATGTTACGGAGGCAGCAGAAACTGCCCTAACCAAATTCGAGCAGGGTGCTTGGGGCCGCAAATGCCCGCCCATTGCCCTTGCCTGGCGCCGGCAATGGACGCAGGTGATTCCGTTCTTCGCCTACCCACCGGAAGTGCGCAAGATTATCTACACCACCAATACCATTGAGAGTTTGCATATGCGATTACGCAAGATCGTAAAGAACCGTGTGGGCACTTTCCGAGCGATGAGGCCGCCACCAAGCTGTTGTTCCTGGCCTTGCGCAATATCGTTAAAGATTGGAAGATGCCACCACGCACTTAGAAGGAAGCTTCAAATCAATTCGCCATTATCTTTGGCGAACGTTTCACGGCAGCATTGAATTGAGATCGTAAACAAACCACCTTACACACAAAATTACGGATACTCCCGGCCCTCGGTTACCGTGTTGGCAAAGGCGACAACAGTTTTCCGAATATCGTCTCTATTCGGATTAGCTGGTTTTCGTTCAACGAAATTATCCTCCTGGTCACCGAGACGGGTCATGAGAATGAAATCTCCATTTTAATCTGCGAATTCCTTGAGATAACGAAACCCTTCCTCCCACTGTTTAGCTAAGTAATCTAGACGCTCCGTCGTGCCCTTGCAATTTTTTGGCTGGGTTTCCCCAGGAAATCGGGCCACCCCGCCCATTCGCTCGCATAGACAGTCTGTGGTGAAGCGGGGATGTCCTGCGGTAACGTGTTGTTCTTGGGCAGCACTTGCCAACCGGCTCTGGTGGATAACCGTTGCTCATGCGCCCATTGTCGCGCACTCTCGAAAGTGCGCCACTGGTGGCTACCGGGAGCCACGTTCCCAGTACCTAAGAAATCACCCCAGGATGTCCATTCGTTTTTGTAGACATCGTGCACGTTCGACGGGATGCCCATTGGCAACCACCCTTCTTGTTTTTTTCTCGCATTCCACTCGGTTCGTGATTTGAGATGCTTCGCACGCGCCCATTCGCGCGCCTCTTCAAATGTTCGATACTCTCGCTGGAAGGTCGCCTTGCGGCCGGTTTCGAGAAAGGCGCCCCAAGTAGCGCACTGGTCTCTATAAACTTCCAGCGGGTATCGAGGAATGTCGCTTGGCAGCCACCCTTCCTTTTTCAACCGCTCGAACCATTGAGCTTGGGTTTTGATACCCTGCGCCCGAATCCACGCCTGTGCTTCGGCAAATGGCCGCCATGTTTCACGAATTGCACTGGTTGCGACGATCCCATTCACGATCTGTTCGCCAGCCTCGTATCGATCCACGGCATCTTGCGTCACATAGCCGAGGGATGACAGGTGTTTGAGCACGGCAACTGCCAGTTTGAATGTGCCTAGCTTCGTCGGGACCTGCACGTCCTCCGAACCGATCAGACCAAGAGGATGCTCGCGGATGCGTACCACGGTCCATCCATCATTTTCGAGCATCTGCGATTTTGCTTTGTCAAGTGATTCATTGCCCTTGTGGTAATGATTCCCATCAAACTCGATTATTAAGTGAAGTGAGGGTGCGCATACATCAACGTTCCTGTCCCTTTTGCCTTCGATTGAAATAGGAATTTTCCTGTGAGTGAGATCGATTGCTGGCATTACACTGGCCAGTTCATGCCTCAATCTTTCTTCGACCTTGGAGCGCTTGGCCATTCGAGGCACTCCCAGGAAATCCTCCCATCCTTTCCATTCAGCCTCATAGACCAGAGCGGCATTAGTGGGGATGTCTTTGGGCCACTGCTTCGCAGCCTTGGCCGACTGCGCCAATTCGCGCCATTCAACCACGCTATTAATCTGTTGCTTGTGCGCCCAAACGCGCGCCTCATGAAAAAGCCGCCATTGGTATTCAGAGGGGGCTAGATTACCGGTACCGAGAAAATCTCCGTATGATGTAAATGCTGTCCCATAGGTTTTATAAGGATCGGCAGGAATGTCGCTCGGCAACCAGCCCGATACCGTGATGCTCCTCTTCCAATCAGATTGGGACTTCAGCCCCTGATCGCGCGCCCACTTTCGCGCTTCAGTGAAAGGGCGGTAGCTTCTCTTTTGGTTTGCGACATATCCAGAACCCAGAAAATCGCCCCATTCTGTCCAATCATTTCGATAGACGTTGTACACGTTCGCAGGGATGTCGTCTGGTAGCCAGCCCGGTTGTTTGACATACTCGCGCCATTGGGTTTCGGATTGAACGCTCTGGGCACGGGCCCATTCACGCGCTATGGCGAAGGAGCGGTATTTTCGGTTGTAGGTAGCCACATAGTTATTTCCAAGAAAGTCCGCTACACCCAGCCACTCGCTTCGATAAACCTGCTTCACATTTGTTGGAATGTCCTCCGGCAATCGTTTCTCGGCTGCGAGCCTGAGCCATTCTGTGTTTGACTTGAGCCCTTGCGCACGTGCCCACTTGCGGGCTTCTTCGAAAGAGCGATAGCGGCGATTTTGGCTGGCTATGTAACCCGTGCCGAGAAAGTCACCCCACGATTTCCATTGGTCTCTGTAGGCATAGGCTGGGCTTGACGGGATATCAACTGGCAGCTCATTCTGCTTATAGAGTTCGCGCCACTGCTTCTCTGAACGAAGACGCTGCCCATGCGCCCAGGCACGTGCCTCCAAGAATGTTCTCCACTTGTGTTTGGCCATTATTTTTCTCTCGGGACTTGATCTTAGCCTTGGCCTCAGTTTAGCTCTTCAGTTTTCACCGTGCGCCAACAACCGATATCTTCTCTAGAATGTTGTGCGCCATTTGGGAGTCGCCACCCTTTACCAGTAAGTCTATTTTATAGTATTCTACAGCTTCCACATATAGAAGCCGTTCTTTATTATGCCCAACAAAATGTTTTATCAAGTGACTAGTTGATCTATATGGCCGAAAGAAATTTTCTCCAGGCGGAGATTGATCTAGTCGCTGCTTTTATTGCACTGAGTCCCCGCAGCCGCCGTCAAATTGCCATGAAAGCGAGCATTGCAACTGCGAACTTGGCGAGCTGGCTTCGAGATGGAACACGACTATCACATGAGAGTGTTGCGAGATTGGGCAAAGAAATCGGGTTGGTGATTGAGCCCGGGCATGTTGCATCGCGCGGCTATTTCTTGAAATTTTGCAAAGGCATTGACATACCCGGTCTCGTAATCAAAAACAATTCAAAATCAATATCACTATGGAGCTTGGTTAGTAAACGGCTAAAAGGTTTCGACGCGATATTCTCAAATGTCTACAAAAGCAAGGGCGAGTACAGCTACATTTACCTCTTTTATCAAGGCAGGCAAAAACTGGAGCAACCTGACCAGATGAAGGCAGTGAGAGTGGAAACCGATTTTGAGCTTATTTTGCCAAGTGCATGCAATTGCAGTGAGTGGCCATCAGAGGATTTTGATCGCATTTGCAACATGCAAATGGACGGTTTATGGAGTTTGCCTAAGCATGCCCCAGCAGTACCCATTGAGCCAAGCGACATGGATTTGATTGGCTCGTCTGACATGCCGTCATCCGACTGTGCTGCTGACTTGTTTGAAAAGCAGTTTATCGCGTGGACAACCCTGATTATTGACCTCCAAAAAAATGGGATTACACCCGACGCGGTTCGCGAAAAATTATTGGATTTGAAGGAAACGCCGGTTAGCTACTTACAGCATGAGCCTAGTCATGATTGAGAAAGCTGCGCTCTCCCCAGCGCAGTTACAGCTAGTTCAGGAGCGACTTACTCTGCCCGAGCACCAGTATGATCTGGGGCCACCCAAGGTCTGGGCTTGTTACGTGTCCGGCCTTTTCGCTTTCTTCGAGAAAACATCGGGACAGTTGGTAGCCATCGTTGAGGCATCTGGTCTAAACGATGTTTGTCCTGGCTGGTGGGTCGATTCCGTGTTTCGAGGGCGAGGCTACGGCGGGCAAGTCGTAGACCTGCTAGCGCAACATTTGGAAGTTCGTAGCGTTACCCGTATTGGCAGCATTGCAATCACCACGAATCAGCAGCAGTATGACCTGCAATCGAGTAAGTTGGCTCAGCGTTTACGGAGGCACTTTGAACCAAAACGCAGCCAAAAATCCCTTTAAGAGGGATGCCGCTAAACGCCGCGCCCCTCAAGCGAAGTATTGAACGTCCGGAGTGGATCGACCGGCAGGAATGGCTCGATTTTTGCCAGTCAGAATACCGAAACCACCCCAACCCAGTGCCCAGATTTGTCCGAACCGGCGAACCATGCAAGGCTTAAGCTTCGACAATTTCGGAAGGTCTCACGACAAGCCCAAGGCTTTCGGGATTCCTTTTGGGGTACGAAATTTTTAATTCGCCATGAAAGCCGCATCTGGCAATGAGGTTCGAATCCAGTCCTCTCCGCCAGTAAGCGATCCCCAGCGGTCATTTTTTATGGCAGACAGGATATTCCACAAAAAGGTGGGTGTCGCTATCCACCCTTTTTCGTTTTACCATTGGGGACAATGCATCCTGGCGGAGAACGTCATTTACGATAAAATTTTCAAGAGTAAGCCGCAATGGCGGCTCGAGCTGACACCGGAGCAATATCGTGTTTGCCGTGAAAAGGGCACTGAACGCGCCTTCAGCGGTGCTTATTGGAAGCATATAGAAAAAGGCCGTTATGGCTGTATTTGTTGTGACAACGTTTTATTTAGTTCAGAGACAAAATTTGACTCCGGCAGTGGTTGGCCGAGTTTTTGGGCTCCGATTGACGTGCAAAACGTTACCGCTGAAGTTGATAATCGTCACAACATGCGCCGCATGGAAATACGGTGCGGCCGGTGTGATGCGCATCTAGGACACGTGTTCGCAGACGGCCCAAAGCCGAGCGGGTTACGCTATTGCATCAATTCCGTTGCGTTGCAATTTCAAGGCGATCAAACAAGTCCGTTCCAAAAAATGTTAAATGCAACGCTTAACGGTGCCGATATATAAAGGAACCAGTCTTTTTCTTCTAAGGCAAGGTACGGGTAAACGATTTAAGCGGGAGAGAGTTAGGCGTTATCGACGTACCGCGCCCGCCAGCGTGCTGCGTAATGCGCTTGAATAAGGGCACAATCGTTGAGCCCTCGGCGCACACCAAATTTTCTTAGGAAATATGTAATGTGGGTAACTCTGCGCTTAGTGCTTATCGCGGTGACGGTACTGTTCGGCGGCTGCGCTAATCTTCGCTATTACGCCCAAGCGGTCGGCGGTCAATGGGATTTACTCAATCGCGCGCAATCGGTGAATGAGGTCATCGATAATCCCGAGACCACTCAAAATCTCAAGCATGCACTAACCCAAGCGGTTCAACTACGCGCATTCGCCAGCCGCGAATTGGGTTTGCCGGATAACCAAAGCTATACCCGTTATGCTGATTTAAATCGGCCTTACGCGGTGTGGAATGTCTTCGCCACGGATGAGTTTTCCACGACTCCCAAGCAATGGTGTTTTATCGGCGTGGGTTGCGTCAGTTATCGCGGTTTTTTTGCGCAGGCGGATGCCGAAGCTTTTGCGGCGGAATTACGCCGCAACGGGAATGACACCTTTACGGGCGGTGTACCGGCTTATTCCACTTTGGGTTGGTTTAACGATCCCTTGCTGAACACCTTTATCGGCTACCCTGAACCCGAGATCGCGCAATTAATATTTCACGAACTGGCGCATCAAGTGGTGTACGTGCGCGACGACAGTGCCTTCAATGAATCGTTTGCGACCACTGTCGAGCGGGAGGGTGTGAATCGTTGGTTGAATACGCACGGTACAAGCGCACAGCGTCGCGCATTCGAGTCGCGACAGCAACGTACTGCTAACTATATCGGCAATATGCTCCGTGCGCGTAAGCGGCTCGATGCGCTATACGCTTCCAGCGCCGACACGACCGAAAAACGCAAGGTTAAAACGCAGATATTTACCGCATTACGCGCCGAACTAGCTCAAGGCAGTCAACATCCCGAGCGTTGGTTAACGCCGCAACTCAATAATGCTCAATTGGCTTCGATTGCAACTTACACGCAATTAGTGCCGGCATTTAGCGCCTTACTCGAGCAACAACACGGTGATTTGGAAAAATTTTACGCGGTGGTGAAAGAAATAAGTGCACTACCGCACCCGGAACGGAACGCCAAGCTGCAGGCTGCGCTCAAAGACAGCCGTAATAAATGGGCGATTTATCCTTAAGCCGTTTAATGCGTGGGCACGGGTATTTTTTACGGAGCAAGATTAATAATGCGGTGGGCGTTCCTGTCCGGCAGTGCGTTCCGGTGCTGCGTTTACTAATTCCCGTACGTGGTCAACCAAAGAATCGATGAGCGCTTGTTGGTGGTCGATTTTTTGCTGCTGCACGTACACGATTTTATTCAGGTTCTCGACGGTATCTTCTAAATACAAGAGTTTGGTTTCAATGGTCTCGAAGCGGGGGGCGTTCATTGTTGTATTCCATGCGCACAGTCGAGGTATCCTAGCACGAAATGCGCGGCGCTTTCGCTTTGCCCGGTGTGTAGGATCAGCTACTATTTCATTCTTTATTTTAAATTACAGGTGTATTCCCTATGCAGTCCGGCCCGAGAGAGATCGTCAACGCATTTCGTCCTATTCCGCTCGAAGTGCCCGAGGGCATGAAGCCTAACGAATTTTTTAATAGCGCCGAAAACCTAAACGATTTAGTGCATAACAATGGCCTGCTGCAAAATCCGGAAGGCCTGCTGTTGTATCGCAAGGCGCTGGGTCACAGCAACGAATTCGATTGCTCGATTATTTTCAACACCTCGCAAAGCATTCTCGACCCGCTGGGGCGCCCGGTGCGGCGTACACAAGTGCCGGAGCACGTGAAGAATGTTTGGAACCGCATGAATCAGGTCATCATCGCCTACATGCTGGAGCACTACCCGGATCCGGATGAAACCCTGGTGTTGGCCGGTGAAGCAAGCTTGGATGCCACCTGGCCGTTGACCTCACCCGGGGTACCGAGTATCCGCATGCTGCACAATCACTTTATCGTGTTTAATAAGTCCGAATTACGCGCCTCGCCGTTAGCGGATTTAAACAACCCCAACCTCACGGACGGCGGCCAGCATTCGTTGTTTCAGTCTTATATGCGCGACGTGTATCGCGCTTTTTTCGATGAACTCGATCTGAAAATTTTGCGCCCCTGCCAAGACGGTAGTTGTAAAATTGCACTGACCGGCTATCCGCAAGGCTTGCCGAGTTGGGAAGTGCAGGGCGGTGTGGAGGCACTGAATGAAGTGCGTTTCTGGAAAGAGTACGACACCATTCTCAAAGGCTTCATCGATTTTTATCGTACCTTTTTCACACAAGTTTCGACGCGCAATGCGGCATTGCCGCGCGACATTAATTTTCCCGAATTGGTTGAAACCCGGCTGCAATTCAATAACGATTTTCTCAAGACGGCGAAGATGGTGCGCGACCGCTGCATTAAGGATGCCAAATATGCTAACTCCGTTCGCTGGCAACCGGCTTTCAAACAACTGATCTATCGCAATGATCAAGGTAAATTAATTGTTACCATTAGCCAAAACTCAATCGGTAACGCCATTACCGAAGTGCTCGGTGTGGTCGTGAAACGTAGCCCCGATGCGGATGCCTACGCCCGTCGCGAACCGGCGCTGATTGAACAGTTATTGGAAGTTCGGCAGCGCTTGGTGGAAGCGGATCTCGGCGAGGGGATAGCGACCCCGTATTGGGCGGCGGATTAATAACGCACTGGACAATAGAGCCGATGGTTTCAGAGTAAGCGTCAGGACGGCAATTCCTGTATACTGCGCTGTGGTATTGGAAGTTTTCACTCAAACGCACTGCGTTCGCCGGTTCTTATTTATGGGCGGATGATCCTGTTGCCGCGGATGTGCGGCGGCCCCACTTACCGTATTATTAACCCTGCAAGCAAGCCCGTGCGCAGCGGACAACTCCGTGGAATAACCACGGGAGGTTACTTAAATGGCAAAAGAAGAACTCATTGAAATGGATGGCGTAGTTGACGAAGTTCTACCGGATACTCGCTACCGCGTTACGTTGACAAATGGTGTCAAAGTATCGGCCTACGCTTCCGGAAAAATTCGGAAAAATCACATTCGTATTCTGGCGGGCGACAAAGTTTCGCTCGAAATGTCTCCTTACGACTTGACCAAGGCGCGCATTAGCTTTCGGCACAAGGATGAAAAGGCACCGGCCTTCACACCGGCGCGCCCGCAGTTTCGACGCCGCTGATTCAGTGGGGTGGCAGGCAACAAAAAACCCCGGCAAGCCGGGGTTTTTTATGACCAACGCAACCTTATTACGCTGCTTGGATGTTTGAAGCTTGCTTGCCTTTAGGGCCAGCGGTTACTTCGAAAGAGACGCGCTGATTTTCTTGCAGGGACTTAAAACCTTCTGCGCGAATTTCGGAGAAGTGCGCGAAAAGATCATCGCCGCCACCGTCCGGTGTAATAAAGCCAAAACCTTTAGCGTCGTTGAACCACTTAACAGTACCTGTTTCCATTGCATTTTCCTTAAATAAACATATGGGCGACATGCCCGAATCCATCGAATATCAAGAAAAAGAGGCCAACTAAAAGGTACCGCGTTTTAAATCTTGAATCCTACAGATACCACTAGGATATCCTAAAACCTAATAATTTCAACAAATTTGTGCTACACATGCCCTGCAAAGTCGATGGGGAATCCTCTTTGGCCTCGCCAGCCGTATGCCGTGTAAAACACTAAAATTCATCGAATTCTTTCATGAATAAAGCATTTCTTACAGCGACGGCCTACCGTGATCGCACCAAGCAACGCAGTGCCAATCAGTGGACGCTATGCTGTAATCTCTTCAGCACGGTCGGTGGAGGCTTGACCGATACACGGTTGCAGACCAATGGTCTTACGTCGACTTACAGTAGAAAAAATTTCGTAAGCCAATAGTCCTTTACGCGACTATTATTTATAGCGTAAGCAACCCTCACTAGCCGTCACAGGAGTCTCTCTATGAGCGATAAAGTCTTTAAAACCCCCGAGCAATGGAAGGTCGAACTCAGTCCCGAGGAATTTCAAGTGTGCCGCGCCAAAGGTACCGAACGTGCTTTCACCGGGCAATATTGGGACAATCACCAGAAAGGTCAATATCGCTGCACCTGCTGCGGTGAGCCATTGTTCCATTCGGACACAAAGTTTGAATCCGGTACCGGTTGGCCCAGTTTTTGGGCACCAGTGTCTGACGGCAACGTGGCGACCGAAACCGATAACAGCCAATGGATGAGCCGCACTGAAGTTACCTGCAAGCACTGCGGCTCACACCTCGGGCATGTGTTTAACGACGGCCCTAAGCCCACCGGTTTGCGCTATTGTATTAATTCTGTAGCATTGAAGTTCGACCCGGAAAAGTAACCCGTCTGTATTTGTTTTTTATAAAAGGAGTCCGTTGCCATGTTCGCATTTATGAAAAATACCGCAGCCGTTTCTCACGAAATTAATACAACACTCGAAGGCAAAAAATTTCGCATCACCATGAGCGACGCGGCACAACAGGCCCTGTTACAGCGCACAACGCCCTTGATTGCAGAAATGGAATTTTATTTCTCTTGTTTGGTGCGTTTACAAGTCCGCTTCTACGACAGCGACAATAGTCTGAGTGCCACCCCAATCAACGAACATCTTGCGGTGCGCTTTCGCCCGGTGATGAGTCGCAATTGCGACCTGCATGCGGTGAAAGGCAAATCGCCGTTGGACGATTTCCCCATCGTCAAGCGCACCCCGTATGTGCCGCATTGGCTGCATCTCGATTACAAAAGCGGTGCTTGGGTGGGTGAATTCGGTTATCAATCTACCCATAAATAACACGCGCCATCGCGTTTCAGTTCGTCGCTCGTGCGTAAGAGGAGCGTGTACCGCTCTGGGGGGGAGAAACGCGCCCTAGCTTTACCGCAAACCCGGCAACACTTGCCGGTTGCCGCGACCGCCGCACCAATGTGCGCTGCCGATAGCACGCGGCGTACACTAACTGCTTGTCTAGTTTCGTAAATTACGCGCACGAGCGATTTGTTCTATTCAGGCACGGTGCTTGCTCTTTACTATCCACACACAGGAGCAAATTGCCATGACTATCACAAGTGCCGGTCTACCAATAAACAAAACGCTGTTTCAATCGCAGGTGTTGGATTCAATTTTTAACGCCGACCACAGCGGGTTAAGTGCCGGTTCAAATGCGCCCGGAATTAGGGATCTTTTTTCATCGCTGTTATCACAGCGGATTGAAAAAAATAAACCCGATGCGACACTCGCCGCAGGGCTTAAGCCGAATCAACTAACTAACGATCTTTCAGCGACGGGTCGCAATCTATCCCTCTTCAACCCCGAGGCGGGCTATAAATTGTCGACCTTTATCAACAGTCGCGATGTACTGTATAAAGCGCAATTCTCAGAGCTGAGCCAAATTAAAACCGGTGTTGTTCAGTTACAAGCTGCTGGTGAAGATTTGGGTGCGATCACCGTCGACACACCCGCCGCCGGCGTTGAAGTGCAGTTGCAAAATTTTGTCGGACGCTATAACCATTGGCGCGAAGCATTTAATGCCGATGTCGCGGAGGGTGGTTTGCTCGATAACGTACAAGCCGCTGAAGTATCACTCTACACGCTGGAGCAGAGCGTGAAAAACACCTTTATCGGCGCAAAAGACGCTATCCGCAGCCTACGCGATTTGGGTATCACTGTTGACCCTAACACACATTTTGTCGCGCTGGATAGCAAACAACTGGCCGCCACACTCAGCAGTAAACACCAAGGCGCGGTTAACGCGATACAAGACTTCGGCGCCCACTTTGCTCAATCAGCCGCGTTACTGAATGCGGATCATAACTTTATCCCGAATCAACTCGACAATCTCAATCGTGCTATTCGCTACATCACGGATAATCAAGCGGCGCTTAAATTAGAATTCGGTACCGGAGATGCAACCAAGCCCAATGCGCAGACCGTGCGGGCTCTCGCATCCTATAATCGGCTCTATGCCTAAATGATTGGAGAGGTCAGGGGTGCGGTTTTCTTGCGAGTCTTTCCTGCTGCTTCATCGGCGGCAGTTCACGCCGCCATTTCAAGCCGCTTGATGTTGCAATACCGCTTGGCGTTATTGCCGTGGGTGAGTTCCCACAGATCCACGGTGTGCTGCATGTTGAGCCAGCTTTCCGGCGTGGTATTCAATAGCCGGCTGAGGCGAACCGCCATGTCGGGGGTCAGGGCGCGCTTTTCGTGCAGCAGCTCAGACACGGTAAGGCGCGACACACCCAGGCGTTCCGCCAATTCAGTTTGGGTAATCTCCAGTGCGGGGAGCACGTCTTCCCGCAGCACTTCGCCGGGGTGAGTGGGTTTGCGTTTGGGGTCACGCTGAGTTTCCATTAGTGGTAGTCCTCCAGGTTTATATCGAAGGCGTTGCCGCCCTCGAACCGAAATGTAATACGCCAATTGGCCGATACTTTCATGCTGTACGTGCCTTTGCGGTCTCCGGTCAATTCGTGGAAGCCATAGCCGGGCAGGAGCATATCCGTGGCCGCAGCCGCTCCCTCCAGACGATCCAGCATCCGCGGCGATCTGCCTGTTGTGCGGGTTGATACCCCTCTTCAGGCTTCGCCGGAAGAGGCCTTCCAGGCCTTTGTGCGCGAATGTTTTTATCATAAGGCCGCGTTAATTGTAATGCTAGGCATTACACAATGCAACCAAATTAAAGATCAAATATCGGGGCGGCAGGGATGCGGCAAGAGGATTAAAGCCAGCGCGGCTTTTTGCTCTTTGGCACGGCCTGTGTCGCCGTGAAACAAGTTTGTCCCGAGTTGTATGAGCGGAAATTGTTATTCATGCCGCCGATTTCTTAAAGGCAATGACCTTGCCGCCAGCGGCAAGATTACCCAAATAGTCTGCCCAAAATCGGGTGTAGCCCAAGCACCTCAGCGCGCTATTGATCGTGTTCTTGCTCATTGACCGCTTGCTGGGGAACAGTGATTGTTCCCCAAGGGTAGGAAACGGGATTTGTTCCCTAAAAAAATGGGTAGCCAAGAGACGTGATGAAACGTGACGAAACAACAAGCCAGGAAATATGTTTGTTTTATAGTTGTTTAAGCGTGATTTTGATACTGGGTGGGACTGCCTGAAACAATCACTTGGTGCGGGAGGGGGAACCGCGTAATGCCTTGGAAGCCGCGCCAGTGGCCGATCTATGTTTTTCGATCTTTGGACATACCCCAAAATATACCCCCGCCAGATCAATGCTAGGCGTTTAAACTTTCGCATTAGCGTCAATCAGCAATGTGCAAATCTAGGCGTTCAACGATTACCAATGCTTGTCGGGGGGCTGCTGGTGGGAGAATAGATACCAAGAGCGAGTGGCCGGCAATAATCGCCTAGGAACAGCCTGGCATAAGCGGTTCATCGAATGTCCGTTCAGCTGCAAGAGGCCCAAAAAAGTTGAAAATGGTCATCGGAGCCTAATAACCCTGTCAACTAATGACCGCGATGTGTGATTTAATCATGCCATAGATTTTAAATAATGCTCGAGCCGATTAATTTAATTATACTTCGTGTGATATATTGATTACTATATATGTGGGAGACGATATACAGAGTGATCTGGATTTTATCCAGTCGTGTCCTTTGTATGAGGCCCAAGACACTGATTTAATTATGGCTTTTTTGGAGCAATTAGAGACTTCAGAAGATTCTAAATGGTCACTTACGAAATGGAAAGCTGAAAACTCAAACCCACATTTCAATGTAAGCGCGATAGCAACTCTGCAAAGTGCTGGATTTAATCTTTACAGGATCAGGCCGTTATCAAGAAGACTAAAGAAATACCGGATATTGTACGCATACAATGGTCAGGTAGATGAGATCTATCTGCTAGCTGTTGTTGTGAAGAAACCAAATCCTTTACCAGAAAATGCTATCAATGAAGGATGTGAATATTATGACTACGAACAAAACCACAGAATCACCAAGAGAGTACTTTGCGAGTACGATCAGCTCGGGCTTCCAAAAATACACTAATAAAGAAAATGCCGTGGGTTCGCCAGATTGTTATTTGCTGAAAGTGCCCGCTAATAATGAACGCTTATCCGCTCACGGTGGGAAGCGTTCATTATCGAATGTATTGCGCGAAAAAGAGCAAAATGATACTGCTTTTAATGCGCGAATGATCGAGGCAAGAAAATTACTCGCTGATGAAATCGATGAAGTGTCTCCCGAAAATTCTTTGGCAAAGCGTAGATTAAGGAAAGGGCTGTCCCAACAAGGTCTCGCTATTGTTCTTGGCACAAGCCAATCACACGTCGCCAAAATCGAAGCTGGCAAGGTGAATATATATTTCGATACAGCAATCAGGATGTCAAAAGCACTTGATATAACTTTGGATGATTTACAAAAGCTTGTTGAAATATCCAAGCATGTAGAACTTTTTGTTGTAACAAGTTAATTATGGATAGATTTTATTACTGCATCTTTTGCGATGATATAAGGCAAGAGATCGGCCACAAAATGAGCATGATGGGTATATACCTCGGTGAACTTCATGTAACCACTGTACCTACCGTTCTGCCTAAACTCTGCATTGCCGCTTTTTGCAATACTGAACTTGAAAAGCCATTTAAATCACTGAAAATGCGAGTTAGTTCAAATGGATCTGTGTTACTGGAAACTACTATCCCGCAAGGTGAATTGCAAAAAATGCAGTCAGACGTGCGCTCAAAAAATTCTGCTGACAACCACGACCCGATGAAAGTTATTTCACTTGGAATACAACTTCAAATATCCCCATTTGCAATTGAAAAAGAAACATCTGTTGTAGTCACGGCGATTGCCGATGATGAAGAAATAATTGCTGGGAGGTTGCGTGTTAAACACGACCAAAGCGATATATCAATCGAACGATAGCGCTTAAACAATTTCGGGAAGCTAGCAAGCTGCTATTGGTCGCGATAACTCCTTTCTTTTTGGCTCGGCGGATTGCACACCGACTCAAATAATCTATTTGTCTCTACTCTAGAGAAAGCGCATTGTTTTAATCTGAAACCCATTGAAAGCACGGGGGGTTTACCTAACTGACTACCCCCCATTTGATTCAATGTAAACCCCGGTTTAATCACTCTTAAATGCATTCCCCAAAAGCATACCACGAGGGCGAAATTCCAGTGTTTTAGCCCCGCCCCAGGCACATTTATTTGCCGTAATTATTCGTTAATATAGGTCTTTAGCCATCGCACGCACATCCCATATGCGGCCATTGCATAGGGTTGTTTTGATAACTCCCTCGCGTGCGTGCGCGTACATGTCTTGAAATAGGTTGCCCCTTGCACCAACTCAGAACGCTCTAACAACTAGCTAGATGGTAATTCTAAGAAGCACTACACCAGGTGAAGTAGACGGCATGGTGAAAAACACCCGCATAGCTACGCCTGGTGAAGTAGGGAGCGTGTCGCCTACTACAGCACGTGGCGCTATGCTGTCTGACCTTGCCCCCGAAAACCGTATCCCTTGCTGAGGGTTTAAAATTCAGTCAAGGAGAACGAAATGTCACAAAGCAAGAGCGCGCGTTACACGCTTGA
>JAYVZN010000074.1:0-74133 GCA_043783305.1 Betaproteobacteria bacterium
TCGGCTGCAAAAACTACCCAACATTGTGGCGGGATTCTTTGGCACACCTACTTGCGCGTATGCAAAAGTATGAGGCTTTACTTGCGACTGGCTTAATAAGATAGCATTGACTGGAGAATCCGTATGGCTAAAGATCCGACCAAATTAGATAAAGTGATATTAGAAGCGCGGCTCCACGCGGATAAGCGCGCAATGGGTTATCGCGAGCAAGCGCTCAAGCTCTACCCTTGGGTATGCGGTCGTTGCGCACGCAGTTTCGACCATAAAAACTTGCAATTACTCGAAGTACACCACAAGAATAATAACCACGATGACAACCCCTCGGATGGCCACAATTGGGAATTACTATGCACCTATTGCCATGAAAATGAACACGCTAAAGTGCGCGACTCAGCCGGTCGCACCGAGCGCGGCCAAGCCGAAGCCCACGCCACTTTTAATCCTTTTGCCGACCTTAAAGAGCGCCTCAATAACAAGTCTTGAAATAGGCGTTTACTCGTTCTGCCTAGCATCGCTCAAACGCCTAATATTCATACCTCGGATTAAAGCTGGCGGCTTTTACGCAAATAAAATTTATTGTTTATCGTTCCCACACGGCTACCGCCCGACTATGCACACCGGACGTGGCTAGCTTCCACACGGCTCAGTAACCACTTTCATAAACCGGTTTTATCGGTAAAATTAATTTAGGCCGATGCTTAATTGCGAACTTCGTCTACTATTCTGAAGTAGGGATAAACAAACCTCGACCTGGTATGTTTTTGACGAAGACTCCGCGCAGTGCCTATAGAATATTTTGCTGTCATCCGTTTAGATTTGCATCGCTACGCCTTGCGCCCGGCGGTGAACGGCCACATCTCCCAGCCGTAGCAGTTGCGGCGCTGCCAGTAGCGGCGCGCAGGATACCCGGTGATCCTGACGACGATGTCGAATTTCGTCGCAGTACGCTGTAGACCCTCGATAAGTATTAACGGTGTAGCAACGGCGAAATTCATACCGATAAGGGAAGCACGATGAACGTACAGCAAATAAACCTCACCCCACCCGAATTGCTGGATATGCTCCATATCGCACACGCCGCGATGCATGTCAGCACCGACGCGGAAATGCACTACCTTTTGTTTAGCGTGCAATCTTTGATTCCCTGCGAGAATATGATCGCCTTGCTGGGCGAAACGGGCGCTCAAGGCCAGCTCAAAGGAGTCGCCAAATTAGTCAATGTAAACTTTTCCAGCGAATGGTTAGGGGCTTACCTTGAAAAAGGTTATGCGGCAGTGGATCCGGTACTACTGACACACTTCAGACAATTTAAAACCCAACTCTGGTCCGAAACATTCCGCACAGCAACCTCCAGTACTGAACAAGGCTTTATCGAACATGCGAGCAGCTACCATTTGTCCGAGGGCATCACCTTAGGGCAGCACAGCAACGTGAGGGCTTTAGGCAGCTTATTTTCTTTTGCGGGAGCCGACCTGGGCGAGCACCCCCGGCACCAGGCCGTGCTGGACTATCTTGCGCCTCATTTGCATATTGCGTTAATGCGCACGGCGTTTTCCCCGTCGGATTCGCGCGCCCTCCTGTCGGCGCGCGAACGCGAAGTATTGCAATGGATGATCGAAGGCAAGACCAACTGGGAAACTTCACGCATCCTGGGAATTAGTGAACGAACGGTAAAATTTCATGTGCACAATATTTTGCAGAAGCTGCAAAGTTCAACGCGCGGTCAGGCCATTGCCCTGGCATTGGAGCAACGTTTGGTTGCCGGGTCTGTATCCAGTCTAGAAACGTGGCTCGCTTCCGTCGGCACTCCGCGCGAAAATTTTCCCAATCCAGAATTGCTGCCACCGACTCCGCGTCCGCTGGCGGAAGAGTTGTAACCGGTCCTATCGGTTCATAGGGATAACCTGCAATAACCAGCGCCCGCCAGAATCGTCGCTCAACCACCACGTAGATGTAACGTACATCGTTTACGAGCGACCATTGGTACATTCCCTTGTATAACAATCGGGAAATGTGTCCCGGCGAGATGCCCATACCTCTTAGGCTAGGTGCTACTGTAAATCGAGTAACCTCGGCGGTATCGCGTTCCTTCCGTACACGATAGCCCGGCGTTAACAATTGAGCAAACTCGTGCTCCAGCATAAATTTTCGGCTGGGGGGCAAGAATCGAAATACGCCCAACAATTCCTCCGCCGCAGAAAAAATTCCGATCGACATTGAAAACGGGTCGTGCTCGTCCGTTTCCAAACCATCCGGACTTGACGCGACCCATTGTAAATTTTGACAGAACACCTCGTGTCGAAGGCGTGCCGCCTTTAATCCGTCTTTCTTTCCTTCCAGTGAGCGGATGTTATATATACCCTCGTAAAAACATACGTCTGTATATGGCATTTCGAAGTTCCTCCTGAGAAATTAGCGGATGGCGATGGCAAAGCGCGCTAATGACGACAGATTTGGAGGAATGACGCACCTGTCCGAATGGACAGGTTTTATGTGAATTGAATTAATGTTTTGATAGTCGAGTGCTAAAAGAGGGCTTATTTCTGAATAGCCCCCCTGCATAAAGAAACGACGGTGAGCAGGGATTTGGGGGCTAAAAATGGTGCCGCGTCGCCACAGCGGGGCTGTCGACCATTTAAAAAACAGCGTTTAAATGGTGGCCGACTTCGAGTTACTGCATGCCTATACGTGATCTAAAAGAACAGAACAAAACGAAACCGCCCATCGACTGGCGCAACATCGAGCGCCGCATGGAAGCCACGCGTATCGCCCTTGAGCGCGAACCGACTCCAGGCGAAATTGGAGACACACTAAAAATCCGGTCGCAAGCCCTGGCCTATGCGCCCGTACCCGTAAAAGCGACCAGCGAAGATTTGGTTGTTATCGAATTCACCCTGGACTACAAACGCTACGCTATCGAGTCGCACTACGTGCGCGAGGTGTGCCGCCTGGATAACCTTACGCCCTTACCCTGCACGCCTACTTTTGTGCTCGGCATCGTCAACCTACGGGGTGAGATTCTCTCCGTTATCGATATTAAAGCGTTTTTCGATCTTCCAAAAAAAGGTTTATCCGACTTCAATAAAATGATCGTGCTCCAGTCCGGGGATATGGTTTTTGGTATTTTGGTGGATGAGGTAACCGGCACAGACCACATTCCCCTCGCCCGCATTCAAGCATCGCTCCCCACACGAACCAACATTCAAATGGATTACCTGCGGGGTGTTACCTCCGATCACGTCGTCGTCCTGAATGCGCAACAAATTTTGGCTGACAAAAAAATTGTCGTACGCGAGCAAGTGGCCGCTTCAGTGTGTTCCGGCATCGTGTAGTGCAAGCAAGTCCAGCCGCTACTGGAGCCGAGTAGATGGTGTGCACGTCGTAAGTACCAAACTCAATCGCAATACGCCCGAGGAGAGAGAACCATGACCATCGGCTCAAAAATTATCGGCGGTTATGCTTTTGTGCTGGTTATGATGGCAATCGCCACATTCATATCCGTTCATTCACTCGCCGGAATTCAATTGGCCTACGATGGTTTCATGGATGTTGACCAACGGTTAGTGGAAGAAACCGGCAAGCTGCGCATTGAATTAAACGAGCAAGTCGCCAACTATCGGGGCATTCTGCTATATCCCGATCAAAAAACATACCACTTGAAAGCGCTGCAAGCGAACCGGCAACGTTTCAATCAAAGCATCGATTCCATACGGCAACACATTCGTAGCGGCGAAGAACATACTTTGCTGCAAGAGATCGCCGAGTTACAGATAAAAAATGAACAAGCGCAAGATCAGGTGATCGACCTGGCGCAAAAAACAAAGCGCAAAGAAGCATTAGCACTGGGCATCCAGGAAGTACGCCCGCTCAATCGGATGTTGGGCGAAAAGATGAACCGCTTCCGTGAGTACAATTTGAAATTACTGGCAGAGGGGCACACCGAACTGGTGGCCTCCGTCAATCGGGCCATGCTAATCATTTGGAGCGCCTTGCTTCTTGCCCTGGCCGTTGCCCTGACTGTCGGTTTTTTATCGAGTCGCTCCATTACTCGAAAACTTCGAGAGAGTATTGTCCAACTGACATCCTCTTCCCATGAAATTCTCGCTACCACGACCCAAGTCGCCGCTGGCGCAGCCGAAACCGCAACGGCCGTAAGCGAAACCACCACCACCGTGAAGGAAGTTAAACAAACGGCGCGAATCACTGGTCAAAAGGCCCAATACGTCTCCGACAGTGCGCAAAAAATCGCACAAATTTCGCAATCCGGGCATCAGTCTGTGAATGCGGTAATCGCCGGTATGTTCCATATTCAGGAACAGATGGAATTGATCGCTGAAAGTATCGTCGGTTTAAGCGAGCAAAGCTTGGCCATCGGCGAAATTATTACCAGCGTCAACGATCTCGCGGAGCAGTCCAACTTACTGGCGGTAAACGCCGCCATCGAAGCTACCCGCGCAGGAGAGCAGGGCAAAGGTTTCGGCGTGGTCGCGCAGGAAGTTAAAAGTCTGGCCGAACAATCCAAGCAAGCCACCGGCCAAGTCCGCTCGATTTTGGCCAGCATCCAAAAAGCTACCCATACCGCCGTGCTCGCCGCTCAACAAGGACATATAGCGGTGGAGGTTGGAATGAAGCAGGCGGACGAAACGCGTGATGCCATCGAGCATTTAGCCGAAAGTATTCAAGAGGCGGCACAAGCCGTCACGCAAATTGCCGTATCGAGCCAACAACAAATGGCCGGTATGGATCAAGTCGTGTTGGCGATGGAGAACATCAAACTGGTCAGCGCACAAAACGTCGAAGGCAGCAAGCAAGCCAAAATTACGGCAAAAAATCTGCATGCTTTGGGACATCAACTGGGTGCAATGATCGGCAGCAAAATCGTCGATATTGCAATTTAGCAACAAACAGACGCGCGCCAATTTTAAGTATCCTAATGATAAAAAAGAACCCCGAATTTCAAAAAAAATTACTCGCGATATTTTGGATTGAAGCCGATGAGCATCTTAGTGCCATGTCGACAAGCCTGCTTGAACTGGAAAAATCACCACCGGGAAATCATTGTGCAGAGATTATCGAACAAGTTTATCGTGAAGTGCATAGTTTAAAAGGGGCCGCACGCGCGGTCGATTTTGTGAGTGCCGAAGCGCTATGCCAGGCACTGGAAAACATTTTTGCGGAAGTAAAATGCCATCGTCTCACCACCTCGCCGCCCTTATTTGATCTGCTGCATCAGTCCATCGGTGCGCTTGGCCATCTTGTTGAACCGAATACCGACAAGATTCTTTCGTCCACCACTGCCGAGACGCTGATATGCAGCCTGAATCGTGTACTGCAAGAGCCGCTAAATCGTTTAGCGGCTTCGACTAAAAATATTCGATCGGAGCAGCCGCTCGTTCAAGCCGCACTGCCTGACATAGCAGTCCCACCCTTAAATCCGGCGCTGAAGACTATTCGAATTGCGGCAGCCAAGCTTGATGCGGTACTGCGGCAAGTGGAAGCGTTATTATCTCTAAGCCTTGCCTCAACGCAACGCGCCAAAGAGCTACGCAGCACCGTCGACATACTCGGGAATTGGAAACAAAAACGCAGGCCAATCCAACCCGTGTTGCAGCAAATTGAACGACGGTTTGCGCAGAGTGCAGGTTCCCGAATTAGGGTGCCGAGCCCCAGCACCCTATCGAAAGCGCTTGGCTATTGGGAAGATGAGCAGCAGAGCATACAAGCACTGGAGCTTAATTTAGCGCAGCTGCAAAAATCCGCCGATCGCGATCAACGCAAACTGGCTAGTATCTGCAATGGTCTACTGTGCGATGTGCGGGAAATGCATTTACTGCCTTTCGCCTCGCTCATTGAAGCTTTCCCACGTTTCACGCGGACCCTGGCACGCGCTCAGGGTAAAGAAGTGACGCTGGCCCTACACGGTGGCGAAATCGAAATTGACCGGAGAATTCTGGAAGCCATAAAAGATCCGCTGCTTCATCTGCTTCGCAATTGCATCGATCACGGAATTGAGACGCCGGCACTCCGCGCGCGCAAGAAAAAACCACCCAACGGAATCATTACGCTGACTATTTCGCAGTTGGACAGCGGCAAAATCGAAATATTTATTGCTGACGATGGAGTGGGTATCGATGCGGCTAAAGTCAAAACAGCCGCTCGAGAGCTGCACCTTATTCCCACCGAGGACACGTTACCACTAGAGCCTTCGGCGGCGTTAGCGCTGGTGTTCCAATCCGGCGTTTCTACGAATTCGTTCGTCACAGATATTTCCGGGCGCGGACTGGGTTTGGCCATCGTCCATGAAAAAGTCGCGCAATTGGACGGCGTGATTACACTCGATTCAACTCCAGAGGTCGGTACTTGCTTTCGAATCACATTACCCTTGACGCTCGTCAGTCTGCGTGGAATTCTGGTGCGTATCGCCGAGCAACTCTGCGTCATTCCCGCGAATAATATCGAATGCGTGATGCGATTCCCGCATGGCGATATTCGCCATGTCGAGGCACGGGAAATGGTTGCATCGGGCGACCGTACCGTCCCATTGATTTGGTTAGCCGACGTACTGGAAATGCCACGTTCCCAAAAATCCGGCGCACCGACGGAAATGGTGCAGGCCGTGCTGTTGGTAATGGGGTCCACGCGCATTGCGTTCCGCGTGGACGAGATACTCGGCGAGCAAGAAATTTTACAGAAACCGCTTGGGCCTCAACTCGCGCGCGTGCGCAATATCGCCGCCGCCTGCGTTTTGGGAAATGGTCAAGCAGTACCCGTACTGAATGTGGCCGACCTGATAAAGTCCTCTGTGAAACAGATACCGGTGCAGCTTGCGCCGGATGTTGCGCAACGCCCGCCGGAGGAAAACCAGCCCGCCATCCTGGTCGTCGAAGACTCCATCACGACCCGGGCATTGCTTAAAAATATCTTAGAGACGGCGGGTTACCGCGTCACGACGGCGGTAGACGGTGTTGATGCCTTTACCGCCCTCAAAGCCGATATTTTTAATTTAGTTGTATCGGATGTAGAAATGCCGCGGATGGATGGCTTCGACTTAACCACTAAAATTCGCGCCGATCAATATTTAAAAGAGATTCCCGTTGTACTGGTTACGGCCCTGGATTCGCAGGAGCAACGTAAGCACGGCGTGGATGTCGGTGTGAGCGCTTATTTTGTAAAAAGTCGCTTCGAGCAAAGCAATTTATTGGAGACTGTTCGACGGTTGATCTAACGTTCTTTCACTCGATAAAATCGCCGCCCTATCGACCGTTATCGCGTGCGATAGCCGCACAGGAGCAACGCTGATGAAAACCAAAAGTAGCGCCGATAAACGCCTGAAAATTTTGATTGTTGAAGATAGTCCGACGCAGGCGGAGTTATTGCGTTTTCTGTTGGATGTGCACGGGTACGATGTGGTTACGGTCACCAACGCCAAATCCGCCTTAAATGTGTTGCGCACGGACAGGCCCGTCTTGGTTATCAGCGACATCGTCATGCCCGAAATGAGTGGGTATGAATTATGCAAAATTATTAAATCCGACGATGACTTGAAAAGTATCCCCGTCATTCTGGTCACTCGGCTTGCCGATTCCGATGAGGTCGTTAACAGCCTCGAATGCGGTGCGGATAATTTTATCCGCAAACCGTACGAAGAGAATTATTTGTTGTCGCGTATCGACTATCTGCTGACCAATATCCATCTGCGTAAAAATCAGAAAATACAGGCCGGAGTAGAAATCGTGTTATGCGGTCGGAAACATCTTATTACCGCCGAGCGACCACAAATATTGGATCTATTCATTTCGACTTACGAACAAGCAATTCAAGTAAGCAACGAACTACAGTCGCGCGAAAAAGATTTAGCGTATTCGAATCAGATCTTGCGCGGGTTATACCGTATCGCTGAAGCTTTGAATCAAGCCGCCAACGAGCATGAAGTGGCCGAAATAGCACTCACGCACATACTGGAACTTCCCGACATTCAGGCCGGATGGATATTTATCCGCACAGAGGCTTCCCACTACAAACTGGCTGCAGCGCGCAATCTTCCACCAGCATTGGAACGCGATGGCGCCTTCGATCTCGATTGCCTCTGCCGCCGCGAATCGGTCGGTGACGAATTCCGTGGAGCCATCAATATTTTTGAATGCGCGCCGCTCGCTATAGCTTACGGCGACGCGCACGAAATGCACCGTCATGCCAGCGTACCGCTCTGGATCGGCGACCGCCAATTGGGCCAGATGAATTTAATCGGCACAGGGCAAAAACTGTTTCGCAAAGATGAGCTCCAGATGCTGTATAGCATCGGCAAGCAAATCGCGGCAGCGCTGGAGCGGACACACTTAAAGGACCGCATGGAACAATTCGTAACGGAGCGCACCGCGAAGCTCAGTGCAGAAGTGTCATGGCACCAAGCGCACGAAGCTCGGATTACCCGAGTAAACCGTATTCATCGTGTGCTGAGCGGCATTAACACCGCCATTGTACGTGTACGCACTACGCAGGAGCTTGTCGAAACAGCCTGCCGCATCGCCGTGGATCCCGGTCAATTTACATTGACGTGGATCGGTATGCTCAATGAAAACGGCTATAAGATAGTTCCTGTTGCTAAAGCCGGGTACGACGATGATCATTTATCGCAAATCAATTTATCGATCCGGGAGGAGGATCTCAAAAATTGCCGACTCACTGTAGAAGCCATGAAACACGCATTACCGGTCATCTGTAACGACATCGCAACCGATGCCCGCGTAGCCGTATGGCGTGATGCTGCGTTAGATCGTGGCTATCGTTCAGTCGCCCTATTTCCGCTTCTGTTGGATAGCCAAGCCATCGGAGTATTCGTGCTTTATGCGCCGGAAACGAATCTGTTCGGTGCGGACGAGGTAACACTGTTGACCGAGGTCGCGCGCGATATTTCTTTTGCCTTGGTGCATCTCAAGAAAGAACAACGCCTCCGTGATCTTGCATACTTCGATGCCGTCACCGATCTACCGCATCGAATGCTCTTCCTAGATCGAATCGAGCAACGTTGCCATTCCACACACCACGATCAAACCCTATTTTCCATCATTGTGATTGACCTTGATCGCTTTGACCGTATTCATGAATCTTTCGGACAGCCAGCAGAAGATAATCTATTACGCCAAGTTGCGCAGCGATTAAAACAAACTCTCGACGCAACGTTCATTCTTGCCCGCCTACCATCCGACGCTTTCGGCATTGCGACGCTACACGACCATAATGAAGATAACGATGTTTCCCACGTGATCGAACAAATTTTATCCACGATACGCAATCAACCATTTTTTATTGCGGAACAGGCATTGCATGTTTCTGCCAAGGCCGGGGCTTCGCGCTTCCCCGTTGACGGACGAAATGCCGAGTCCCTCCTGCGCGATGCGGAAGCGGCGCTAAAAAGGGCCAGGCTCTTGGATGAGCCCTATCTACTCTACAACTCGGCATTCGATGCCCCGGGCATTGAAATGTCAACTTTCGAAAACAAGCTACGCCGCGCCTTGGAGCAAAATCAATTTCTATTGCACTACCAACCAAAAATTGACCTGAGTACTGGGAAAATTAGCGGCTTAGAGGCCCTGTTGCGTTGGGACGACCCCGAAACCGGCATTGTCCTTCCCTTGATGTTTATTCCACTGCTCGAGGAAACAGGGCTCATTATTGAGGTGGGGCGTTGGGTATTAGCAAAAGTGGTTTCGGATGCCAACGCCTGGCAGGTCAATGGTTTACACCCCCCCCGAATTGGGGTCAATGTTTCATCGATTCAGTTGCAACAAAAAGATTTTTCCAACATGGTCGCCGGTGTGATTCGCCACTCAGAAAACGCCTTTATTAAACTAGAGCTGGGGATTACCGAGAGCGTCATCGTGCAGGAAATTGCAATCAATATCCAAAAACTGCACACCATTCGCGAAATGGGCGTAGAGATTGCTGTTGATCATTTTGGTACCGATTACGCCTCCCGCAGTTCCATTGCAAAACTACCGGTCGACACCTTGAAAATAAACCGTGCGCTGATCGCTGGCATGGATAACCAGAGCGATGATTTGAGTAGCGTCTCCACCCTGATTACACTAGCCCATTCCCTGAATAGGCGCGTAGTCGCCGAGGGGGTGGAAACGCAGCAACAGGTGCATTTACTACGCCATCTCAAATGCGATGAAATTCAGGGATTTTTATTCAGCTCGGCGGTACCTGCACAGCAAATAGAAACGTTTTTGCGCGAAAATAAAATCTTGGAAATCCAGGTCGCCTAATCGCCCTTCCCACGAAAACAGAAGGTCCATTTTTAACACCGTTCGACTTATACCCGTCATAACGATTAAACTACACTTTTTCTGTACGTGGAAAGACGTAAGTGGCCGGTCCAATTGAAATTACTAATATGGCGCTTTTTTGCGATTTTGAAAATATCGCCTTGGGCGTACGCGATGCCGAGTACCCGCAATTCGATATCAAAAAAGTGCTCGAACGTTTATTGCTCAAAGGCAGTATCGTCGTTAAGAAAGCTTATTGTGATTGGGAGCGCTACAAGGACTTTAAAGCGACCATGCACGAAGCGGCATTTGAATTGATCGAAATTCCGCATGTACGCCAATCCGGAAAAAATTCCGCCGATATCCGCATGGTCGTGGATGCGCTCGACCTGTGTTACACCAAGCTGCACGTCGATACCTTTGTGATTATCAGCGGCGATTCGGATTTCTCGCCGTTGGTGTCCAAGTTGCGCGAAAATAATAAGCATGTGATCGGCATCGGCGTAAAAGATTCCACCTCGAACCTGCTGAGCGCTAATTGCGATGAGTTTATTTTTTACGACGATTTAGTGCGCGAGCAAGAAGCCAAACAAAAACGCCAGGCGCGTAGAACGCCGTCTGCGAAAGATAAAAAACCCACCACGGTCAAGGCCGAACCGGACAAACGTCAAGAAGCTCTCGATTTTATCGTGGAGACTGTTGAGGCGCTCATCGCTGAACGTGGCTCGGATGAAAACATCTGGGGCTCTCTGGTGAAAACCACTATGCAGCGGCGGCAGCCAGGCTTTACCGAATCATCCTACGATTATCGCTCCTTCAAGGATCTCGTTGAAGACGCACAAAAAAAACACTTACTGACGGTTGTCCGCCACGAAAAGTCCGGACAATACACCATTCGCCTGCCGGCAACCGACGATTGATTAAAAAAGGAGGTCACCATGAATTTAGATGAGCTAGCCATTAATTCCGTTAAAGAGTATTTCGAAGCCATTGCACAAAATGCATTGGATGGTGCTTATGCTACCCTCGATGACGATATGTCGTATGCGGAATTTATGGAATCCTTGATTGAAAAAATCAATCAATTTTCATCCGAGCATGTCGCCAGTGAAGTGTTACACCTTAGCTCTAAATCCATTGAGGAATACAACAGCGGTGGCGGTATGTATGTGGACGATGTTCAGGAACTCATCGACACACACGATGAGACCGATGACGAGTTTGACGAAGACGAAAATACCTAAGGCTTCCCAAAAAACCTAAGGCGCAAAATGGCACGTCAATATCTTTTTACCTCCGAATCGGTTTCGGAAGGTCATCCGGACAAAATCGCCGACCAAATATCCGATGCCATCCTGGATGCTTTTCTTGCCGAAGAGGCCACGGCCAAGGTGGCGTGTGAAACCTTGGTCGCCGACAACCTCATCGTTATCGCCGGCGAATTTAAAACCGCGGACAAAGCGCATTACGAGAACATTCGACAGCGCGCCGAAGGCATTGCGCGCCAAGTGTTGCGCGATATCGGTTATCGCGATGCAAAGACCGGAATTGACCCGGAGCGCTGCGAAGTGCAGGTGCGCTTCAACCACCAATCGTTTCAGATACACCAAGGTGTAGAACTCGCAGGCGGCATCATCGGCGCTGGCGATCAAGGCTTGATGTTCGGCTATGCCTGCGATGAGACACCGGATCTCATGCCTTACCCGATTTGGCTGGCGCATCGCTTAGTGCAGCAACTGGCCACACTGCGCCACGTAGACACATTACCGTGGTTGCGCCCCGATGCGAAAAGCCAAGTCACGGTGGTATACGAAGACCAGCGCGTGGTCGGCATCGATAACGTCGTGATCTCCACCCAAATCGCGCACGACCTCGACCCCGCTTGGGTCACGCAAGAAATTACGCGTACGATCATTGACCCGTTAGTACCGAAAACTCTGCGTACACCCGAGTTTCGTAGTTGGGTTAATCCGGCTGGCCCGTTTGAGATCGGCGGCCCAAATGGCGACACCGGACTCACTGGGCGCAAAATCATCGTCGACACCTATGGCGGTGCCTGCCCGCATGGTGGTGGTGCGTTCTCCGGAAAAGATCCCACCAAAGTGGATCGCTCCGCCGCTTATATGGCACGCTACATTGCCAAAAATATCGTTGCCGCCAAACTCGCAAGCCGCGCCACGATACAGATCGCCTACGCCATTGGTGTGGCTGAACCGGTATCGATCCTGGTTAAAACCCACGGCACCGGCAGCGTGGCGGACGAGAAGCTGGAAGCGGCCGTGCGCGCGGTATTCGACCTCACCCCACGCGGCATTATCGAAGCATTGGACTTGCGTCGTCCGATCTACCGACAGACCGCCGCCTATGGTCACTTCGGGCGCAGCGAATTTTCGTGGGAACAGACAGATGCGGCGGGGCGTTTAAAAGCGCAGCTTTTCAATATTAATGGGAAACAGATCGCTTGATACAAATGCTAAATTTACATTGGCTTAAACTGTTTGGCTAATTTAAGGCTTTGTCCTTGATAGTTTGAACGGATGTCTTGCCCGTACAGAAGCTCGGGCCGAGCGGCCATTCGCTCATAGCGCAGCCATCCGACCGTCTGCCCATGCTCGAGCAGGAAGGGTACTTCGTGTGACCTCACTTCCAGAACCCCTCGGCTACTTCCCGCTTTATTTAACTCGGCATTCCAACCGAATCCGGGATCAAAAAAACCAGCATAGTGGACGCGGAATTCACCCGCACGCGTGTCGTACGGCAGCATCTCAGCCGCGTATTCCGGCGGTACGGCAATCGCTTCTTTCGTCATGAGGATATAGAATTCGTCCGGGTCTAATATCAGTGACGATGATCGGTGAAAACGAATGGGCTCCCAGAAATCCAGCGGATCGTAATCCCGCCTTTCCAGATCAATGCGCTTGACATGCTTCTTCGAACGATATCCGATTATGTCGCGCTCCTTGCCGGTGCCTTGCAAATCCACAGTAAAAGGTAATACCCCGGTTCTGATTGATTTCGCATTTATCGCGTGGTCACTGGAATCAACAATCTGACCGTCATCGAGAAGTTTTTTCCATTCTGCGGCGGTGATGGCTTTTGCATCCTCTCCCCGTGTGCGGCGAAATCTTAGCTGGTTCAGGCGGGTGCCGGTTTTTACAACCACACTGAAACTCCGTGGCGCAACTTCGATGAACAGCTCGCCCTTATAACCCTCATTTACCTGGTCAAAGCTAGTCGCTTCATCCGCAATTAAGCGCGTCAAAATATCCAGCCTACCGGTTGAACTCTTCGGGTTAGCAAAGGCTGCGACATCACTTTTCAAATTAATAGCTTCCAAAAGAGGAATAACGTACACCCGCCCCTTTTCAAGCACAGCACCGTTGCTCAGATCAATTTTAAAGTCATCAAATCGATCATCAAGCTGCCTCATTTTATCGAGCACTCTTATTCCCTTGCCGGGAAGAAAGCTTGTATCAACGGGATAAGCACAATCGCCAAGGCGCAAATCTATGCTCGCCGGCTGGACTTGGTCGTGATCGATCGGACGTAACGGCATCGTACTGATCTCGCCGCTACTCAGCATTTGCTGAATTTTCTGACTCGGCAGGATTCCGGTATAGTCGCCTGCCCGCGCGGGAACCACCAAACCTGAATTGGCCGTCGGATCGTTTTTCGTTATCACTTCATGCATCGGATTTACTCTTCCTGTATTTTTTCTTGATGTTGTTGTACGAAGTAAAGCCCCGCTCCATATTCCATAAAAGACGACAATTAAAATTCATAAAATAGCGCATCAACGGCCTGTTATAAGCGCGTGACTTCCGTTGATCCAGGCTGAAGAATAGACATTTTAACCGCATTCATCAAAATATCCTTGACCTCATCATCTACTGCCGCTGAAACCGTACGCAACACGTCGTCGTGTTGCGGGCAGCGCCTCTTCAAAGACGAGATCGACACATCCGAACAATCGATCAAACCTGTCAATATCTACAGTTACCTAAATTGCTATAACGCAGCCTAATACGCCAGCGAGGTTACAACCTTTCTTGGGAGCGTTTTGTGCGGGGATCGTATTCGATGCCTGCCTAGTATTGCTACGCCGTATTCGTCAAGCCGCTCGGTTGGAAATTTTAAACTCGGAATGGTGCCGAATTACGATGCGCCAACACCGCGGTTTAATCACAAAAAACACTGCGTGCGCCGTTGCTCAAGTCACGTGTCAACCTGCAGAAATAGATTTTTTGAGCCATCGTTATCGGCAGCAGCACTACCTGTTTTTTAAACTTATAAACGAAAGGGTAAAACATGAGAAACATCTGGGAATTCAGTCACGCCGCGCGGTTGGTGAAAACGACACTAATGTTGGCCGTTTTAGCGAGTCCGTTCAGTGTGCAAGCCAAGGACGAGGGCGTGAACGGCGCACTGTACATTCAGACCAACGAAATCACCAACGTCATCATTCATTATGCACGAAAGAACAATGGTAAATTGGTTGAAATCGAACGCATCGCGACCGGCGGTAAGGGTTCCGGCACGTTCAAGGAGATCGATGGACTCGAAAGCGCGCCGAACGCCTTCGAAGGTGTGGGCAGTGTTATTTTGTCCTCAGATCACCACAATTTGTTTGCCACCAATGGCGGCGACAATAGCGTTTCCAGCTTCAAGGTCGGCGACGACGGCGCACTCACACTGGTGGATGTAAAACCGAGCGGACAGGCTGTCATAGGCCGAAGCGGTAGCGCAAAAAGCCTCGCCTATTCCTCGAAAAACGGCGTGTTATATGTGGCGCATTCGTACGGTCCCGACCATATCCATCTCTTCAATGTGAAGAAGGATGGAAAATTGGAACTGCGGGCGGATCATTACGCCGTCAACACGCCTACCAAGACGGATCGTATCCCGTCGCAAATCGTGCTGTCACCGGACGGTAACTATTTGATGGCGGATATTTTGCTTGATCGCCGTCCGTTGAACCCCGACGGTAGTTCGACCTTCGTCCTTGCCAATGAGATCGACAAAGATGGCTTAGCGATTTTCCCGGTGAAAGCCGATGGTGGACTCGGTACACCGCGATTTGTCGATAGTGGCGGCGTGGTGCCCTTCGCAATCACCTTCTTGAATAACAGCAAGGACACGTTCATCAACGCCATCGGAGGATCTGGTGGCTTGGTGCTGGGGAAAATCGATAGCAACGGCAATGTTACCAACGCACCGATCGTAACGATCAACCAGAGCCAAGGTGCACCAAGCGAACTGTGCTGGGTTTCGATTACCCCGGATAACAAGTTGGCTTTCGCCACCGTACTTGGTTACAGCTATGTTTCCAGCTTTAAAATCAAAGACGGCGCGTTGCAGATCGCAAAAGATCCGGCAGCGCCTACGGTTCCCGGCGACGGCACATTCCGCGCTTTAGATAACCTTGTTTCGAGCGGCCCGAGCGATAGCTTTGCCAGCCCGGATGGCAAGTACTTTTATCAGATCTATGGCAATGCCTCGAAACTGGTCGCTTACAAACTCAACCGCCCGTCGAACGACGATGACGACGGGGACAATGACAATGACGGGGAAGCCGATGGTTCCTTGATCGAAATCGATGTCCAGGCCATTCCCTACAACGGCCCGCAAGGCATGGCCGGCTTCTAAAGCTTTACGTTCAACACGCTTGAGTCGACAGCCGGGGAGATAATCCCTCGGCTGTTTTTTTGTGCTTGCGATGCGGGCACTCCTGCCGAAATCACCGCAATGGATGGCTTTAGCACAAAGTTCAAAAATCACAGAGCGCCGTTTTTCTATCCAGTACCCGTTCAATCAAGAATACAGAATCAAGCACGTATTCCGGGGACGTGCGACGTGCAAGTTTATCGTCCGGTTTGGTTGTCTACCACTGCGCGGTGAATGTCGCACACCTTGATCGGTGACTTACCGGGTATGAACCAAGTTTCTTTTTTGTGATGGCAATGCGGGCCGGGGATCTGGCCAGAAACCCCACACACTTCTACCCGCACCAGTCCCTTGGGGAGTTAATACAGTGCCTGACCGTCGTAGTCGAAACCACGTTCGGCAAGCAGTTTTATCTGTTTGGCCACGCCAGCAAACAGCAAGTGCTACTTGGCGAAAATGCCCGCATGCAGTTCGCCGCTGCGCTCGCCCCGGTCAAGCCGATCGCGTTCCAGAGCCGCGGCGGCCTCACCCTGCATGGCTATCTGACCTTGCCGAACGGTGTCGCGCCAAAAAACTTGCCGACCGCGGCTACGCCACGCTGGTACGTCTCGCTTTCACCCCTGACACCTTCGCCTGCGGCGTAGACATCGTCGGGCTATCCGATCTCACCACGCAAAAGGGACCACCGTACGGCGAGCTCGGCCGTTATTAGTGGGAACGCTACTTCGACAATCCGGATGTTCCGACGAACTTTGAAAAGCTGAAGCAAAGATCACCCTGCTATTTCGTAGACAAAATTCTGCGCCCAGTACTGATCGTCTACGGCGCCCACGATGCACGGGTACAGCGCGCGCAGTCGGAGAAAATGATCGCAGCCCTCGAAGCGGCGCACAAAGACGTGCAGACCCTAATGCTCAACGACGAAGGCCACCTCATCACCCGCTGGCCGAGCAACCTCAAGATGTACCGCCGTATCGAGGATTTTCTGGCGGGGTGTTTGGGTGGGCGTAGTTCGGGATTCGACTACTACGAACTGGGGGCATGGGCGTTTTAGCTGGCTGTTTCTGGCGCAAATTTGTAGTTCCGTAGCTCACCGAAATCCGGCGTTCGCCATTTTTCCCAATTGCAGGCTTCATTGTTATTAGTAACCTAATAGGTTATATTTCTGCATGGAGAAAAAGAGGCCGCATTACCTTCTATCCGAGATCAACAAGTCGTCAGAGATCGGGGAGTAAACGCCTTTACCGCGACCGCGCTGACTGGGGCCGCAGTATTAGGGCTATCCAGCGAGAAGGCGGTGGCGGTGGTTTTAGGACTCAAACAGAAAAGTTTTTATAAAAGCATGACCACGAATGCCGATCATAAAATCTGGCAAGACGTGTATCACGCGGTACTGAGCGCAGGCTTGGTGGCCTACATCAAAGTCACCTTGCGTGAAAATAGAACCGTGGTTATCTAATTCAAGGAGAAATGAAATGAAACACCCGTGCCTGAATTGCGAGAAAGGCGACATGGTTCGCGGCAAGAAAGATGCGGTGATTGAATACCGCCGTCACCGCGCCTCTGTTCGTGCCGTAAACGGTTGGCACTGCCCAGCGTGCGGAGAGATTGAGTTTACGGGTAACGAGGGCAAGCGCTATGCGGAAGCATTGGAAAAGCTACGACTGAAAGTCGACGCAGAAGAATCCGCAGAGTTGGCCCGCATTCGCAAAAAACTCAAACTCTCGCAGCGGCGCGCCGCCGCAATCGCTGGCGGCGGGGTTAATGCTTTTTCCCGATATGAGAATGGCAAAGCGCGGCCCGTCGCTGCAGTGATCAACTTATTCCGGCTGCTGGACAAACATCCTGAGCTGATCGATGAGATTACGGCTTAGTAGCCTACCCACCCTCCTCACACCAACGGGGGCACTTGGTTTTATCCAGGCGAATAAGCAGCAAGCTACTGTAAGACTAAAAACGTCCGCGACAGCAGACGTTGATGGGCATTTTTTAGTGTTTAAAGAAAAGGTAACAATACAAGATTTGACCCCTTATTTCCCTTATTTCGTGGGCGCACGATGATGAGTCGCGCTGGACACAAGGCGTTACGTCATGCGCTGTACATGCCGGGTTTGGTGGCGCGGCAACACAATACAACGCTCAAGGTATTTGGGGATAGGCTAAGTGCCGCAGGGCTTGCGCCTAAAGCCGTGGTGGGGGCGGTCATGCGAAAGCTCGCGCACTTTATCTATGGTGTCGTCAAGTCAGGCAAGCCTTTCGATGCTAACTATGGGATGCTAACGCTTGACTTTCAAGACGGTATCTGACACCTTATTTGCCGGGCTCAGGATCGGCGGCGATGGCGAGTTGCGACTCCTTCCGGGCCTCGGGGGTGACGACGGCGTTGTCGCTTTTAGCCATGATCCAAGAGACTTAGATATCACTCCTGACGGTCTTTTTCTGTACGTATTGAACAACGTCGAGGGCTCGGTGAACGGGTTCTGTGTGAATCGGAACGGAACGCTGGATCGGGTCACGACGACCGGCTTCGTGCTGCCCGTCTTCGGCCTCGGTCTCGGTCTCGCCGCATTCTAGAAGTATAGAAAGAAGACGGACTAGATAGTTGATTTAGGCGGTGCCATGTTCTTAAAGCTGACGCAGTCTATATTTCGTTAGGCCCCGCAAGCAACTTCGCGGGCAATCAATCAAGATGCATTACCCATGAACGCAAGGAGACAAAATTGAAGAAAAATCTTATTGGTAGTTTGGTTATGGCGACCGCCCTATTTGCAACAGGCGTATCTTTCGCTGCCACAGCGGCCGGCACACAGCCAGATCGGGATAATAACCGTTTCGGACAACAACCTGGTGCCGTCTATGTTACGACGAACCAGGATGCCCACAACGAGGTAGTCGCGTTCAGGCGCGGTAGTGATGGCAGCCTGACATTGCTGCAACGGATCGACACGGGCGGCACCGGGACTGGAGGTCCGACGGAATCACAGGACGCGGTAGTTCTGAACAAGGACCACACACTATTGTTCACGGTCAATGTATCGAGCAACGATATCAGCGTCTTTAGCGTCGACCCTGAGACTTTCAAGCTCGCGTTCGTCCAGCGGTTAGACTCCGGCGGCGACCGCCCGGTGAGCCTGGATGTTCGAGGGGATCTGCTCTATGTCGTCAACAGCGGCCAGCGCTCCGGTGTCAGCGGCTTCAGGATCGCTGCCAACGGGACGTTGACGCCAATCAAAGGCTCTATCAAACCGCTGAGCTTCGGCGACCGCAGTCCTTTCGGCGACGTCACGCTCCCCTGCACGAATATCTTCCCTAGATTGGAAGCGGGCGTAATCTGCAGCGCAACTCAGCCCGCGGAGGTCGAATTCAGCCCGGACGGCAAGTTCTTGGTGGTTTCCGAGCGCCTGGTCAATCAATTCAGCATCTATGAGCTTGACGAGAACGGCGTTGCTGGCAATCGCAAGTCACGCAGCTCCAACGGCGAGTCACCCTTCGGCATGCACTTCACACCCAATGGCCAACTGCTCGTTGCGGAGGCGTTTCTCGATCGTCACGGAGAAGGGGGGGTGTCGTCCTACAACCTCACCGCTGACGGCGACACCGAGACCATAACCCGCACGCTGAAGACCGGTCAGACAACCAGTTGCTGGATCGAGGTCACGCCCGACGGCCGTTTTGCTTACATTACGAATCCGGGTAATGGCAGCATTACCGGGCTCAGGATCGGCGACGATGGCGGGTTGCGACTCCTTCCGGGCCTCGAGGGTAACGGCGTTGTCGCTTTTAGCCATGATCCAAGAGACGTAGATATCACTCCTGACGGTCGTTTCCTGTACGTATTGAACAACGTCGAGGGCTCGGTGAACGGGTTCCGTGTGAATCGGAACGGAACGCTGGATCAGGTCACGACGAGCGGCTTCGTGCTGCCCGTCTTCGGCCTCGGTCTTGCCGCATTCTAGTTGTGCCTACGGCTGTTAAAGCCAGTCATTAACTTAAATGAGGATATTAAAATGAAGCTAGTAACCCAAGTACGTCGTTTTTCATTAGCGCTTGCGCTAATCGCAGCAGCATCAGCGAATGCCGCCACTCCGACAACTAAAGATGGAGTCACAACTATTCACATAGATGAATATAACGGATATTTCGCGGTACAGGAAACATTGGCTAGTTTGAAGCCAGGAAAATATAAGTTTGTGGTTACGAACAAATCCAATAAGCTTGTCGGATTCCATCTGCAGGAAGGAGAAACTCATTCATACCTGGACAGATTTCCAATTGAAGTTGGCGAGACCAAAACTACAATAGTAACTCTCAATGAAAATGGCTTTCGTTATCGCTGTCCGATTAACCCAACACCATGGATCGACGTGGATGTAAGCAAATAAGTAGTTGTTGAAGTGCGGCCTGTGTGCGGCCGCACTTCACTGTTTTTCCTTCCGAGTGATTATTTTCATCTAATATCAGAAAATCTCATTAAATATTCACTTTACTCCTGGCCAGTTTGTAAATTGCTTTACAACCAAACTGAAGTAGCTACGTCACCTTTGGTTTATTGCGATGCCAACCCTGTTAGCTGCATATCTTTGGGCAAGTTTGCATGAACCATTGGACTAAACCTCCAATATCTTCCACCACTACTTAGCCAGCTGTTGCATAACTTAACCCACTTATCCCAATGCAAAGAGAACCTCTCATCTGTTAATCCAAGTGATAGCCAAATATTCTTAATTTGGATTTGATCCTGCAAAATCAATCGATACGCCCTGCGTTTCACCTCATCTGATACCCTCAAAAACGATAGAGGTATATCAAGAGGCATCTTGTCTTTTTCCATTATTGACTCTTGATTTGCTTTGAGGGCATATGCGTACTCGTTGATGTTAAGCACTAAGTAGTACGCAACTAAAGCAGCCAAGTAATCCTCACTATCCCCAAAAATAGAAACGACCCAAGGATATTTAGCAGGTAAAGAAACAAGAACATTCCAAGCATCTTCCGAGTTATGTCCGAGTGAGGTTGGCCAGCCCATAATTTCATGATTTTGCCAGATAGGAATTGACTCATTCAAATTGCGGAATTTCATATTTGATCGAACCATTGAGATCGCGTGTGTGACTTGATCCGTGTAAAGACACATTGCACCATGGAGCGCTTGGTATATAAATGCGCCCGCAGAAGGAATACCAACGACAACTGTAAATCCACCTTGATTCCAGTCTCTCGGATTCAGGATTTCCTCAAGCAACGACAATTGATTCGTAAATTTTTCTCGGCCAGAAGCAATGCCTGCTAGCGCCATTGAAATTAACGGCGCGAATTCGTTAATACCTTCAATCGACTGATCAATTAGGGCTTCTTTCGTCGAAGGTACTTGGGGATATTTCTCACGCCATGCAGCCAGTCCAAGAGCAATGTTTTTTCTAGCATTCCGAATTAATTCTCGCCATTGCAATATGTCATCAGACTTGGCGACATTTACTGCAAGTGAGTAAATTTTGGCCGGGTCGGCAATATCTTCAAGATGCAGCGGCTGAGATTTGTCCGCTGGCAGTTCTTTCCCCGAAGGAGATTTTGCAAATGGGTTTTTTCCAAGCGCTGGCTTTTCAACAGCCGGAGCCTGATGGAGTTCCCGCAACAAGATTTCGAATTGTTCATGATCATCCAAACTCATATCAACATAAAATCTAGTGGACATAGATTTTGGCAATATTTTCTCAATAGCTTTCTGCCGTATTACTGGAATAAACTTCGACGTACCTATGTTTTGAACCAACTCACCAGTAACGACCATGGCTTCATAACCAACACCACCGACACCATCATCCGCTTTACGAACGTAAGGCTCTGTGCAAATCATCAATACACGGTCAGATGAAGAAACAGACTTTTCCATAAATTTTGGTACGTCATCGCCCAACCCCAAATCCCATTGATCAAGAATTACATCAATTCCGTTCTTAACAAGATTAGAGGAAAAATCAGTAACCCACCGCTTATGCTCAGGCGAGTCGTGAGAGTAAGACACGAATACCTTGGTGGGTGTAGTTTCGTCCATAGTTATTTGGATAACTTAGCGTTTATGTATTAGATAGAACAAAAGAGTCGCCCATCTTGTTATATTACATTTCCGATTTCACTGGATGATGCGCCATCAGCTCGTCCATTGTTCCAATGGCTTTAAGTAAAACAATTTGAAACATCTTAACCGCCCATTTGTGATGCCTAGACCAGTATCGCGTCTTATAAATTAACTTGCCTAACCATACTACACAAACATTATTCCACCAACTCAACCTTCAACGCCCGCGCATCGGCTCGCCCTTGATCGTCCACCGCGCGGATCACAAAGCTGCCCGGCATCGCCTTCCAATGAAAGGCCACATCCGCCACGCTGCGACCGACCAAATTTTCATTCACGAACCAGAATACGAAACGCGCATCGGCATCGGTGGTGGCCTGGAACGCGATGGTTTCCTCGCCGACATGGGCAGCGCGTAGCGAATAGGTCACGCCACTGAGCGGCGAAGTGATTTGCGGCGCGGCACCCCAACTCGAATGATCGTTGCTGGCGCAGCGCACGTCGCTGAGCGGTGGTGACCGGCGCGGGATGCCGGCTTGACGAAAGACGCGCAGCATGTCGCTCGACCAGAATTCGTACACCTCCGAATGCACGGCATGCGCATACGGTGGGCAAGTCTGCCGCCCGGTTTGATTGTCCACCACCACTTCGCGGTGAATGTCGCACACCTTGATCGGCGATTTGCCGGGAATGAACCAGGTTTCTTTTTTGTGATGGCAATGCGGGCCGGGGATCTGGCCCGACACGGCGCACACTTCTATTCGTGCCAGACCCTTGGGTAACTGATACGGCAGTTGGCGCAACGGCGATTGTGCCTTGAGCGAATCTGCGATTTCGAAGAATAAGGGTGCGGCCGCCTGAATGCCGACAAAGGCTGGATTACCCTCACCATCGAAATTGCCGACCCATACCGCCAGCACATACGGCCCGAACACGCCGACGGTCCAAGCATCGCGAAAACCGTAGGAAGTGCCGGTCTTCCACGACACCGGCAGGGGATCGCGCACCCAATCGTGATACTGCGCCTGCTCTGGTCGCGGGACATCTTTCAACATGTCCAGCACCAAATAACTCGCCTCCTCGCTCAGTACGCGCGTGCCCTTGACTTGCGGTGCATCGTGCGTGGTACGCAAAGGTTTGAGCATGCCGTGGTTGGCTAGGGCGGCATACAACATGACCAACTCTTCCATACTGACTTCCCCGCCACCCAACACCAACGCCAGGCCGTAATGTGCTTCCGGTGCTAGGCGCGACACGCCCGCGCTTTTCAGAAAGGCATACAAGCTCGGGTTGGAGAGCTTGGCGGCGACCGAAACCGCCGGGATATTGCGGCTGCGGATCAGCGCTTCTTTTGCGCTAAGTGGGCCGGCAAAGCGGCCATCGAAATTCTCCGGACTGAACGATCCGAACGACAGCGGCGCATCGCGCAGCATGCTCGCCGGATGGATCACACCCTGGTCCATACCCAGCGCGTAGATGAAGGGCTTGAGCGTGGAACCGGGCGAACGTTTGGCCTGCGTACCATTCACTTGGCCATAGATGCCTGCATTAAAAAAATCGGCCGAACCGGCCATCGCCTTTACGCCCATGTCGCGCGTATCCAGTAACAAGGCGGCGGCATTACGAATGCCGATGCGATTCATTCGTGCGACGTAGGATTTGATATGCCGCTCCAGCAATTTTTGTTGCTTGAGGTCGAGCGTGGTCATCACGCGCGAGTTTTGATTTTGTGCTGGGCGAGGCTCCGCCAACACGCTATTTACAAAATGCGGCGCATGAAATGGCAATTGTGCAATATCGCGCGTCTGCACCGGAGCCTTAATCAAATCGGCTTGCTCACGCGCCGCCGGATGGCTTTTTTCCCAGGCATCAAACAAGCGATTGCGCGCGTCCGCCAAGGCGCGATGGGTGTTCTCACCGGGTGCGCGACGCAGCGGGCTTTGCGGAATTACCGCCAGCGTCAAGGCATCGCCCAGCGTGAGATTGCTGGCTGGCTTGCCCAGATAAATCTGGCTCGCCGCACCCACGCCTTCGATATTGCGGCCATACGGCAGCAGGTTCAGATAAGCCTCGAAAATCTCGGCCTTGCTATAGGTCAACTCCAACTGAATTGCACGCGCGATCTGCTGCAGCTTGCCGGGCAAACTGCGCGAGTGCAGGCGGTAGTGCAGGCGCGCCACTTGCATGGTGATGGTGGAGCCACCGATACGGCGTGGCCCGGCGGCGTAGGTATCCCATGCCGCACGCACAATGGAAATGGGATTCACGCCCAGATGCGCATAAAAAAAACGATCTTCGTGCAACAGCACCGCCTGCTGTAACTGCGGGTCGATTGCGCTCAGCGGCAGCCACTGCCGATAGGCATCGTCGCGCGCCAGGGTCAGGCGCAACAAGCGCCCTTCGGCATCGTACACCGCAACCGAAGAAGAATATTGCTGAGCGAAAGGCTTGCCGGGCACAAGCCAGGGTGCTGCTTTGAACAGCAGCAAACCGAGCACAGCCAGCGTCAACCAACGGCGCTTGCCGTACCAAACGCCGCACTGGATACGCTCAAGCCACACTACTTTTGCTCGACTTTTTCCACGATCAATTTGCCGCCCAAGGAGCGTGCCTGCACCGTGCGGTCGTACATCGATTCGCCGAAGGTGGGCGGCACGACAAAGGTGCCGACGTTGGTGGCCTTGATCTTGTACACGAACTCTTTCACGTCGGTGCCAATGCTGCCGTACAACACCACGCGGTCTTCGCGCACATCGGCATACTCGATCGCCCAAGTGGATTTACCCACGCCCAGCGGCGGTTGCCAAGCATTGACCGGTGCCACGCCTTCATCGCCCTCGCCCTCCGCAACTTCGGCACTATCCGCATGCGGGCCGGGAGGCTGCGCTTGCTGACTGGTACTGGCAATAGGTTCGAGCACGACTTCAAAACCACCGGGCAATAAATCCACCACGGCGATATTGTTGTGCGTCGTGTTGCCGATAGCACGCAGCTTCACATGCACTTCAATCTCATCGCCCAGCTTGATGCTCTTGAGCGGCTTGCTGGCAAGATCGGTGTACTCACGCGTAACTTCGAGGCCGTTTTTAATCTCCGTGGTCGGCAGTTTGGTATCGAAACCGGCTTGCGTCATCAGATAAAAAGCACCGATCTTGCTGTCGCTGCTAAAACGCAGCTTGGCTGCCTCTGTGGAGAAATTTACCGTCGGAAACAAACCGCCCGGTAACGGCAACACACGCTCCTGGCCCTTGACCAACATCTCGCTAATACCGTACTTAGCGATTGCCGCCGTACCCACGGCATTGGCGTAGGCATCCAGCGCTAGGATGGCGTAAGACGAGGACAGCGTGTTGTAGTAACCGTGCGCAATCTGATTCACCATGCTCTCCAAGCCCTTGCCGTCGAGATTTTTCAGGCGCTCGGGGAAATGCCGCGCCAGCAGATACAGTACTTGGCTGTCGTGGATCAGCGGGTCGTAGTAGTGCGCATAGTCGGCCTGCACCGGCTCGCCGAAGGGCACGCCCGCCGCCAAGCTGTTGGCTAGGCGCTCCTGGCGCAGCAGCTTATAGGTCGCGGCCAAATACAGGGCGGTGCTGTCCTGCTTCCACACCTTGGCGTATTGCGTCTCCAAGCGTTTTTGCAAGCTGGCGGCGTAGGGCGTGGTGACGATGCCGGTGCGCGTCAGCACATAGATGGCGTAGGCGCGAGTGCGCTCATCGGCCAACCCATTGCCGTCGCGCTGTGCTAATTGCGTTAGATAATTTTTGCTGTTCTCCAGCATATCCGGCGGCACGGCGTAGCCGCGTTCGCGCGCTTCGATCAAATAATGCGTGGCATACACCGAGACAAAATCCACCACGGTGGTATTCGCCGCCCACAAGCCGAAGCCGCCCTCGGCATTTTGCCGCGCACGCAAGGTAGTGATGATGCGGGCCAACGCCTTGTCCGCCGTGGCATTGGTCTGGCCAAACTCCGGACGGCCTTTGAGCACCGTCGCTGGCACCGCTTGGCTCACCAATTGCTCGGTGCAGCCGTAGGGATACTTCTCCAGATAGCTCGCCAGCCCGTGCGCTAAATTCAGCGGTAGCGGCGCGATGCTGGCCTTCTGCGTGTGGTACTCGGCGTGCAGTTGGCGCGTGACCGGCACATCGATCCGGCTATTCTGTAAGCGTCCTGCGGTAAGGGTGGTTATATACGGCACGGCCGGACGCACACTCAGATCAGTCTCACGCTTGCCGGAATATTTGCCGCGCGTCGCGACGAAACGCAGGTTGGCGGAGCCGAGTTGATTCAGTGCGCGCACCTTGAACAGCGCGCTGACCTCGTGCATTTCGCTAATCTTAAGTTGCACCTTAGTTGGCCCGACCACTTGCAAAGCCGGTGCGGTCTTTAATTCCAATACCACGGCGACATCCTTGCCTGAACCGGCAATATTGTTCGCCACGCTGACCGAAACTTCAAACTCATCACCCGGCGTGACGAAGGTCGGCACATTCGGATTGAGCACAAAATCGCCGCGTATCTGCGCTCGACGCTCGGCCGTGCCGATGGAGTCAGGGGCGACCGCCACCGCCATTATGCGCAACGTGCCATTGAAATAATCCGGCACGTGGTATACCAACTCTTGCTCTTTCGGTCCCGCTTCGATCACGCCGGACCAGAAGGCCACTGGCTGCTCGCGCTTGCGCTTGAAGGGGTTAAGATTTTTACCCAACGCGCCCTCCTGGTCACCGCCCGGTGCCGACAAAGACAATAGGCGCTTGAACTCGGGCAGGATCAAGTCCAGTATCTGCGCGGTACTCACTTCTAAGGCGCGCTTCTGGAAAAAATAACCGAGCGGGTCCGGTGTCTTGTAGCGCGCAACTTGCAAGATACCTTCGTCCACCGCATACACCACGATTTTTGTCGGACGGTCGGTCTGGTAGCGAATGCGGAAAGCCTGTCCCGGCTTGGCCACATCCGGCGCTTTTAAAGTAACCTGAGTGGTGCGCTTGGCACGGCTCACCGAGAACGGTGCCACGCCATACGACAATGGACTACTGAAAATTTCCTCCGAGTGGATGTCGCGCACAAAGGCCACCGACACGTAGCCGTTGCCTTCCAACTCGGGCGGCAGTTTAATTTTCTGCACCGAGGCTGTGGTGCTGGTCTTAAACCATTTGTAGCTATACACCTTCTCGCGCTCGATGGTGATTAAGCCATAGCCGACATACGGTGCCTTGATTTGCAGCTCGATGTCCTCGCCTGAACTGTAGTCGGATTTGCTCAATTTCAATTGCAGCTCGGCGTTCTTATCCAGCGAGCGCGTGAGATTGCCCTGACCGGCGATAGTGAATTCAATACGGTTGAGTTCGGTGTTGTCGGTATCGCGGATCACCCAAGTAAAGTCACCCGCCTGGTTACTCGGTACTTGCAGCACTAGGCCCTTGCTGGCGATCTTCAGTGGTGTGTCGCTCCGTTTGATTTCTTTCAATTTCGATTCGTACTTGAAGGTGCCGTTGGCCTGCTTGGTCAGCACCGACACATAGCGCCGCTCGATCAATTGCAAGTGTAGTTTTTCGACCTCGGTTTTTTTCACTTCGGGGTTAATCGCGATCAACTCGACCATGCGCTTAGCGTCCTTGCGGATGTACTGCAAATCGCCGTCGGCCTTGTAACCCACGAGATAGGGCAAGGGCGACACCAGCATTGCCGCTTCCGCCGCCACGCTACGCCCACCTTCGGCCTCGAAGCCTTGGGCGTTGAAGCGCAAGCGGTAGGTCGCCTTGGCGAAACGCTGCAAATTTAAATCGAATGTCGCCTCGCCTTTCTCGTTGGTCTTGGCATCGGGCAGCGGCTCGTTATAGCCATCCTTGGCACGCAAAGGATCGTAAAAATGATGCTCCGGATAGGCGCTAAAACTGGGGTAGGCCGGGAACAAACCTAGCGTCGCACTGACGCGCCGATCCACCGCTGGCGTGCCGAACAAATTGGCCAGCGATACCAACCCTTTCAGATGCTCCGGCGACACCCAACCTTCGACGCGCTCACTCGACAGGTGCGCGCTGATTTTCATACGATCCGGTAGGAACTCCTGCACCCGCACCGTGGTGGCGCCGAGCAGGCCGGCAGCCTGTTTATCCTTCACGATATAGACGTTGAAAGTATAGGTACCGGTGGGCGAGGTGTCCTGCGTGGTGTAGGTGATTTCCTCGAAGCCGCTGGCGGACAGGCGCAACTTTTGCCGCTTCACCGGCAGGCCGCGCGCGTCCAGTACTTCCAATTCCAACGGCACGCCTTCCAGGCTGGCTTTCCAGTCGGCGGGCTTAATGATCAGGCCGACGCGAATTTCATCGCCCGGCCGATATAGGCCGCGGTCGGAAAACAAATAGGCCGACAAGCGATCACCCTTGACGCTGCTGCCGACACCGCCGATGTCGAAACGCGACATCGATAGCTGACGGTCGCTACGATTAACCGGTAAAAAGGAAAGGTCGTTACCCTTCTGCACCAAATACAAAGTAGGCTCTTGTTGCCGCACGAAACTTTTTAAAATAGGAAAGGCGGCATGACCATTGGTATCCGTCACCGCGCTGATTACCGCTTGGCCATTCTTGCCTAACACGTCCACTTTGGCTCCAGCCACCGGCTCGCCGGTATAAATTGACTGCACGAATACATCGTGACTGCCGTCAAGCGCATCTTTTACCAACACGCCGAGATCGGTTACCAGAATCAAGCGTCGATCACTAACACCGCTGGCCTGCTTACCTTCGCGGTCATAAGCCTCGGCATGCACCAGGAACAGACCCCGCCGGTTTTCGCTATCCAGATAACGCGATAAATCGAAACCGTGGTACTGCGTCTTGCCCGGTGCGACCTTGTCCAACACGCGCAGTTCGGTGAAACGTTCGGTGATATTGTCCTCACTGAAACGGCTACTATCGAATTGTGGATTCTTGAACGGGCCATCGCTCTGCGTCAATAAATGCTGGATTTGGCTCGGCAGTACGCGACCGATTTCAAACTGGATGGCTTCGATATCGCGTGAATACAGAGAAATTTTTTTCTCGCCGCTCAGACTTAAAATTGCACCATCGTAGAGAATTTTTAATTCCTTGGGAAAGACCGGCACTTGCAGCACCGCCTCGTAGTCCTTGGCCATGACATAACCACCAAAGGATTTAATGCCCTTTTTTACTCGCACATGCACGAAGCGTCCCGGTTCGGCCTGATATTTATAGCTGAGCAAGCTGGCGTAATCGGCCTCGCTGGGAATCACCGCGAGTGTTAAAGGTGTACCGAGCTTTAGAATTTCGGGGCCGACTTCAGCGGCCGACCAATGGTGCGGATATTTACGCGCGTCTTCTTTAGCATCCGGTCGATACAGCGGCAACACCGTGGCTGTCACCGCGCCCTCCAATTCCTTGGCCGCGATTCCGGCGCTGGTTTCCAACACGAACACCTGCTCCGGTTCGAAACGTTCATTGCGCGCCAAAGCCAATTGCGCACCGTTAATGCGGAAGAAATTGAACACGCCGGGAATAGCGATCTCGCGCTCCAACTTAGCACTGGTGGCCGGACCGCCGCGCACCGCGCGCGCACCACTGTCGATCTTCAACAGCATGGCCGAATCTTGTTCCGGTATCGCAATCGGATCGGAATGAATGTAGGCGTTGAGTTTAAATTTATCGAAAGTGATTTGCGCCGGATAATTGGTGCCGCCCAAGCCAAGCAGGCCGAGCGCTTGCCCTTTCATGCGCAGGCTGACGCGCTTCTCAAAATCCGCACTATCCACCGGATGCGTGAAACTGACTGTGGCCACCACCTTCTTCAGTTTGGGGTCCGTGGGGTCTTGATAAAATTCAGTCTGCGTCAGTACCGCCGCGAACGGTGCACTGTGAAAACTCAACGCGTATTGATCGAGCGTAATGTGACTTGCAACCAAACCTTTTTTCGGCAGGCTTAGCGTGTATTCCACGCCCACCGGCCAATCCGCGCGTGGCGTAAACACCAGCGTCTTATCGTCCTGCCAATTCCAGCTCCCCTCGACACTGGGCGCAATGCTGATTTTCGGTGTAATGACCTTGCCGATCTTATCCAGCGGCGCGGCCGAGCCCTTAAAATTAATCACCAGCGGTGCGGTGATCCACTTACCCTCGACCAGTTTTGTTAGTTCCGGGCTGATTGCCGCGACCTGAGTTTCGACCGGCTGCGGTCGGTGTTTGTACCAATAACCGCCCGCCGCCAAACTCACACCCAACACGAACACAAGCAAACCGCGCAGCAACGCGAGTCGACGATGGCCATTGCACCAGTGCGCCAGCTCCAGTGTTTTTTCTCCCAACCATTGCATCCACCAGGGCATCTGCCAACTCATGCCAATCAAAATGTGCAACCAAGCGGCGATGAGTTCAAACAACCAAACAACGGCGTTCTTGGCACCCAAGATGAATTTAAGCATGGCGAAGTTCCTTGTTATTTTTAGGCCATTCGATTATTGCCTATCGTTCGGAAAAGCGATAGACAAAGTGCAGATCAATTCTGGCAAAGTTCGGGCAGGCGCTATTTGTAAAAATGGACCACAGTCTAATAAATCCGAGAAAATGAGGATTGTCGATTTACGATTCTGGGCAAAGGCGTGATTTAAAAACCACCGTACCCTTCAATCCAGACATCAAATCCACTTAATCCCCACCCGAGCTAGGATGTAGCTCAATATAAAAGGTCGACAGGGCTGTGTCTTTGGTGGGCACTGTAAGCCCCTGGCTGCGGCGCAGCATGGCTTCCACCAAAGCGGCTTTGATCGCACTGGGATCGATAATTTCGGGGTACAAGCGATAATGTTTTTCTACCGCAAGGGCTTGTTGCCGCGCTTGCTGTTCGAGCTGTTGACGCATGGCGTGTTCCAAGGTGGGTAATGACAGTAAATAGGGTGCCTGCCACACCAAGAAATCGGCAATCAAATCGGTATGCAGCGCATCGTGGCCGACGGACGCAAGCAATAGCGGTGGGAAAACGGACACCGGCAGATCACGCCCTTCTAGGAGGTAATCGGCACCGATGCAGGATAAGCCCAAGCCGCGGCCATCCGCTTGCCGCCGTATCCATTGCGCGACTGGCTGCACTCCGGCGCGGCTATTGATGTAGCGCGTGAGATATTCGGCCGGCGGTTCTGTTGTTATGCCCGCTCGCTGCAACGCCGGGCTGGAAAACTGTTCCGCCGCGGTGTACCCGGCGCGCCACGCAATGGGTTCATCCAGGTCGATAGCACTTTCCGTCAGTACGCTGGAGAGCAAGGCCAGCGGTTGCTGTGTGCTGTCCAACAACCAAAGTTCAAAATGATCTTGCAGTGCGAACGGCACTTGTCGATGCATTTGCGTCAGGTGTTCGTAAACCATCGCACCCATTTCTTCCAGGCGCATAAAGTCATCCGAGGGATACAGCGGGCCACGTTTTAAACCTTTTTCCAGCGACCAACTGCCATAGCGAATATCGGTGATCTGTGTCCAGCGATTAACGGTTAAACCTTCAAGCAAAGCATCGTTGGCAACGTAAATATCCCAATGCACGCCATCCAGCGTCACCGCCTCAGCCGAGGCGTAGCGAATGGTATGCATCACGCCGCGATAGGGGTTGAGTAAGCGTTGCGCGATGCATTGGACGGCCATTCGACCAATTTACCGCAAGCTTAGGCCCGGCACAAATCGGGTTGCGCATGGCCGTCACGGTGCCCATTGCAGCGCTTAATTGGATGCGCTGTGTGTCACTTTCACCGCCGTTAAAGGCAGTGCCGTCACCACATAGCGCAGTGCCCCACCGGCACGAATGGCATTGAAAGGATAACAAGTTACCAATGTTAACTGCTCGAACGCACTGGCGCGCATCACACCGACATCGCTTTAATCGACGACACGTGTGGCCTGGACGACGTAGCGCGTCTTTTTACCTTGCGCATTTTCCACGCGGAGCTCGTCACCCAACTTTACGCGTTGCAGAAATTTAAAATGCGTATCGCGATGCGCTGACAAGACGCTGTTGCCGGCGGCGCCCGGTAGGGGCGTGCCATCCACATGACCCGGGCCAAACGCGAGTGTGCGACCGCTGGCACCGGCCAACACGATGAGATCAATACCCTGCTGCACTTCACTTTTTTCACCGTTGCACCCGACTCTGCATTCAGCGGAGTTACTTGGGCGTGTGCTACGCTCGTGGACAGCACAAGGCCCAGCACCAAACTCTGAATCAGGACAAGCCCGGTCACGTTTAAAACCGCATCGACAATGTTGTTGTGTTTGCTACCCAGCCAGGTGTGCGCTAGTCAGGTTCTGCGATTTCGCAATTCACCCAAGCCTCCATGCCTAAGCACCAAGAATCCTCTTCGGCACCGGCGGATTGGTTTGTTGGTTGTGTTTGGTTTTGTTGCTCTTCCACCATCGCGCCTTCCAGTAATAAGCCGTACAGCATGTTTTTCTCCTTCAGTGTCGGGACTTGGATACCCGGATTTAATGTGATTTCAGGGTACATAGACTCGGTGAGCACAAGCGCGGCACCGTTTTATTTCTCTATGGGTTGCATTAAAGCCGCGCAATCGGGCCGTCGGCGGAACGATGCGGGCAGGCCGCCGATCAAATGTGGCGAAACGCGGGCAGGTGGCTCGCCCCCTGCGCGGTGTGCGTCGAATCGTGTATATTCGCCGTCATGGGAAGAACCATTGCAATCGTAGAAGATGAGCCGGCAATCCGCGCCAACTATGCCGAAGCCTTACGCCGCCAAGGTTACGAGGTAGCGGCGTATGCCAACCGGCGTGAAGCTATGACGGGGATGCAAACACGCCTACCCGATCTGGCGCTGATCGATATCGGCCTGGACGATGAAATCGACGGCGGCTTTACGCTGTGTCGCGATTTACGCGCTAAATCAGAAACGCTGGCCATCATTTTTTTAACAGCACGGGATAGCGATTTCGATACGGTGATCGGTTTGCGCATCGGTGCCGACGATTACCTCACCAAGGACATCAGTCTGCCACATTTACTGGCGCGCATCAGCGCCTTGTTCCGGCGCATGGATGCCGTCGCCACGCATACGGATGTGGAAGAACTACTGATTCGCGGTGACTTGCAGTTGGATCTAAAGCGCATGGCAGTACAGTGGAAAACGCAGCCGGTGGCGCTGACCGTTACAGAATTTTGGATGGTGCATGCACTGGCCAAGTTTCCGGGACATTTAAAAGATCGCGATCACTTAATGAGCGAAGCCAAGCTCACCGTGGACGACGCTACCATCACCTCACACATCAAACGCATCCGCAAAAAATTCGCCGCGCTCGATGCTCATTTCAATGCCGTCGATACGGTTTACGGCATGGGCTATCGCTGGAAAGAATAATGGCTCTTCGCCCGCGTTTCAGCATTCACGCCAAACTCCTGCTGGCTTCGCTGGCCCTCCTCGCGGTGCCTTGGGTGGGTATTTCTTTTGTACAGGAAATGGAGCGCTTTTTGCGCCAAGGTCACGAGCAGTCGGTCGCCGCGACCGCGCAAGCTGTGGCCACGGCATTAAACGATAAGCCGCAATTATTTGAACCACAACCCAGCATTCCTTCGGCGTGGCACGAACCGGGCGACTTGTATTTATTTTCTTTGCCTAGTGCGATTGATATGGATGGTGCAGCACAGGATTGGCCGACCAATATTACACCGCATACCTACACCACACTCCCGAATCCGGATAACCCGACAATTGGCAACACGGCATTAACGCTGCGCTTGGGCCAACACGGCGCGTATGTCTTCGCCTTGCTGCAAGTCACCACGGCGCAGATCCATTACCGACAGCCGCAGCAAGTGCTGGTGGAACAAGCCGACCATATCGAATTTGCATTGACTACACCGGAAGGCGAGTTCAAACGTTACGCGGTGAGCCCGTTGCGTTCGGGTGAAGGTCCGGCGTACAACTTGCGTTTCGAAGATGGAAAACTCACCTTGGGCACAGCCGAGCCGCGCATCAAAAGCGTGTGGCGCGAAACACCGACGGGCTACCATGTGGAACTCGCGGTGCCGTTGTCGATGTTGGGCGAGCGCCTGGCATTTGGTGTTGCCGATGCGGCCCAAGCCGGCAGCGACAACCCGCTGTGGATTACGACTTCCACCCTCGACCAACGCGCCGGTATGGGGCGACTCATTATTCCCTCTCCGGAAATTCAGCAGGTGGTGCAAGGCCTAGGGCGCGCAACCAGTCGCATCCGCGTGGTGGATAAGCGACAGCGCGTGATTGCTGAAATCGGGAGTCTTAAACGCGCGCAGCAAGCCCTGCATCCGCCGACACCCACACTGGCCGAACGCATCAAGGCGCTCACTTTACGTCCCTTATTTGCGCGCATATTGCAGCAGCCCAGCAATGACTTTACCGACGACAGTGCGCGCGCCACCTTTTTAGAGACACGCGAACTACAAAGCGCTTTGCGCGGCGTACCGCAAACCGGGCGTCGCGCAACCCAAGACACGCAGGCGGTAATCGTATCCAGCGCCCATCCGATTTGGGTGCACGATCAAGTGATCGGCGCAGTGGTGGTGGAAGAAACCACCAACGCTATGTTGACCATGCGCAATCAAGCCTTGGAAAAATTACTCACGAGCGTACTGGCGGTATTTTTGATCGTCATGCTGGTGTTGCTGTTGTTCGCTTCACGCCTGTCTTACCGCATTCGCAAACTGAGCAGTGAAGCGGAAGCGGCCATTGATGTAAAAGGCCGTGTACTGGGGAGCTTAAAGCAGAGCGCGCGGGTGAACGATGAGATCGGTGATTTATCGCGCGGGTTTTCGAAAGTTCTGGAGCGCTTAGGAGAATATAACCACTATCTGGAAAATATGGCTTCGCGCCTATCGCACGAATTGCGTACGCCGATTGCGGTGGTGCGCTCTTCCTTGGACAACCTCGCCCAACAAACCACGACACCGGAAGCCGTCGTTTACATGTACCGTGCGCAAGAAGGTGTGCAACGACTGAATACTATTTTGACGCGCATGACCGAAGCGCGGCAACTGGAGCAAGCGTTGCAAAACGCAGAACCGGAACGCTTTGATTTGCAACTTGTCGTGTCCGGCTGTGTCGCGGGCTACCGCAGCGCTTATCCCGACACCGCGTTCAATACGCGCATCCCCGTCGCCCCCATCCTACTTCAGGGCGCGCCCGATCTCATCGCGCAAATGCTGGATAAACTCATTGCCAATGCCGTGGATTTTCATCGCCCCGATAGCGCCGTTGATATTGCCTTAGCGGCCACCGGCGACGATGCCACGCTGACCATCTCCAATGAAGGGCCGCTGTTACCGGAAACCATGTCGGCGCAATTATTTCAATCGATGGTTTCGGTACGCCCTCATCAAACCGGCGGGGAACCTCACTTGGGTTTTGGATTGTATATTGCTCGGCTCATCGCCGAATTCCATCGCGGCTCGGTTAGCGCCGCGAATCGTAAAGATGGTGCCGGTGTCGTCGTCAGCGTAATTCTTCCCACAATATAGATCAAAACCCATTAAAGTCAGTCGGTTATCAACCGATAATTCGTTTATGATTTCGCAACCATTGAAAAGTGTCGCGGCTTGGGTTGAATATTTCGACCAAGCCGACATTCCGGTGCTCGCGCGTACCGAGCGTGAGCTTGTTACGTTCAAACGTAACGAAGACACGCTCAATGGGCGCGAAATATCGGATGCCATTTTGCATGACCCGTTGATGACGCTAAAGGTGCTGCGCTACCTGAACGATCATCACAGCAAGCGTCAGTCGATGGACATTACGACGATGGCGCGCGCTTTGATGATGCTGGGAACCACACCTTTTTTTCGTCACTTTGCGCGCTTGCCCACAGTGGAAACTACGTTGAAAGTCTATCCGGAGGCGCTCAACCGGCTCATGCGCAACATGAGTCGCGCGCGGCATGCGGCACTGTATGCCCAAGATTGGGCGCTCGCGCGCAACGATATCGAAGCGGACGAAGTGATGTTGGCTGCGCTGTTGCGTAATTTAGCAGAAATTTTGCTGTGCTGTTTTGCACCGCAATTGATGCTGGATATCCGGAATTTAATGCGTGCCGATCCCACGTTACGGAGCGCGGAAGCACAACAACGTGTACTCGGATTTAAAGGGATGGAGTTGCAATTAGCGCTGGCCGAGCGCTGGCACTTACCCAAATTATTGCAGCAACTGATGGACGAAAATAATGCCCAAAATTCACGCACCCAGAATGTTGCGTTGGCCTGCCGTTTAGCGCGCCACTCGGCGAATCATTGGTTCGATGCAGGTCTGCCGGATGATTATCAGGAAATTGCGCAACTCCTCAAGCTCGCCGAACACGAAACCTGGCAACGCATTCAACGCGTCACCCTGCAAGCGGCCAAAGGCTGGTCTTGGTACGGCGTGGCACCGGCCGCAACCTGGTTGCCGTTATTACCTGCCGAAAATTTAATTTAAAAAATTTAAATATCCAATTCCGCCATGATCGGCGCATGGTCAGACGGTCGCTCGGCCTTGCGCGTTTCTTTATCGATTCGCACCGATTTGCAAACTGCGGCCAGCGGGGTCGTCAGCAAAATATGATCGATACGCATGCCCAAGTTGCGACGGAACGCGTGCATGCGATAGTCCCACCAGGAGAAGGATTTTTCGGGCTGCTCAAAAAGGCGAAAACTGTCCTGCAACCCGAGGGCTTGTAGCGCCTGAAATGCCGCACGCTCCGGTGCAGAGCACAAAACTTGCCCGTCCCAGGCGGCGGGGTCGTGTACATCGCGGTCCTCCGGTGCAACATTGTAATCGCCAAGCAACGCGAGCTTGGGATAGGTTTTGATTTCATCCGCTAACCAAGCCGCAAGCGCTTGCAGCCAAGCCAGTTTGTATTGATATTTATCCGAATCCACGCTCTGGCCGTTGGGGATATACACATTCACAATACGCACACCATTGACCGTTGCCGCCAGTACGCGCTTCTGTACATCGGCATAATTTGGAATGCCGTAGACAATCTCCTGCAAAGGTTGTTTGCTTAGAATTGCAACGCCGTTGTAGGTCTTTTGCCCGGAAAAAATATTTTGATACCCTGCTTCATTCAACGTTGCCGCAGGGAAATTAATGTCTTCTTGCTTGGTTTCTTGTAAGCACAGTACATCGGGCTGGTGCTGCATAAGCCAGTCCAGCACATGCGGCAAACGTACCTTGAGGGAATTAACGTTCCACGATGCGATCTTCATACAGGCGGTGAACTTTCAACGAGGAAATAGTGAATAAAGCTGCCGCGCTTCAATGCCCCAACGCTAGCTAGGGTTTGGTTGCACTCTTTTCGGCAGGCTTAGCCGGTGGAGTTGCTTTGTTGCTCTCGTTGGGTTTCGTGACTTGCTGCCCTGGCGTTAGCGTATTGGTTTTAGGGTAGCCCGCTTGATCCAATGTGCTGGCCCACTCAGCTTCATTAAAACCCTTTAGATGGATATTTTTACCGACCTGCAATACTGGAATAAAATTCTCCGGCATTGCTTTTTTTAAGATATCGTGATCCGCCTGATTTTTGCTGGGCAGACGCTCGGTAAACGGGATGCCCCGTTTCAGCAGATACGCTTTAGCCGACGTGCAAATTTCACCGCAATCACCGGTAAACAAAGTAACGGGGAAATTTTTGACGGCCTGTTGTACGGAATAGGGGTATTTGTCCGATTGCACGACATTGTCGGTGAATTTTTTTTCTTCGACTTTTTTAGCGTTCGGCGGAGGCGGCTGGTCGGTGTAATGCACACTGCCTTTTTCATCGACCCAGCGGTAAAGTTGCGCCTGTGCGGCAGCGGCGGACGCAAAACAAAACAACGTCAAAAACAGTATTTTATTCATATGCGTAAACCTTTAAGTCGCTTTTGATAGTAGGCCCGTAAACCGCAACTACCCAACAACAGGCCCAAAAAGATCCCTCCCAAACCAAGGCTTAGCATCAGCCCGGTTGAATAACCAATTCGCGCGCTTGGATTTGGGCTCAAGCTTTGACTTTGCGCGAGTTCCGCGCGCACCTTTTCCAAATCTTCCTGCAAAACGGCAAGCCGGGGATCGGGTACTTTACCCCGCTCTGGGCTTGCTTCAATTTTAAGCATCCGCGTCGGAAGCCAACCCGTATCACCGGCGGCTGTTCTTACATGCACGTAGCCACTCTCGTCATGCACAATATCTACCTGAGTACCCGGCTCCAGCACTTTGATTATTCGATACGTATCAGCGCGCCCACTGCGTAAATTAACGCGCGCCCCCTCCACCACGGTTGCAATATCGGCTAGGCAGGGAAAAGCCCAAACCAGTATTATGATTATTGTAAAAATCCTCATTATCTCAGCCCGTTGCATTACCTTTTTAAGGTAATATCATAGGACTTGGGTCAAAGCAAGTAAATTTTATACAGCGACCATCCCGGAATGGCGCAATAAAGCATCGATGGTTGGCTCGCGCCCACGAAACGCGATAAAAGACTCCAACGCGGAACGACTGCCTCCTCGGCCTAAAATCTCGCTCCAAAACCGATGCCCAACTTCCGTACTCAACACACCATTTTCTTCGAATAAGCTATACGCGTCGGCAGACAACACTTCCGCCCATTTATAACTGTAATAACCAGCCCCGTAACCGCCGGCGAAAATATGCGAGAAATTATGAGGGAAACGGTTATAGGCGGGCGGCTGTAACACCGCCACTTGATCGCGTACGCGCTGCAACAATTCCAGCGCATTTTTTGTAGGGTCGAAATGATGGTGAAGATGCATATCAAACAGCGCGAACTCGACTTGGCGTATCGTTTGCATACCGCTCTGGAAATTTTTCGCCTGCAACATTTTATCGAACAAGGTGCGCGGTATCGCCCCCCGACTCTCCACATGCTGCGTCATGTGGCGCAGCACCTCCCACTCCCAACAAAAATTTTCCATAAATTGCGAAGGTAGTTCCACGGCATCCCATTCCACACCGTTGATACCGGACACGCCCAGGTCTTCGATTTTGGTCAATAGGTGGTGTAAGCCGTGGCCAAATTCATGAAACAGCGTAATGACTTCATCGTGCGTAAAAAGCGCCGGTTTGCCACCGATGGGTGCTGAAAAATTACAGGTTAAATAAGCCACCGGCGTTTGTATCGTTGCTTCTCGACGGCGACGTGTAATGGCATCATCCATCCACGCCCCACCCCGCTTATTTTTGCGCGCATATAAGTCAAGATAAAACTGACCGAGCAACTGACCCTGCTGATCGGCGAGGGAAAAAAAACGCACCTCGGGATGCCATACGGGTGCTTGCGTCGCCTGAATTTTTAAACCGTAAATCGTTTCCACCACTTTAAACATGCCGTCCAATACGGAGTTCTCGGGAAAGTATTGCTTCACTTCTTCATCGGAAAAACCATAGCGCGCTTCACGCAGCTTCTCGCTATAGAAACCCACATCCCAAGCTTGTACATCCAGCTGGCCGTACTGCTCGGCGGCGAACGCGCGCAATTCGGCCAAATCTTGCTCGGCAAACGGTTTTGCGCGCTGTGCCAAGGATTGCAAAAAATCAATCACCTCAGACGGGGTTTGCGCCATTTTTGTGGCCAAAGAAACTTCAGCGTAGCTCTTAAATCCCAGCAAATGTGCTGCCTCTTGCCGCAACTGAAGTATTTGCTGAATCAGCGCCGTGTTATCCCACTCTGGTTTCCCAAACTCTGAAGCCCGCGTGGTGTAGGCGCGATAGAGTTCCTCGCGCAAGGCGCGCTGCTCGGCGTATTGCAGCACCGGCATGTAGGAGGGCGCATGCAGCGTAAATTTCCATCCGCTCCGGCCATCGGCGCTCGCGGCTTCTTGCGCCGCTTGTAAAACGTCGGCAGGCAACCCGACCACTTCGTCTGCCGTTTCAACATATTTTGCGTAGGCATTGGTGGTATCCAGCAGGTTTTCCTCGAATTTAGCTGCCGCCGAGGCCAAGGCTTCTTGAATGGCTTTAAAACGCTCTTTTTGCGCGGCATCCAGCTCCGCGCCGCCTAAACGAAAATCACGAATCTCGTTGTCGACAATCTTTTTTTGCGGAGCGGATAATTGCGCAAACTCGGGTGAAATTTTGAGCGCTTTGAATTTTTTGAACAGTTTGAGATTCTGCGATAAATCGGCATAGAACTCGGTAATTTTCGGCAAATTTTCGTTATACACGGCACGCAATTCCGGGCTATTCACCACCGCATTCAAATGCGAAACCTGCGACCAGGCGCGCGCTAATTGCTCGTTCGCATCTTCCAGCGGTGCGACGAAGGTGGCCCAGGTCGTGGCGCTGTCATCGGCCACGATTTTTTCCGCCAGGGTGCGATTCGTTGTGAGTAGTTGTTCCATCGCTACCGACACATGCTCCGGCTTGACCTCGGCAAAACGCGGTAAACCGCTAAAATCCAACAAGGGGTTCATGGTTTTCTTTCAAGGACATTAATCGGTCATTATACTGGTCAATATTGTGGCCTCGAAGTTCCCACACAAGTCCGTTACATTCAACCAGTCTAGGTCTGCTATGAATATTATTCCGCACCACGGTATCCAACCACAAATTCACGTCAGTGCGTATATCCATCCCAGCGCCCAAATTATCGGTGAAGCGCAGCTCGGTGCCGATGTCTCGGTCTGGTGCAATGCCGTGATTCGCGGCGATGTAAATTACATCCGCGTCGGTGCTGGAACCAACATCCAAGATCTATCCATGCTGCACGTTTCGCACAAAAACGCCAAGGATGCACATGGTGCACCCCTCATTATCGGCGAACGGGTGACCATCGGCCATCGCGTTATTTTGCACGGTTGTACGATCGGCGATGCGTGCCTGATCGGCATGGGCTCGATCATTATGGACAAAGCCGTGCTCGAACCGCGCGTCCTACTCGGTGCCGGTAGTTTGGTGCCGGAAGGCAAAACCCTCGTCAGCGGCTATCTGTATTTAGGACACCCGGCCAAACAATTACGCCGACTTACGGCGGAAGAACTAGCCTACTTTGATTATTCGGCGCAGCATTACATTGCATTGGCCAACAGTTATAAGCCGGTCTAATTTCAGCCCAAGGGTGCGCATGAGAAACTTTAAATTATTACCCGTTTTAAGCGTGCTCGTGTTGACGCACCTGCTGCAGGGCTGCGCCACCTATCGCACGATATCCGAAGCGAAGCCGGGTAGTCCCAAAATCTACAGTGGTACGCGCTTAGATGTAAATGCGATCCAGGGTCACGAACAAGCGCTACTAAAATTTAAGACCGATCCGCCCCAGAACCCTGCCTTGGATCTACCATTCAGCATCCTTCTGGATACAATCTTGCTGCCTTTATCCTTTTCTATCTCGGGTTATGAAGCCTTGTTCGGATCCGATTGATGTTTGCACGATGGCTTCAATCCAGGGACAGGCGTGTGGCATGACACAGCACTTGTTGATGGATAGCGACGGTAATGCGCTGCGCAGACTGCACATAGTTTGCCGACGACTTGGATGGTTATTCATTGCATTAAAGCAGCCAGTTTCCCGGGATTCACGTACCATGCCTATACTTTCTTCCAACGAATATCCTCATGCGTAAATTTTTATGGATCGGCCTTTCGTTGCTCCTAATAAACACGCCGACTGCCGCCGGTGAAACGAGCGGGACAAAAGGCATACCGTCCACCGGTACGGTACAAGTGGCTTTCCCACCGGGAGAAGATGCCAATAATCTGATCGTGAACGCGCTTCGAGAAGCGCGCAAAATAGTTCGCGTACAGGCGTTCAGTTTTACCAGCAACGAAATTGCATTTGCTTTAATTGCCGCCCGGCAACGCGGCGTGGATGTGCAGCTGATTGCCGATGCGGAGCAGGTACGCAAACTGCAAAATAATAAACTCGGCATCATGCATCGAAACGGGGTGCGCATTTGGCTTGATCAACAACACCAAAGCGCGCACAACAAAATTATTATTATCGATGGCGAGGAAGCCAATCCAACCGTAGTAACCGGTTCGATGAATTTTACTTATTCCGGTCAGTTTAAGAATGCGGAGAATTTGCTGATTTTGCGTGGCAACAAACCGCTGGCAGATGCCTATAGTGCCAACTGGCACCGCCATTTTAACCATGCTACGCCCTATCACCCCTAGTCTTGCTGTAAGACGGATTGATTCCATGCATCAACGCGTCGATGCGCCGTCAATATGCTGATACCGACATCATCAAGTCCGTTACGCGATGCACTCCATCAACTTACGGTTGCCAGCGCCATTTGGCAACCGTACCTGCCGCCGGCGAGTCTGCTGCTAGCTGGATATTCACCCGCTCTGCGCATCGACAACCTCGTGGCGGGCACGACGCTTTGGCTAACCCATGCGCGTTTAAAGCATCCCGATCTGAAAGAAGGGCCGTTACACCGACGTTCAGCCCCAAATTTAGCCATCTGGCGCGAATTTCAGCAGGCCGGGGTTGAAATCCCCTATCCACGACGCAACATTAAGACTATAGATTCGGCTACATCAACCGTTATGCCTAGTGGGCAAACTTAGAAGTTTCAACCCTTGCAAAGTCGGTTTCAGGTAGAATCAAGACTTGCACATCCCTCTATAAAAAAGGATTTTCCATTTATGTTCAATGGCTTAATTGATTTACCTTGGTGGGGTTATATTGTTGTGGCCCTAGTATTCACGCATATAACCATTGCCAGCGTTACGATTTACCTGCATCGTTGCCAAGCACACCGTGCACTGGATATACACCCAATTGTGAGCCATTTCTTCCGCTTTTGGCTCTGGCTCACCACGGGTATGGTCACCAAAGAATGGGCCGCCATTCATCGCAAACACCATGCCTTTTGCGAAACCGTTAACGATCCGCATAGCCCACAAATTCTAGGCATCAAAAAGGTATTTTGGGAAGGTGCTGAGCTGTATCGTAAAGAATCAAAAATTCCCGAGACCATGCAAAAATACGGTAGCGGTACACCCGATGACTGGATCGAGCGCCATCTTTACACGCCTTACTCTGCTCGTGGTATTGCACTAATGGCAGCCATTAATATTCTCCTGTTCGGCCCACTCGGTTTAACCATTTGGGCGGTGCAAATGATGTGGATCCCCGTCACGGCTGCCGGCATTATTAACGGCATTGGTCACTATTGGGGTTATCGTAACTTTTCGGCTGACGATGCCAGCACCAACATTATCCCTTGGGGTATTTTAATTGGCGGCGAAGAATTGCATAACAACCATCACGCTTATGCAACCTCCGCCAAGCTCTCCAGCAAATGGTATGAATTTGATATCGGCTGGCTCTATATCCGCTCTCTGGAAATCGCGGGCCTAGCGCATGTAAAGCGCATCGCGCCTCAAGTGAAACTCGATTTAGCCAAGACCCTGTGCGATGCCGATACAGTGCAAGCGGTCATCACGCACCGCTACGAAGTGATGGCAAAATATGTGAAATCGCTCAAAACCACCATGCTCGCGGAGACTCAGCACCTGCATCAACTTGGTGTTAAGTTTGATGTCAAAACTTTCCGCCGTTGGCTGCACCTGGGTCCGTCCGAGCTCCAAGCGCCGGAACAAGCTGAACTAACGCAAGCCCTGAATTCAAGCAGGGTGTTGGCAACTATTTACGCCATGCGTCACGAACTAGCCACTTTATGGGAACGTTCCACGCTAACGCAGGAACAACTCATCAAGCAATTGGAGGACTGGTGTCACCGTGCAGAAGTCAGTGGCATTGAAGCCTTACAGCAATTCTCGCAACGCCTGCGCTGCTACGCAGCTTAAATAAATCGCAGCGTACAAAAACGGCGCGCCCGCTTTATGCGAGGTGCGCCGTTTTTTTTGTGTGCTCACCGTTAATCCAACTATTCACTCACCATCCACCAGACGTTTTGTATTCTGTAAAGGGGTTGCATCGATTAAAGAATACATTATGCTTGGCACGTTAGCCGCTTAGGTTTGCGCCGCGCATTTATCAGGAAGGGAATACAGTGAGATGTTGTCTCTAAAAATAAATGGTATTCAAGTTTTTGCCGGCGATGCCGCATCCATACTTATTGACTTTAACAACCTTTCCGGTTGGAGTTTTATCGGTAATGATGAAGCCTACGCTAGTTATTTGAAAATGATCGGTGCTGCGGATTCAGGCCTAATAAAATCGGTTCTTTTACGCGACAATATTGAAGTTTTTTTTGGAAATTTTTTAATTAAATCTTGTAAAGTCGGCGATGATTCCCATTTCATCGAAGAAGATTTGAATGGTTTACTCGCATCCATTCAATTGTTTAAAAGGCACCCTGAGATTCACGTCGACCAAGCACGTGACGGTAAGTGGAATTTTAGGCGTGATGATAATGCAGCAGAACCCGGCCCTGATTATTACGAAAACGGGTCGTACAGTACTAATGCACAGGCTATTATTGCCGCCCTCAATGAATACGCTATTAAACCGGTAGGCTGAATAGGAACTCTTGCAACCCACCAGGTATCGCAAAAATTCCTCGCAGAATAGGCAGCACGTCCACGCGTTTTATTCTGAGCGTTCGATTCGAAACGAAAGTCTTATTTAAGCTTTGTTTCTTTGTACGGCACATGTTTACGTGCAACGGGATCGAATTTACTGATCTCCATTTTTTCCGGCATGGTCCGTTTGTTCTTGGTCGTCGTATAAAAATGCCCAGTACCCGCACTGGATTCCAACTTAATTTTCTCGCGTCCGCCTTTTGCCATGATCTAATCCTTAAATCCGCTCGCCTTTGGCGCGCAGTTCCGCTAGCACCACGTCGATGCCGTTCTTGTCGATTGTCCGCAGTGCTGCATTGGAAATACGCATACGAACCCAACGGTTTTCGCTTTCAACCCAAAAGCGCCGATACTGTAGATTCGGCAAAAAACGACGCCGGGTTTTGTTGTGGGCGTGGGATACATTATTCCCCGCCATCGGGCCTTTGCCCGTGACTAAACATACGCGCGCCATGATCAAAATCCTTCGTTCGCTAAAAAAGGCGCAACTATACAGTAGTTTGCATATTGCCTCAAGAGGCGCTATTGTCGGCTGTTTTCATTCTGTTAGCTAAATTTAAGTATCATGCTGGAAGCCGTCTATCTCTCCTGCCTCCGTGGTGAGCGCACGCTATTCTCCGATCTGAACTTTACCCTGGCTTCAGGCGAGTTGCTCCAAATTGCCGGTGCCAACGGCAGCGGCAAAACGAGCCTATTGCGTATGCTATGCGGCTTAAGCGCACCGTTCGCGGGTGAAATTCGCTGGAAAAATGCGGCTGCCCGTGGCGAGTATTTTCATCGTGATCTGCTTTATTTAGGGCACCAGTCCGCCGTCAAGGAGGAATTGACCGCACTCGAAAATCTGCTCATTTCAAGCGCCTTTTCCAATATCCAACTTACCCCTCATAAAGCATTAGAAGCCTTATCAAACATTGGCTTAAGCGGGCGTGAACACCTACCGACCAGGGTTTTGTCGCAGGGGCAAAAACGTCGCGTTGGACTAGCGCGTCTACTGACATCAAATGCGCCGTTATGGATTTTGGACGAGCCGCTAACCGCACTGGATGTCCACGCCGTCGAACTCATTCAATCGCGTCTAGCCGAACACGTCGCGCGCCAAGGTATGGTTGTGCTCACGACCCACCAAACCCTACAAGTTCCCGGTGTTGCGTTGCGTCGTATCGATTTAAACTAGCGATGGGAACACTTCTTAACAACGTCATCCGTCGTGATTTACTCCTGGCCTTCCGGCGCCGTTCCGATGTACTTACCACGTTATTTTTTTTCGTGATTGTTGTCAGCTTATTTCCCTTGAGTGTGGGGCCCGAGATAAAAACTCTGCGACTCATTGCACCCGGTGTAGTTTGGGTCGCAGCGCTATTGGCTTCGATGCTATCCTTACAACGCTTGTTTACCGCCGACCACCAAGACGGCACGCTGGAACAAATGCTTTTGGCCCCGCAGCCCTTGGGAGTTATTATTTTAGGTAAAATAATCGCGCATTGGATGGTTTCAGGGCTGCCGCTCGCGTTAATAGCACCCGTACTGGGTTTGCAGTTTGATTTATCCCCGACAGCACTCGGCATCTTGTTTGTTGCTCTACTCCTGGGCACGCCGATCCTAAGCCTTATCGGTGCTATCGGAGCGGCCTTGACGCTGGGGCTACGTGGTGGCGGCGTATTGCTTTCACTATTGGTACTACCGCTGTATATCCCCGCCTTGATTTTTGGCGCAGGTGCGGTTGAAGCGCATATCGCGGGGGTGAGTCCGGAGGGGCATTTATCGCTGTTGGCCGCATTATTAATTTTTTCTGGTTTATCCGCACCGTGGATAACGGCTCTGGCTTTACGCATCGCACTGGAATAAGCACCTATGGCATTAAACATATTCAAATATTCTTCCCCCGCCGTGTTTTATCCCTTAGCTGGCAAAATGATTCCCTGGTTTTACGGATTTGCGGTGATTCTGGCGGTTATCGGCCTCTACATTAGTTTTTTTGTGGCACCGACCGACGCGACCCAAGGTGAGTCCTACCGTATTATTTTTATTCACGTCCCGGCCGCGTGGATGTCGATGGTTATTTACATCGCTATGGCGGCCTGGGCCGGACTCGGACTAATATTGAATACCCGTTTATCCAGCATAATGGCGCAAGCACTAGCTCCGACCGGTGCCATGTTCACCGTCGTAGCCTTGCTCACCGGTGCATTTTGGGGCAAACCGACCTGGGGTACGTGGTGGGAGTGGGATGCGCGAATGACGAGCGAGCTTATTTTACTGTTCCTTTATATCGGCTATATATCACTCACCGCCGCCATTGATGACGTGCGACGCGCAGATAAAGCTGGGGCGATTCTGGCCTTGGTCGGTGCGGTAAACGTACCGATTATTTATTTTTCAGTAAAATGGTGGAACACCTTGCACCAAGGTGCTTCGGTCAGCCTGACGCGTTCGCCCAGCATGGCGAAAACAATGTTGCTAGGAATGTTAATCATGGCCCTTGCAGCCTGGATGTACGCTATCGCAGTCAGCTTATCGCGTGCTCGACTTTTAATGCTGGAGCGCGAAAAATCCAGCGCTTGGGTGCAGGCCGTTCTGGAGCGAAAATCATGAATTGGGGTAGTTGGTCAAATTTTATTGATATGGGTGGCCGTGGATTTTATGTCTGGGGTTCGTATCTTATTACACTGGCCTGTGTCGCTTTCGAATTAGGAGTTCTCGCGAACCACCGGCGAACCTTGCTACCGCGCCTGACACAAATGATGAAGCTAAATAAACAAGGTTGAAACTATGAAACCAAGACATAAAAAATTACTTTGGGTGCTCGGCGGCGTGTCGCTGCTAGGTGTCGCAACGGCACTCGTGCTGAACGCCCTTAATAAAAATTTAAATTACTTCTACACCCCCACCCAAGTGACCAATCATGAAGCACCCAGCAACCGCAGCTTTCGCATTGGCGGCTTGGTTTTGGCCGGAAGTCTTAAACGTCAACAGGATGGTCTGACCGTCGAATTTATCGTCACCGATACAGCGCGTAATATTCCCGTGCGCTTCAAGGGCATCTTGCCGGATTTATTTAAAGAAGGAAAAGGCGTTGTCGCGCAAGGCCAACTTGCCGCCGATGGGCACTTCGCTGCCGACCAAGTGTTAGCCAAGCACGATGAAAACTATATGCCGCCGGAAGCGGCCAAAGCGCTGGAAGATGCGCGTAAATTCAATGCCCAAGCGGAGAAAACACTCAAACCATGATTCCAGAACTCGGTCATTTCGCCCTCATACTCGCCCTCCTGCTCGCGCTGGTTCAGGGTGTACTCCCACTAATCGGTGCCGCACGCAATCAAACCAGCTTTATGTCGCTGGCGCGACCCGCCGCACAAGGGCAATTCGTGTTCGTGGCCTTTGCCTTCGGCTGTCTCGCCTACAGCTTCTTGACCAATGATTTCTCCGTAACCAATGTCGCAACCAATTCAAACTCGCAATTGCCGACGGCTTACCGCTTTGCCGCGACGTGGGGTAGTCATGAGGGCTCAATTTTGCTCTGGGTTTTTATCCTCAGTATATGGACGCTCGCCGTAACATTTTTTTCAAAGCATTTACCGCAAGTCATGGTGGCGCGCGTGTTGGGCGTAATGGGGTTAATCAGCGTCGGTTTTCTTTTGTTTATGCTGCTCACGTCTAACCCCTTTGATCGCTTAATCCCCGCCGCCGTGGAAGGACGTGATTTAAATCCATTGCTGCAAGATCCCGGTATGGTGATTCATCCACCGATGTTGTACACCGGTTACGTCGGCTTCTCCGTCGCCTTTGCCTTTGCCTTAGCCGCACTCATGGGCGGTAAGCTGGATGCCGCTTGGGCGCGCTGGTCACGCCCTTGGACCACGACCGCTTGGCTGTTTCTGACCCTCGGTATCGCGCTCGGTAGTGGCTGGGCCTATTACGAATTGGGTTGGGGTGGTTGGTGGTTCTGGGATCCAGTGGAAAACGCCTCGTTCATGCCCTGGCTGGTGGGCACCGCCTTAATTCACTCCTTGGCGGTTACCGAGAAGCGCGGCACCTTCAAAAGTTGGACCGTATTGCTCGCCATTTTTGCGTTTTCGCTCAGCTTACTCGGGACATTTTTGGTGCGCTCCGGTGTGTTGACTTCCGTGCATGCCTTCGCTACGGATCCCAAGCGAGGGATATTTATTTTAGCCTTTTTGACACTCGTCATCGGTACGTCTTTGCTGTTATTCGCCTGGCGTGCTCCCAAGGTTGGTATCGGCGGAAAATTTGCCACGATTTCTCGTGAGAGTTTTTTGCTCGCCAATAATGTCTTACTGTTGGTCGCGGCGGGAGCGGTACTACTGGGTACACTCTACCCTTTACTTATCGACGCCTTGGGGATGGGTAAAATTTCTGTCGGCCCACCTTACTTTGATGCCATCTTTTTCCCTTTAATGGCCCCGGCCGTGTTTCTCATGGGTATCGGACCCATCGCACGTTGGAAAGAACAAACCATCCCGGAATTAGCCCGACGCTTAAAATGGGCCTTTGCTATTTCACTCGTCAGCGCCCTACTGCTACCCCTCACACTCGGTAAATGGACACCCATGATTAGCCTTGGCTTGCTGCTCGCTTTTTGGGTCATGGCATCCGTGGTCTACGTTATTTGGAGTCGCCTCAAACAAGATGCGCAAACAATCTCGCTTGCGGTGCGCGTGGGCAAACAAACTTCCAGCTGGTGGGGCATGTTGCTCGCCCATTTTGGAATTGCCGTATTTATTGTCGGTGTCACACTGGTAAAGGGTTATGAGACCGAGCGCGATGTGCGTATGGAGATCGGCGATAGCGTTACCGTCGGCCATTACGTGTTTAATTTCCGCGGTGCAACGCAGCAAGCCGGTCCGAATTATCGGGCATGGGTCGGCAACGTCGAGATTCTTCGCAATGGCCAAGTAACGCAGACGCTACACCCGGAAAAACGTATTTACAACGCCACGCGCATGGCCATGACGGAAGCCGCGATCGACACGGGTTTTACACGTGATCTATATGTCTCACTCGGTGAGCCCTTAGCCAACGGCGCTTGGTCCGTCCGTGTGTACCACAAGCCGTTTGTGGATTGGATTTGGGGCGGCGCACTCTTAATGGCGATGGGTGGTTTATTGGCAGTATCGGATCGCCGCTACCGCTTGGCGCGGCGTACCCATAAAGTAGAAGCCGCACTGGCGATGGGGAGCCGCGCTTGAAAGCACGATTTTTAATTCCCTTCGCCGTTTTTTTGATATTAATTATTTTCTTCTTTCTCGGTTTAGGTCTTAATCCACACGAAATTCCCTCGCCGCTTATTAATAAACCGGCACCGGCATTTAACTTGCCGCAACTGCATGATCCCAGCAAAAACTTCAGCGTCGAAGATATGCGTGGAAAAGTTTGGGTATTTAATGTCTGGGCTTCGTGGTGTGTCTCGTGCCGCGACGAACACCCGCTATGGGTCGCCTTCGCGCGCTCCAACAATTTACCCATCGTCGGTCTCGACTATAAAGATCAGCGTTCAGATGCACTTAACTGGCTGCAACAGTTGGGCAATCCCTATGTATTAAGCGTGATGGATAGTGAGGGTCGCGTGGGCATCGACTATGGTGTGTATGGTGTGCCGGAAACCTATGTTATCGACAAGCAAGGCGTGATTCGCATGAAGCATATTGGCCCTATTACATCGGAAGTTCTGCACGAAAAAATTCTGCCCAAGGTACAGGAGTTATCGCGATGAAACACCTCCTCCTAACACTCGCCATACTGACATTAACCAACCTCAGCTTCGCCAAAGAAGCGCTGCCAATGGCCGAAGATCCAGCGCTCGAAATGCGACTGATGAAAATCAGCAAGGAACTACGCTGCTTGGTTTGTCAGAATGAAACACTGGCGGACTCGCATGCCGATTTAGCGAAAGATCTACGCCGCGAAGTTCGCGAGCTCATTCGCGCGGGCCAGACGGATGCGCAGATAAAAGTATATCTAACCCAGCGCTATGGCGATTTTGTGCTGTATCGTCCACGTGTAACCGCTAAAACTTGGCTGCTATGGTTTGGGCCCTTTCTCTTATTAATCGGCACCGCAGTTGGTGTGGGCGTATTCATTAAGCAGCGTCGCCGCCACATCGACGAAGTACCGCTTACGCCGGAAGAAGCCGCGCGAATTAAAGCGCTGCTACCCACCGCTTCTACCCCCAACGAAAGCAAACGCGTATGACCATGCTGTATCTAATCGGTGCCGTCATGGCGCTCATTGCCATGCTGTTTATTGCTCTACCTCTGCTGCGACGCACCCGCAAACCCGGTGTCGCACCGGAACAAGACGCAGCCAATGTAGCCATCTATACCGACCAACTCGCCGAACTCGAAGACGACTTAAGTAATCGTTTGCTATCGCAAACACAATTCGATCTCGCAAAGCCCGAACTAGAGCGGCGTCTTCTGCAAGATGTCCCGGCAGGTGTAACCCAAGCGCCCGCTCAGCAAAGCGCCCGCTGGTTCGGTGTCCTGCTCAGCTTGCTGATTCCGCTAATTGCCATCGGACTCTATTTTCAACTGGGCACTCCGGAGGCTCTAAACGCACCGGCACCTGTAGACCAAACGGTATCTGCACAAGAGCAGGAAATTGAAGCAATCCTGCCACGGCTGGTACAACATTTACGAGAGCAGCCGGGCGATATCGCCGGCTGGAAAAACCTAGGTCGCGCCCTGTTAGCGCTTCAACGCTTCGACGAGGCGGCGCAAGCCTACGAAAAAATTACCCTCATTACCCCAAAATCAGCCCAAGCTTTTGCCGATTACGCTGATGCACTCGGCATGGCTCAAGGTCAGAAACTAGCCGGCAAACCCACCCAAGTCATTGCGCAAGCGCTTAAGCTCGATCCTAAAAACCCTAAAGCGCGCTACCTCTCCGGTTTCGCTTCAATCGAAGCGGGCAACGTCAAAGAAGCGATTATGCATTGGGAAAAACTGCTCGCCGAACTACCGCCCGAACAAAGGGGCGTGGACACCCTGCGCGAAAAAATCGCTGAACTAAAACAAAAAGCCGGATTGCCTAGCGCCACCACCGGCGCCGAGGCTAAATCCACCACCGTTGCTTCGGCTACGATCTCTGGTCAAGCGCAGCTCAATGCCGCACTCAAAAACCAAGCGTCTCCAGAGGACACAGTATTTGTTTTTGCGCGTGCGGTAGACGGCCCGAAAATGCCGTTGGCGCTGTTGCGGGTAAAAGTAAAAGATTTACCGGTTGATTTTAAACTCGACGACAGCATGGCCATGTCACCGCAAATGAAACTCTCGAACTTCCCGAATGTGGTGATTGTTGCGCGTGTTTCCAAAAGCGGTACCGCAATCCCCCAATCCGGTGACCTTGAAGGTGTGAGCGCCCCGGTAAAACTGGGTACCCACAATGTAAAAATCGAAATCACGCGCAAAATCGAATAATTTTTTCCGGTACGAATTACAAACGCAACTTTTTTTGCAATTCCTGCGCGTAGTTCCGCCCTACATTAATCCACGCTCCGCCAGCGACACACCCCCTCCTGCCGCCACAATGAAGTGATCCAGCACACGCACATCCACCAGTGCCAGTGCTTGTTTCAGCGCCCGCGTAATCGACTCGTCGGCACTGCTGGGTTCCGCGACACCAGAGGGATGATTATGCGCAAAAATAAGCGCTGAAGCATTCCACTGCAACGCCCGCTTCACGACTTCACGCGGATAGACACTGGTTTCCCGAAGCGTTCCACGAAACAATTCTTCCACCGCAATCACGCGGTTCTGCGTATCCAGAAATACCACCATAAACACTTCGTATTCGCGTCCGGCAAGTTGTAAGCGTAAATAGTCGCGCACGGCTTGCGGCGAAGTCAGGGCATCGCCTTGCTTCACTTGTTCTTTGAGCGCACGCCGCGCCATTTCCATCACCGCCTGCAGTTGCGCGTACTTCGCCGGCCCCAATCCAGGTACCGCACAAAAAGCGTCCGCACTCGCCTGCGACAAGGCAGTGAGGCTGCCGAAATTGTGCAGTAGCTCCCGCGCTAAATCGACCGCACTCTTACCGCTCATGCCGGTGCGTAAAAAAATCGCCAACAGCTCCGCATCGGACAGCGCCTGTGCGCCCTGCTCAATCAAACGTTCGCGCGGACGCTCTTGCACCGGCCAGTCAGTAATCGCCATCCCCATCCCTTTCCCGTAAAATGTCCGTACATTATGGCGCAAATCAATTCCAAAAGCATATTACTCGGTATCACCGGCGGCATCGCGGCCTACAAAGCCGCCGAGCTGACGCGCCTGCTCGTCAAAGCCGGGCATGAAGTGCAAGTGGTGATGACAGCGGCGGCGACGCATTTTGTAGGCCCAATGACGTTCCAAGCTTTGTCCGGCAAGCCCGTATTAACCCAACTAAGGGATCAGGAGCAAGGCAGCGGTATGGCGCACATTGATTTATCCCGCACGGCAGATGCCATCTTGATCGCGCCCGCCAGTGCTAACTTTATCGCCAAACTTGCCCACGGTTTAGCCGACGATTTACTCTCGACGCTGTGTCTTGCGCGTGCCTGCCCACTGGCCGTGGCACCGGCCATGAATCAGCAAATGTGGAACAACCCTGCAACCCAGCGCAACCTAGCGCAACTACGCCAAGACGGCATTACTCTTTTTGAACCTACCCGTGGCGCGCAAGCCTGCGGTGAATTCGGCATGGGCCGGATGCAAGAAGCGGAAAGCTTGCAGATTGAACTTGAAGCCTTGTTTCAACCCAAGTGTCTCCGTGGTCAACGCGTAATGGTCACGGCGGGCCCCACTTATGAAGCGATTGACCCGGTGCGCGGTATTACCAATCTTTCTTCCGGCAAAATGGGCTACGCTGTCGCGCGCGCCGCGTGGGAGGCGGGAGCCGAAGTGCTATTGATTACCGGCCCCACAGCGCTCGCACTGCCGCCGCAGGTACGTGCCATCCATGTTACCAGCGCGCAAGAAATGCAAGCTGCCGTGATGCAGGAAATAAAGCCGATTTCGATATTTATCAGCGTCGCGGCGGTTGCCGACTATCACGCCACACCCGCCGCGCAAAAACTGAAAAAGACCAACGCCGATCACACCCTCACGCTGAGTCCTAACCCTGACATTTTGGCGCAAGTTGCGGCCCTTCCAAAGCCACCCTTTTGTGTCGGCTTTGCCGCAGAAACCGAACGAGTGAGCGCGCAGGCAAAAGCCAAACGTATCCAGAAAAATATACCTTTAATCGTTGCCAATCGCGCGCAAGACACCTTGGGCCAAGACGAATCCGAACTTATTTTGATCGATGCGCACGGTAGCCGCATTTTACCGCGCGCCCAAAAACTCCTTCTTGCTCGACAACTTATCGCGCACATCGCAGATTTGTTGTGAAGCACAGTCACGGCTGAGCGCTTTTCGCCAACCGCTACCTACGGCATAATCAGCCTACTCCTCATAATTAGAAGCACTAAACGCGCTCAAAGAAAGTATTCCTAGTGCAAAAAGTCGATCTCATGATTTTGGACCCCCGCGTTCAGGATCAATTACCGAGCTACGCCACACCCGGTTCGGCGGGCCTAGATTTACGTGCCTGCATAACTGATCCTTGCGTGCTCGATCCCGGGAAAACCGAATTGATTCCCACCGGCATGGCAATCCATATCGCTGATCCAGCCTATGCTGCCTTGATTTTACCGCGTTCTGGGCTAGGCCATAAGCATGGCATCGTACTGGGAAATTTAGTCGGCTTGATCGACTCGGATTACCAAGGGCAATTATTCGTTTCCTGCTGGAATCGCGGTCAAACCACATTCACCATCCAACCGATGGAGCGTATTGCACAACTCATCATCGTGCCGGTAGCGCGCGTGGATTTTAATATTGTTAAGGCATTCGGTGAAAGTGAGCGCGGTAACGGTGGTTTTGGTAGTACCGGCAAGCATTAGAGCCCATCCTATAAAACCGGTTGCCTAAAACGCCGGGTAAAAAAACAGATGTACAAAATATCTGGCAACACGGAGCCGGGCAGAGCATGCAGTCCTCTTTTGCAAGGATTTTCCTCGTAGCCACGCTGGCCGTGCTCGCGCTCGTCGCTATCGCGGCATCGCTCCTATTCCACTTTACACAAGAACGCGAACGCCAATCGAGGCAACGTGCACCTGCCTATGCCGGTCAATTATTGGCACATCAAATCGAAGTCATTAGCGGCGAATGGAGCCGCGCGACACAAGCCATTGCCCAGTCACCGTTAACGCTCCTGCTACTCCAAACCCGTGATGACGCGTCGCGACTCGAACAACTCGACCGAATTATCAGTTTGCATCCGCATCTTGGAAATATTTATGTGATCAGTAGCGATCAAGCCAACGGTCAAAAGCCCATCCGTGAAATTCTAAGCCGGCAACAAATGCAGATGATCGAAACGGCGCACTCGGCGCAAAATAAGGCACCCGTCTTGCATGCTGAAGCGTTGCAACTTTCCTTATCCGAGCCGGTTCGAAGTGCGGATGGCACCGTCATCGGCCATGTCTTGATTACGCGCCATCTGCAAGAAATCAGCACCCTATTTAACCAAAGTCCCTTGCTAAACGGCTATGCCGAATTGCGGCAAGTAGGTACCAATCCCGACACCCTTCTGAAACGTGGTAATGAGCAACTTAAAGCAAACGGTATTTTTGAAATGCTGCCCATTGCGGGAACCCCCTGGCGCTTAGTGATTTGGCCGAACCCCGTAACCGGTGCCATCACCAACAATCCCTTGCACTACTTGCTACTGATTTGCGCAGTGCTCGCACTACTGATCTGCACTGTATTCGGTCTTGCGTACGCAGCGACTAATCGCGCCCTGCAAAATGATTTAAGTGTTCTAACCAAGCTCTTCTCCGACATCACGCATGACCGTATGCGCAAACATTACAACGTGCGCTTGAAAGAACTTAAAAATGGCTACCAGGTGATGTATCAACTGGGAAAACTAATGCTCGGAAAACATTTGCGCATTATCAACTCCGCGGACACCGATCATCTTTCTCAAGTCCATAACCGGCGTAGTTTTGAAGCCAAACAACATCATGTTTTTGCACGTGTCAACGAGGGGTGGGCGCATAGCTTGTTAATTCTTGATATCGATAATTTCAAACAAGTGAACGACACTTACGGTCACGATGCCGGCGATCAATTGATCGTGCAATTTGGTAAAGCCCTTAAACAATATCTGAGGGGTAGCGACTTTGTAACACGCTTGGGCGGCGACGAGTTTTGTGTAATTTTCCCGAATACGCCGCTGGCTAAAGCCCAAGAATTGGCACAACGCCTACGCGAAAATTTACCCCAAGAAATGGAATTAAAGCCAGACTTAATGCACCGCGTGGGTTGGAGCGGCGGACTATCGGAGTATAGCCGCCAGGATAAATCAGAAAATGCAGCGCTCGCACGTGCCGATCAAGCTTTACTCGACGCGAAGCGGGCAGGACGTAATCGAACGGAAGTTCATGCCGTCGCCGCCTGAGCTTTTGAATTTGATTTGCTGTGCCGTTCTGCGGCGGCGCTTCTATTCTCCAGACCAGCTCATCAACCCACCCCTTTTTAATAGCGCAGAATTTGTACCCGCCACGATTACTCCCTGCTGCGGTTCTCAAGGTGTCGATGCTAGATTAGAGCCTTCCACCACGAAGTTGATACCCCTAGTGGAAAACTCTGTAAAATCGTAACATTTCTCACAAATTCCAAAATTCCAACTATGCAGTTGTTTGCTTTCGGCATTAACCACCAGACCGCACCGCTCGCCATTCGCGAGCAGGTGGCGTTTCCGGACGAACGCTTAGAGCCCGCCCTGCACGACTTAGCCGCACGACATGCCGTCAAAGAAGCGGCCATTCTCTCCACCTGCAATCGCACCGAAATTTACTGCAATACCGCACAGCCGTCGCTCGCCATTGAGTGGATGGCTGAATTTCACCAAATTCAAACAGACCTCATTGCGCCTTATCTTTACACTTTCCCGCAGGAACAAGCCGTTAAGCATGCGTTTCGTGTTGCCAGCGGCTTAGATTCAATGGTCTTGGGTGAACCACAAATTCTAGGACAAATGAAACAAGCGGTTAGAACAGCAGAAACCGCCGGGACGCTGGGGACACTGCTGCATAAATTATTTCAGCGCACCTTTTCAGTCGCAAAAGAAGTCCGCAGTACCACCGACATCGGTGCGAATTCCGTTTCGATGGCCGCCGCCGCCGTACGCTTGGCGCAACGTATTTTCCCCAGTATCCGCGAGCAATCGGTGTTATTTATCGGCGCGGGTGAAATGATTGAATTGTGTTTGGATCATTTTCACGCGCAACATCCCAAATCGATCACCATTGCCAATCGCACGCTAGAGCGCGCGCGCGTGCTGGCGCGCCGCGTCAATGCCGACGCGGTCACCTTGAACGAATTACCCGATGTGCTGGCGCGTCACGACATTCTCATTAGCTGCACGGCATCGCCTTTGCCCATCCTTGGTAAAGGCATGGTCGAACGCGCCATTAAATTACGTAAACACCGCCCGATGTTTATGGTTGATTTGGCTGTACCGCGTGATATTGAGCCGGAGGTTGGTGCCTTAAACGACGTATTTCTGTATGCCGTTGATGACTTGGCCGATGTGGTAAAACAAGGGATGGATAGCCGTCAAGCGGCTGCCGGACAAGCCGAAAGCATTATCGAAACCCGGGTGCAAAATTTTATGGAATGGATGCAATCGCGCGGTACCGTGCCGACCATCCGTGCTCTACGCGACCATGCCGAACGCCAGCGCCGCCAAGAATTAGAACGCGCACTAAAGCAATTGGCCCGTGGCGATGCCCCCGAGAAAGTGATGGATTATTTATCGCAGGCCCTCACCAATAAACTTCTGCACGGCCCGACGCATGCATTGAGTAATGCCGAACAAGGTGAACGCGAATCACTCGATTCTTTGTTGCGCCGACTCTACCACTTGCACCAAGAATGAAACCCTCTCTGAATGAAAAACTCATCCAGTTAAGCGAGCGATTGGAAGAGCTAAACCTGCTATTAAGTGCAGAAGACAGCACGCATGATCTGGATAATTATCGCCGACTCACTCGCGAGCACGCAGAAATCGGCGCGGTAGTTGCGTTGTTTCACGATTTTCAACAAGTCGAGCGCGACATCGTTACGGCCAAAGAAATGCTCTCCGACTCGGATTTGAAAGCCTTTGCGGAAGCTGAGTTAACGGAAAATCAAACCAAACTCGAAACGCTGGAGCGTGACTTACAAAAACTACTACTCCCCAAAGATTCTAATGACGAACGCAATATTTTCCTGGAAATTCGCGCCGGCACAGGCGGCGATGAGTCAGCACTCTTTGCCGGTGATTTATTCCGCATGTACTCGCGCTACGCCGAACGCCAAGGTTGGAAAGTCGAGGTGGTTTCACATAGCGAGGGTGAGGTCGGTGGTTTTAAAGAAATTATTGCGCAAGTACTCGGCGTGGGCGTTTATTCGAAACTGAAATTCGAGTCCGGCGGGCATCGCGTGCAGCGTGTCCCCGATACCGAAACGCAGGGCCGTATTCATACTTCGGCCTGTACTGTCGCCGTTTTGCCGGAAGCCGACGAAGTCAGCGATGTCGTGCTCAATCCAGCGGATCTGCGTATCGACACTTATCGCGCTTCGGGCGCGGGCGGTCAGCATATTAACAAAACCGATTCGGCCGTGCGCATCACACACCTACCCACCGGCATTGTCGTGGAATGCCAAGACGACCGCTCGCAACACCGCAATAAAGCGCAGGCGATGTCCGTTTTAGCCGCGCGCATCAAGGATCAGCAATTGCGCGCGCAACACGACAAAGAAGCGGCAACGCGTAAATCTTTGATCGGCAGCGGTGATCGCTCCGAACGTATCCGTACTTATAATTTCCCGCAAGGACGCATTACCGATCACCGCATCAATCTCACGCTGTATAAAATCGATGCAATCATGGATGGCGACATGGATGAATTAGCGCAAGCACTTTCCAGCCAATATCAAGCGGATCAGCTCGCCGCTTTGGGGGAGCAACCCGCGTGACGCAACTGGGCTTGGTATTACGCGATGCGCGTACGCGGCTCAGTGAAACATTAACGCTAGAAGCAAATCAGGCGGCACTGGAAGCACAAATACTGCTTGCGCATACGTTAAATAAATCGCGTGCTTACTTGCTCGCCCATCCAGAAACCGTTCTTGATCAATCCGTCGTATCTCTTTTTACTGGCTTGCTGCATCGTCGCCTAGAAGGCGAGCCCATCGCCTACATCCTCGGGCAGCGTGAATTTTATGGTTTTGAATTTTGTATTACTCCGGCTGTATTGATCCCGCGGCCGGAAACCGAATTACTGGTGGATCTGGCGCTGGCGCATATTCCGCTCCAGCACCCGATACAAGTTTTAGATTTGGGCACAGGCAGCGGCGCGATTGCCGTTACTTTGGCCAAACTGAGACCACAAGCGTTGGTCACAGCGGTGGATATCTCGCCTTGCGCACTTGCCGTCGCCCAACAGAATGCCGCTCGGCTGGGAACAAGCAATGTGCGCTTTATTGAGAGTGATTGGTTTGAGGCACTAGATCCAAGCAAACAATTTGACCTGATCATCTCCAACCCACCCTACATTGCCGTCAACGACCCGCACCTGCAACAAGGCGATGTCCGCTTCGAGCCGATTGGTGCCTTACACTCCGGCGCAGATGGCTTGGACGCTATCCGCCACATCACTCAAGAATTCCAGCGCTTTTCGACCCTAAATGGATGGCTCTTGTTTGAGCACGGATTCAATCAACAACGGGCTTGCGCGGACATAATGACTTTATTAGACTTCACGGACATTTCCTGTCACCTTGATCTAGCTGGCCACCCACGTGTGAGCGGTGGCAAAAAATCGTGAATTGCGTCGAAAGAATTGCACTGTCCCTTAGCTAAAAACGTGATACGGATCAGCGCCATCAAATTGATTAATTTGATGTTTATCAATAGCAAGGTATTACGCAGCCACGGCATGTCAGAAAATTTTACAGTTGCTTGTAATTATGGTTTTTGCTGAACCCCTAAAAAATAGTTATCCTACTGATTATATTATTAAAAATATAACGATTAGCAATCTGGATCAATTGTTGCTTATACTTACCTATATCTTAGAGTGATGTGCACTTAAGTTTTGTGCAGAATACTCTACAGTATCTGCGTAGGATTTCTAACTTAGGAACATCGGTTCGTGGAAAATTACAAGGATTTTCAAATGGATAAGGACAATAAACCCGACTCGCAAGCATCAGAAAGCCAAGCTGTGACTTCGGAAACAAACCAATCGCGTCGTCACTTTACGAAAAAAATTGCCGGTTCAGGCGTGATCTTGACCCTTGCCAGCCAACCGGTACTGGGAACCTACGCCACCAAGTGCACCGTATCCGGAAACCTATCCGGCAATCTTTCGCGCGCCAATAACACCAACCCCTGTAACTCTTGCGGCAAGGGCATGGATTATTGGGAACCACATAGCGAGTGCAAGACCAAAAGTTTTTACCAACACATGGGCAGCGAGTGCTCTGACACCAAGGACTCAACCACGAACAATAAATGCTCCTGGATGATCAAGCCCAGCTATGAAAATTTCTGCCTTAAAAAAGAAGACTCCTACAGCAAATACGGTAGCGGCTATGCGTACGGCACTACCTGGTCTACGCGTTATGACTCCTATCCAAATACCGGCTATTCCGCAGGTAAGCTAGCCGGTAGAAAAACGGTTGACAATAAAGGCAGCAATGCTTACAAGGATGTCAATTACAAGGGTAAGCGCGACGGTTACTATGATGGTTATAAAAACAAATGTATTTCTTGGGGCCACTCAACTTCACAGCAAGATTATCAGCGCGGTTACCGCGATGGCTACGAAGAGCGCTGCAAGGAGCAATATGGCTATGAGATTGACCACTGCCAAGGGGAACTGTGGAATTTTGCGCGCGAATGCCTGATTTCAGTCCTTAACTGCAAGATCCAATGCGTCAATGATTATCCCGTTACCGAAACGGTAGTCAAGGATATGTGGAATGCTTGCAAGAGCGGGGGCAAATATCAAGTTCGCACCGGTACCTACTGGAGCAGGGTGGACTGCATGAACTACCTCAAACAACTACACACCTGATCACGCTTAGCCCTTAAACAAAATGTCGGTTTTAAATTACGATGCGCAATGGCGCATCGATGGCCACCACAGATTATTATTCCGCTCCTGGAACGACGAAACCGATGTCGTCTGTTATGACACTACGTCCGGCGACACCCACCTGCTTAGCCCCTTCGTTGTATCATTGCTTTCACTCTTGCAAAGAGATAACGCCCTGCGCCTTGACGCTATTACGAGCCATGTGGCAGCATCGCTCGACGTAGAGTCCAATGAAACCCTGGTACTGGCAATTGAAGAAACCCTTTCCGAATTTACCGAGCGCGGTGTCCTCGCGCAGACCTAACTTTTGATTATCCGCGACTTGCCGCATCGGGATCTGCGACAGCGCTTGCGCCACGACGGTTTGAGTTTTTATACTGGCCCCTTTGCGACCCGCCTTCGAAGCACCATTCCCAGTGTAGTAGACGGCATTGCGCAACTGTATGCCGACTTTCCGCTGGCCCCAGGCGATGGCTTCGCCGATTTTCATGTGCAGCTCACGCTACCCAAGACTTTACGGCGCTGGATTCAGCCGCAGGTATTATTTATCCACGATGGCTTTCCCCCATTCAAACCCTTGCCGCTAGATCAGGCCTTTCCCATGCTGGAATGGGGCTTGAATTGGTGTGTCACAACCTATGCCCAGCAATATCTGATCATCCACGCAGCAGTCGTCGAACGAAATGGTTTTGCGGCCATTCTCCCGGCACCGCCCGGTTCTGGTAAAAGCACGCTGTGTGCGGCCTTGGTCAACCGTGGCTGGCGCTTACTTTCCGATGAGCTGACACTGATACGCAACGACGGAAAAATCGTCCCGCTGGCGCGCCCGGTCAGCCTCAAAAATGCATCCATCGACATCATCCGTAAATTTGAACCTAGCGCCTTCATCAACCGCGAAGCGCACGATACCGCCAAAGGCACCGTTGCGCACATGAGACCGCCCAGCGATGCAATCGCGCGCGTTGCAGAGCCAGCAATCCCAGCCTGGATTATTTTTCCAAAATATTCCGCAGGTGCTGCTACCACGCTAAACCCTCGTCCCAAGGCACAGACTTTCATGGAGCTCGCGAACAATGCCTTTAACTATACCCTGCACGGTGCAAGCGGGTTTGCGCTATTGAACCAAGTAGTGAGCGGCTGCGCCTGTTTCGATTTCAACTATAGTCGGCTGGATGAAGCAATCTGTAGCTTTTCCGAACTGCGCCCCCAATCACGATGACCGCCGTTTACGACTTGACCGCGAAGGCCTTGCGCAACCCCGCAACAATACTGGGCCTGTCCGCCGCTAACTTGGATCTACTGATACGCCAAGCGCGGACAGCCATGCTGTTACCGCGCCTAGGCAGCGTGTTAAATGAGCTGGGTTATCTGGAACAGCTCCCCGCTGCACCACGCGCGCATTTTGACTCCTCCCAGGTCATCGCAGATAAGCAAAACCAGGCTATTCGCTGGGAAATCGCCCGCATCCAAACGGCGCTACAGGACGCAGTTCCGGCTGTAATCCTGCTCAAGGGTGCAGCCTACGTCCTGGCCGATTTGCCTGCTGCGCGTGGACGGTTTTTTTCCGATGTGGATCTTTTGGTACCCAAAGATAAACTTGGCGCGACCGAGGCCGCCTTAATGCTGGGCGGCTGGATCAGCGCGCATCATAACGCCTATGACCAACGCTACTATCGCGACTGGATGCACGAGCTACCGCCGATGCAACACCTAACACGACAAACCGTATTGGACCTACACCACACGATACTCCCCGAAACCGCGCGCCTGCATCCCGATGCGCACAAGCTGATCGGTGCGGCTATATCCCTCCCGGGATATGTAGGTCTCCAAGTGCTGGCACCCGTCGATATGCTGCTACACAGCGCCACGCATTTATTTCATGAAGGCGAGTTCAATAAGGGTTTGCGCGACTTAAGCGACCTAGATATTTTACTGCGCCACTTCAGCCAGACGGACCCCGTCTTTTGGCAACGTCTATTAGTGCGCGCGCCAGAATTGAACCTGACACGACCACTGTTCTATACTTTGCGCTACACCGCGCTGATTTTGCAAACCCCAGTTCCGCCGGACATTCAGCAATCTATTAGCAAACACACACCTGGCCAATTCACCTTACTACTCATGGATACGCTATTCTCTAGGGCTTTTCGACCGCACCACGCTAGTTGTGATGACTGGCTCACCCGTCCGACGATGCTGCTGCTGTTCATCCGCTCGCACTGGCTAAAAATGCCTTTCCCGCTGCTGGTTCGCCATCTTTTTCATAAAGCCTTTATTTCTCCCAAGAGCGCCTCAACTTAAATGCTTGTTGACGAACGTTATCAGCCCCATTAGAATACCCGATGTAATTTGTCGGGTATTCACCAAATTTATATGGAGCAGATTATGAGCGGTTTAGATACGATTAAAGATCAAGTTACCAACAACACCGTGGTGTTGTACATGAAGGGTACGCCACAGTTTCCACAATGCGGTTTTTCGTCCAACGCGGCGCAGATTTTAAAGGCCTGCGGCCTGAATGATTTTTTAGCCGTTAACGTTTTGGCCGAAGCGGAGATTTATCAAAATCTACCGACCTATGCCAATTGGCCCACTTTTCCCCAGCTCTACGTCAAGGGCGATCTTGTCGGCGGTTCGGACATCATGACCGAAATGTACAAGAACGGGGAATTAAAGAAGCTGCTGGAATCAGCCGTAGCCGCTTAGTGCTTAGGGCTGAGATTCGTCTCTCGGCCTAACCCAGCAATACCAAGCCCCAAACGATTGCTGTGTTTAGCAGCGCGACAAAGACTGCCGCGCTGCCGATGTCTTTTGCGCGTTTAGCGAGCGGATGATTTTCAATGGAAACGCGATCCACCGTTGCTTCCAGTGCCGAATTCAATAATTCTACAATCAATACCAGCAGCACCGATGCAATCATCAGCGCGCGGTCCACGTTACTGGCCGAAAAAATAAACGCTAACGGAATTAAAATTACCGCAAGGATGGCCTCTTGGCGAAAAGCATCTTCATGCTTGAACGCCGCTGCAAATCCGGCCATCGAGTAAAAAAATGCGTTCCAAACACGGCGCAGGCCTGTCTTCCCTTTGTAAGGCGACTCCATCAAGCGACCGGTTTCCAAGCGATATCTAATTCACGTGCTGCTTTTACGTCATCCAAACGCCGAACGGGCGTGGTGTACGGCGCACCTTTGACTAAATCCGGATTGGTGTGTGCTTCTTGCAAAATTTCTTTTAAAGCCAACACAAAGGCATCCAGTGTCTGTTTGGATTCGGTCTCCGTCGGCTCGATCAATAAGCATTCCGGCACCAACAATGGAAAATAAGTTGTCGGCGCATGAAAACCTTTATCCAACAGCCGCTTCGCGACATCCATTGCACTAACGCCGGTTTGATCTTTGAGCCGTTTGAGCGTCACAATAAATTCGTGACTTGCACGGCGGTTTGCAAACGCAACATCAAAACCGACCTTTCTCAATTCGACCATTAAGTAATTCGCGTTCAACGTCGCGTATTCCGCCACGCGGTGCATCCCTTCACGCCCTAGCATACGCGCATAAATATAGGCACGCAGCAACACGCCGGCATTGCCCATATGCGCTGATAAACGTCCAATCGATTGCGGACAATCATTCTCGGCAAGTAAGCGATACATACCGCGATCTTCATGCACCAGAGGGATCGGTAAGAATGGGATCAACCGTTCCGAGACACCCACTGGCCCCGCGCCCGGCCCGCCACCGCCGTGCGGCGTAGAAAAAGTTTTGTGCAAATTCATATGAATCACGTCAAAGCCCATATCGCCCGGCTTCACCCGGCCTAGAATGGCATTTAAATTCGCACCGTCGTAATACAAAAGGCCACCCGCTTGATGCATGATGTGTGCGATCTCGGCGATGTTGCGCTCGAATACACCCAGCGTGGAAGGATTCGTCAGCATGAGCCCTGCAGTCTGCGGGCCAATCGCCCGTTTTAAAGCGTCCAAATCCACGTCACCATCGCGATTGGTGGGAATTTCTTTGACGCTATAACCGCACATCACGGCCGTGGCCGGATTGGTGCCGTGCGCGGCATCCGGTACCAAAATTTCGGTACGCGCCGTATCACCGCGCGCCTGATGATAGGCGCGGATCATCGCCACCCCGGCGAACTCGCCTTGCGCTCCTGCCATCGGCGATAAACTCACGGCGGCCATCCCGGTTACATCCTTCAGTATTTCCTGCAATTCATACATACAAGCCAGAAAACCTTGGCCGGTCGGTGCCGCCGAGCTGGGGTGGCGCGCTAAAAACGGCGGTAGCATGGCCAGCGAATTGCATGCGCGCGGGTTGTACTTCATAGTGCAGGAACCCAGCGGATAAAACTGCGTATCGATGGAAAAATTCTTTTGCGACAGCCGCGTGTAATGACGCACGACATCCATCTCCGAGCACTCCGGCAATAGGGGTGCGTCTTGGCGTAGAAAATTAGAAGGTATATCACAAGCGACCGCCGCAGGCATTTGTGCATGGCTGGCACGACCGGGCTGGGACAATTCAAATATCAGCATACAAAAACCTTTTGAGTAGCGCCGACGAAAACCAACCTGCCGCGCGGGCTTTATCGGTATACATCCGCGTTTATCTGTGGTGGCAAAGTGTTTCTCTATTTCAAAGCGGCTAGCACCGCATCGTAATCTGGTTCATCGCCGATTTCCGGCACTAGTTGTGAATACAAGACGGTATCGTTTTCATCCAACACGACCACGGCACGCGCGGTTAGTCCTGTCAGCGGGTGTTCGGTAATCAACACGCCGTAATCGCGATGAAAATCACGTCCCCGTAAAGTCGAAAGCATGATGACATTCTCCAGGCCCTCCGCACCACAAAACCGCGCTTGGGCAAACGGCAAGTCGGAAGAAATGACCAGTACAACGGTATTCGCAAGGGCAGAGGCCTTCTCATTAAATACCCGTGTCGAGACGGCGCAAGTCGGCGTGTCGATGCTCGGCACGATTGACAACACTTTACGTTTGCCGGTGAAATGCGACAAAGCCACGTCATTCAAACCCTTGTCCACCAGCATGAAGCTATGTGCTTTTTCACCGGGTTGCGGGAAGTGGCCCTCGACATGCAGGGGGTTACCTTCTAAAGTCACCGTACTCATATCACTCTCCTTGTTGGACTAAATTTTGGGTTTGATCGGGCAGAGCGGTGCCGCTTGTTGCCGTCCCATAATACGCGCCAAGTGCTCGGTAAATTTTTGCAAATCAGCCGACGTTTTCGTCTCCGTCGCACACACCATCAGCGCATGCCCTAATTCTGGATAGAGATAGGTTAAATCAAATCCACCGTTGATACCCTGTGCTTCGAGTGCATGCAACACGGTCGCGACCGGCATCTCTAATCGCAATACCGCCTCATGGAAACGTGGCCCTACAAACGCTGAGCGTACGCCGGGGATCTGTGTCAATTGTGCGGTGAGTTGTTGCGTATTAGCGTGCGATGCCAGTGCGACACGCTTTAAACCCTCGGGCCCAAGAAAAGACATGTAGAGAGTAGCCGCCGTCACCAACAAACCTTGGTTGGTGCAGATATTAGAAGTCGCCTTAGCACGACGAATATGTTGTTCGCGCGCTTGCAAGGTTAGGGTAAACCCCGGCTTACCATCCAGATCGACGGTGCGACCGATAATGCGCCCCGGCATCTGCCGCACCAAGGCTTGCTTGCAGCACATAAAACCGAAATAAGGCCCGCCGGAAGACAACGGCACACCCAAAGGCTGACCCTCCCCCGCGGCGATGTCGGCACCTTTAATACCCCAGCGTCCCGGTGGTTTGAGTAACGCCATTGCGGTCGGATTGACCACGCCGATCACCAACCCACCCTGCGCATGCGCCCAATCCGTGAGGCGGTCAACCTCCTCCAAACACCCGAAAAAATTCGGCTGCGGTATCACCAATGCGGCGAATGCTTCGCTCGTTATATTGCCGGTGATACCCGTTTCGCCATCAAAATCAATTTCGACCAATTCAATATTTTGCGCCGATACAATACTTTGCACCACACGCCGGTAATGCGGATGCACTGTTTTTGGTATTAAAATTCGGCGTGCATCGCGATGCGCACGCACCGCCATCAGCACCGCTTCCGCTAGACCCGACGCACCGTCGTACAGGCTAGCATTCGATACATCCATCCCCATGAGCGATGCCATCATGGTTTGAAATTCGTACAGCAATTGCAACGTGCCTTGGCTGGCCTCGGCTTGGTAAGGCGTATACGCGGAATAATATTCGCCACGCGTTACGATTTGCCACACCGCCGCAGGAATATGGTGCTCATAGGCACCGGCACCAATAAAATTGAGATAGCGTCCGTCACGCTCGGCGCGCTCTTGCATCAAGCGTGCAACCTCCATCTCCGACAACCCTTCCGGCACACGCGCCAAACCACTGCTGCGCAAAGCTTCGGGAATTTCATCGAATAAATCGTCGATTGCAGCCGCACCGATCGCGGCCAGCATTGCTTTGACATCAGTTTCAGTATGCGGAATAAAAGGCATTCAAATTCTCGTCCGCCGTTAAATTAAATAAATTCGACTCTGACCCCGGTTAAGATCCGTCGGCTACTAGCAACTGATACGCTGCGGCATCCAGCAAGCCATTTACATCTGCCACGTCAGTAGGTTTTAGTTTAAACATCCACGCGCCATAAGCGTCGTTGTTAATGCTTTCCGGCGTATCGCTCACAACGCTATTAACCGCCACCACTTCGCCGGCAATCGGCGCATACACATCGGATGCAGCCTTGACTGACTCAACCACGGCACACTCGGCACCGGCTGCAAACTGCTGCCCTATACCGGGAGTTTCTACATACACCATATCACCCAGCAAATCTTGCGCATGGTGCGTAATGCCCACGCTGACTGTGCCGTCCGTTTCGACGCGCACCCACTCATGCGATTTCGTGTATTTCAAATCCCCTGGAATTGACATGCCTGACTCCCTATCCGATTAAACTTTTGCCGTTGCGAACAAAGGGGTATTTCACCACCTTCGCCGTTAACAATTTATCCCGTACCGCCACCTGCACCTCTATACCGATGGCCGTGCCTCGGGGCAAATACGCCAACGCAATTGACTTGTCGAGCGTCGGCGAGAAACTGCCGCTGGTAATCGCTCCTTCTCCATCTGCTATCCGTACCTTTTGGTGGCGGCGCAACACGCCTTTATCCAGCAAGACCAAGCCGAACAAATCGCGTACCGGCACTTGCTCCTTAAGCGCTGACTTACCGATAAAATCACGCTCCGCAACCATATCTACCGTCCAAGCCAGGCCGGATTCAAGCGGTGATACCGTTTCATCCATATCTTGCCCATACAAATTCATACCGGCTTCCAGGCGCAAGGTATCGCGCGCGCCCAGACCGATGGGCTTCACATTCACCGCACTCAAGGCCTGCCAAAACGCGGGGGCGTGGGTTGCCGGTAGAATAATTTCAAAGCCGTCCTCACCGGTATAACCGGTACGCCCAACAAAATAAGGTGCGCATTCGACGGCTTGAAACGGTTTTAATAATTCAGTTACCAGTCGTATTTCCGGCACCGCCTGCCACACTTTTTCGCGGGCCTGCGGGCCTTGCACGGCCACTATCGCCATCTGGCGACGTGGTGACAATTGAAGATCGGGGTAAGACGCACCTTGCGTTTGCATCCAAGCCAAATCTTTTTCGCAGGTGGCGGCATTCACTACGATGCGAAACCAATCTTCACGTAGAAAGTACACAATTAAATCATCCAGCACCCCGCCCTCTGGATTGAGCAGACAGGAATACATGGCCTTACCCGGTATTTGCAAACGACCGATGTTATTTGCGAGCAGGTAACTTAGAAAATCGCGCGCTAGCGGTCCTTCGACATCAATCACCATCATATGCGAAACATCGAACATACCTGCCGCACGCCGCACCTGATGATGCTCTTCGATTTGCGAGCCATAGTGAATCGGCATATCCCAGCCGAAAAAATCCACCATTTTTGCGCCCATCGCGCGATGCGCGGCATTTAGTGCGGTTTGTTTAAGCATTGATATACCGAATTAATGGGATCGAAACCACAGCGGACACGCGTACTAGGACCACAGCATCGTGCATTTTTTCACTACGTTTTAGCCATCTGTTCGTGCCTGGGCGGCTATGCACAATCCCGCCTTCGGTCGTTCTTTCGCTCCCGCTCCCGGGCACCTTACAGCAGAGCGAAACTATACCGCAGCACGCACCGAGCGACAAGCTGCACAGCCACATCGCTTTACGATAGGTTTGTCACTTCGCGTTACACCCAAATTCTACGCCAGGGGCTCCGGGCAGTGCAGGCCAAAACCCTGTACATAGTCCACACCTAAATGGCTCAAACTCTGCATAGTCGCCTCGTTTTCGACATACTCGGCAATCGTTTTCAAGCCCATTACATGCCCAATGCGAATAATCGCTTCGACCATCGCGTAATCAACCGGATCGGTCAACATATCGCGTACAAATGCGCCATCCACTTTAATGCTATCGACAGGCAAATTTTTGAGGTACGCAAAAGATGACATGCCGCTGCCGAAATCATCGAGTGAAAATCCACAGCCCAAACTTTGCAATTTCGACATCATCCGCATTGCCTGTGCCAGATTGGCAATCGCCGCCGTTTCGGTGACCTCGAAACAAATAAGACCCGGCAAAATATTTGTTTGGCGAAACTGATCTTCGATAAATTCGGTGAAGGCTTCATCGCCCAGTGATTGCCCAGAAAGATTAATCGAGTAATAAATATTATTTGAGGGTTTCTGTTGATGACTCTTTACCCAGTTAAATAAGGTGCGTACCACCCAACGATCAATAACCGGCATTAAGTTATAACGCTCGGCGGATGGAATAAAGGCCATCGGGGGTACTAAACGGCCCTTTTCATCATTTAATCGCAACAAAATCTCTCGATGCTCGGGATGCCGATCTGGGTGCAAGGGGATGATTTTTTGATAAAAAAGCTGGAAACGATTTTCTTCGAAAGCGTGCGTAATGCGGCTGACCCACTCGGCTTCGCCGTGCAAACGTCGCACCTCTGCATCTTGCGCGCGATGTACGCAGACGCGATTACGCCCATGATCTTTTGCCATGTAGCACGCTGTATCCGCGGCCGAAAGTAAATTCGCTACGGTACCGGTCTCGTGCGTAATTTCAGCCAAACCAATAGACGCGCCGATGGTGAATGTTCTAGCTTCCCATACAAATCGAAATTCGCTGATTTCTTGTCGGATTTTTTCCGCAATCACTTGCGCTTGCTCGATACCGCAGCCGGGTAAAAGCAAACCGAATTCATCACCACCTAAACGCGCTAGTGTGTCCACGGTTCGAATTTTTGTACCGAGCAAAGTTGACAATTGTCGCAACAATTCATCACCGGCCACATGTCCGCAAGTATCATTGACCAGTTTAAATTGATCGAGATCGATGTATAACAAGGCATGGGTAATCGAAGATGACTGGGCGCTTTCTACTAAATCCTGCAAGCGGTACTCGAACTCATGCCGATTTGCCAAACTGGTTAGCGCATCATGACTCGCTTGCCAAGCCAGCTCGTGCGCTAAAGAACGCTCAATGGTTACGTCCCGAAATACCACCACCATGCCAATCACCGTGCCATCCGATTCGCGGATCGACGACACCGTCTGCTCGATCGTGCATTGAACTCCGCCACGTGACATTAATTGCAGGGGTTCTAAGTTTTGCAATTTATCGCCCGCACTACAGCGTTCAGCCAAATTTAATAGTTGCGTTGGATTACGTTCATCTACCACTTGATATACTTCGACGACACTGCGCCCCGCCGCATCAGCATTGGACCAACCCGTTAATTGTTCCGCCATTTCATTCAGATGATCAATCTGACCTAGTGCGTTTGTGGTAATCACCGCCTCACCGATCGAATGCAAAGTGACCTCGGCGCGCTCTTTTTCTTGTGCTAGCGCCAGCTCTACTTTTGAAGTCCGTCGAATCACTGCCGTCGAAACAATTAAACCCAGCAACAAGGCTGAACCGCCCAATACCATACTCAACAAATAGCCGCGCTGATACGCCTCGCGCGCATGCCGTACCGCCACTTCGCTGGAACGATTTTGATACTCCAGAAAAGTCGTAAAATCGGCTTGCGCTAATTTTTGTGCCGGCATGGCTTCGCTGGTTAAAATGAGCGTCGCTTCATGCGTGCGTCCGACCAAGGCCAGCGCCACGACTTCTTCCATCCATCGGGTTGATGTTCGAATTTTTTCCTGCGCGGCTTGAAACGCCTGCTGCTCTTCCGGCGTGAAATGTATCCGCAACAATTTGTCGCGCTGCTGAATATAGCTTGCCGCTAATTCGCGAAAACTGAGCATCAATTCATCGCGTTCAAATAGATCCTGCGTCAACAGCATCTTGTGTACTGCCAATGCTCGCTCACGGTTGATGCTGCGCAAGTCCAAAACCAACGCAATTTTTACATTTTGCTCGCGCACAATCTTTTCCATGCGCTGGTTATTCACTTGCAAATCGTATAAACCGACTACGCTCAAGCTGGCCATAAGCAGCCAAATTAAGGCAAACGCCGCAATCAGCGATAGTACAGAACTCGATGCAATCAATTTGCGATGCAGCGCTTTTAAATTAAATCGACTCGATTTATATTTCATAGGCTCATGTACCTTGAAGCGCCAATCCCCATCTCACGCTACTCAGCTTAGCATTGTGCGCCATACTCACTCAAAAATCTGCTTGCCCGTCCCGGTAATCACACACCGAAGCCGTAGCGTTCAACCGTATTCGTCTGCCCATAGAAAAAGCCCTACCGAAGCAGGGCTCTCTCTAAGGTTTTGCTCGGGATAAAACAGCTTACATCATGCCGCCCATACCACCCATGCCGCCCATACCACCCATATCACCACCACCCATGCTACCGCCGCCGGCTTTATCTTCCGGCAGTTCGGCTACCATGGCATCGGTGGTCAACATCAGACCCGCGACTGAAGCGGCATTTTGCAATGCATAACGGGTTACCTTGGTCGGATCCAACACGCCCATTTGAACCATGTCGCCATATTCACTGGTAGCGGCGTTGTAACCGTAGTTACCCTTGCCTTCCAGCACTTTATTGACGACAACGGAAGCTTCATCACCGCAATTGATTACGATTTGACGTAGCGGCTCTTCCAACGCGCGCAACACGATTTTGATACCAGCATCTTGATCGTGGTTGTCGCCCTTGGTTTTGGCTACTGCGGCGCAAGCGCGCAATAAGGCCACGCCACCGCCGGGAACAATACCTTCTTCCACAGCAGCCCGTGTCGCATGCAAGGCATCTTCCACCCGCGCTTTTTTCTCTTTCATTTCCATTTCGGTGGCCGCACCGACTTTAATCAAGGCCACACCGCCGGCCAGCTTGGCGACGCGCTCTTGCAACTTCTCGCGGTCGTAGTCGCTGGTGGCATCTTCAACTTGCTTACGAATCATCGCTACGCGACCTTTGATCACATCTTCCTTGCCGGCACCATCGATGATGATGGTGTTTTCTTTGCCCACTTCAATACGCTTGGCTTGGCCCAATTCTTCCAGGGTACATTTTTCCAAGGTCAGGCCCACTTCTTCCGCAATCACGGTTGCGCCGGTGAGGATGGCGATATCTTCCAACATGGCTTTGCGACGATCACCGAAACCTGGCGCTTTCACGGCGGTGGTCTTCAAAATACCGCGAATGTTGTTCACGACCAGAGTAGCCAGTGCTTCGCCATCGACATCTTCTGCAATGATCAGCAACGGACGACCGGCTTTAGCCACTTGCTCTAATAGCGGCAGCAGGTCGCGAATATTGGAAACCTTCTTGTCGTGCAACAGCACAAAGGGGTTTTCCAACGCAGAGATTTGCTTCTCGGCGTTGTTAATGAAGTAAGGCGACAGGTAACCGCGGTCAAACTGCATGCCTTCCACGACTTCCAGTTCGCTTTCTAAACCGGTGCCGTCTTCTACGGTGATCACGCCTTCTTTGCCGACTTTGTCCATGGCATTGGCAATGATGTCGCCGATGGTGCTGTCGGAGTTGGCGGAAATGCTACCCACTTGGGCGATTTCTTTATTGGTGGTGCAAGGCTTGGAGATTTTTTTCAGTTCTTCAACCGTGGCAATCACCGCTTTGTCGATACCGCGCTTCAGATCCATCGGATTCATCCCGGCGGCCACATACTTCATGCCTTCTTTCAGGATCGCCTGCGCCAGCACGGTAGCCGTCGTGGTGCCGTCACCAGCGACATCGGAAGTCTTGGAAGCGACTTCTTTCACCATCTGCGCGCCCATGTTTTCGAACTTATCTTTGAGTTCGATTTCTTTCGCGACCGATACACCATCCTTGGTGATGGTCGGTGCGCCGAAGGAGCGATCCAATACAACATTACGGCCTTTCGGGCCTAGAGTTACTTTGACAGCGTCCGCCAATACATTCACGCCGATAACCATTTTGTGGCGAGCGATGTCGCCGAACTTTACGTCTTTAGCAGCCATTCTTTACTCCTAATCTTTGTCGTTGCGATTATTCAGGTGTGCTTAGGCTTCCACTACGCCCATGATGTCTTCTTCGCGCATCACGAGCAGCTCTTCACCGTCCACTTTGACGGTTTGGCCGGAATATTTGCCGAACAGTACGCGGTCGCCGACTTTCAAGTCCAGCGGGATCACCTTGCCGTTTTCATCTTTTTTACCAGGGCCGACAGACTTTACTTCGCCTTGATCGGGTTTTTCGGTGGCACTGTCGGGGATGACGATACCGGAAGCGGTCTTACGCTCCTCTTCCACGCGCTTGACGATGACACGGTCATGCAGGGGACGAATTTTCATTCTCTAAATCTCCTGTTAATTTCTTAAATATTAAGGGAAAATTACTGCTGACGCCGCGCCGTTTCCGTGGTCACAAGCGCCAGTAATATCATATCAAAAGCGAGATTGTTAGCACTCTCGCTTCTTGAGTGCTAATAGTAGGGGCTCCCCATAGATATTTCAAGGAGTAGCCCCAAGAGAATTATCGTCCGCCATCTAAGTCAGTATCTTTGTCGCCCTACACTACGATCTATAACCAATGTTTAATGGTATTATGGTGAAAGTAATTACTCACAACAAACACCTAAGTCAATTTGCATAATGTATAAATATGTAAATTGAGGGCCACAGCCCGCTGCATTCGTATAAAAGCCGCCAGAGGGGCTTATCGCGTGCGCGGTGGCCTAGGCGGACGAAGTGCATGATTTGTTCAACGGGCCGCTGGTCGCAAATTGCAGTCTATCTAGTGTAGTGTTGCATTCTGTTTGGAACTTAATCGGCTGTTGGCGCGAATGACTTTCTGGAGTATGTCATTTGCTTTTGCTGTCCAGATATACG
>JAYVZN010000075.1:0-10825 GCA_043783305.1 Betaproteobacteria bacterium
GTGGCCGTGGCCGTCGTCATGCCCGTGGTCATCATCGTGCCGCGGTACTTGGTCGTAGCGCTCCTTGCCATGGAACACGAGGAAGTACATTCGGAAGGAATAGAAGGCCGTGACGAACACGCCCGCTACCACGGCGAAATAGGCGAAACCAGAGCCGGTGAGGTGCGAAGCTTTGACCGCCTCAATAATCGAATCTTTGGAATAAAAACCCGACAGAAACGGCGTACCGATCAAGGCCAAGGAACCGATCAACGAAGTGATCCAAGTAATCGGCATGTATTTACGCAGACCACCCATATAGCGAATGTCTTGATTGTGGTGCATGCCGATAATCACCGAACCGGCTGCTAGGAACAATAAGGCTTTAAAGAAAGCATGCGTCATCAAATGGAACACCGCGACGGAGTAAGCCGAAGCGCCGAGCGCAACCGTCATGTAGCCCAATTGGGAGAGCGTGGAATACGCCACCACGCGTTTAATGTCGTTCTGAATGATGCCAAGGAAGCCCATGAATAGAGCAGTGATAGCACCGATGATCAGCACGAAGGACAAGGCCGTATCCGACAACTCAAACAACGGCGACATGCGTGCCACCATAAAGATACCGGCGGTCACCATGGTCGCGGCATGGATCAAAGCGGAAATCGGGGTTGGGCCTTCCATGGAATCTGGCAGCCACACATGCAGCGGAAACTGCGCCGACTTACCCATGGCGCCGATGAACAGCAAAATACAGATGACGGTGATCAGCGCCCACGGTGTGCCGGGTATTAATTCGATGTTTTGAGCGGCCAGCGCGTTGGCTTGGCCGAATACGGTTGCGTAATCCAAGCTGCCGGTGAAAGCCAAGACCAGGCCGATGCCTAATAGGAATCCGAAGTCGCCGACACGGTTTACCAAGAAGGCTTTGAGGTTGGCGTATATCGCTGTGGGTCGGGTATACCAAAAGCCGATCAATAGATAGGACACCAAACCCACCGCTTCCCAACCGAAGAATAATTGCAGGAAGTTGTTGGACATGACCAACATCAACATAGAAAAAGTAAACAGCGAGATATAGGCAAAGAAGCGCTGGTAACCCGAATCTTCCGACATATAGCCGATAGTGTAGATATGCACCATCAGCGAGACGAAGGTCACGACCAACATCATCATGGCGGAGAGTTTGTCGATCAAGAAGCCGATCTTGAACGACACACCGCCGCTCTCCATCCAGGTGTATAAATCGCCGTTAAAGGTATGGCCTCGCTGCACATCTTGAAACACGTAATAGGAGGCGATACAAGAAATCGCCACGCCCAGGATCGCGATGCGGTGCGACCAAGTGCGGCCAATGAACCAACCAAACAGGCCGACAATCAGCGCGCCTAGCAAGGGTGCTAGGGGCACAATTAAATATAAGGTTTGCATGCTGATCGGGGTCATGTGTTGTTAGCCTTTTAACTGATCCAGATCATCAACGTTGATGGTGTGCATATTGCGGAACAGCACCACCAAGATCGCTAAGCCAATGGCCGACTCAGCGGCAGCGACGGTGAGAATGAAAAATACGAACACCTGCCCTGCCGTATCGCCGAGGAAATGCGAGAAGGCGACAAAATTCATATTCACCGCCAGCAACATGAGCTCGATGGCCATGAGTAAAATAATGACGTTTTTGCGGTTCAGGAAAATCCCCATCACGCTCAGCGCGAACAGCAAACCGCCTAGTATCAAGTAATGCGATAAGGAGATCATGGGGCGGCCTTTGGTTTATCTTCTGCGGTTGCAGCTGGTGGCGCTGCGGCAGGCGTTTCGACCTCAGGCATTTCTGCCGGCATGGAAACTAAGCGCACGCGGTCTTGGCGACGCACGCGTACTTGCTGCGCTGGGTCTTGGTGTTTGGTGTTTTTACGGCGGCGTAAAGTCAGCGCAATCGCTGCGACAATCGCCACCAACAGGATCACCGAGGCCAACTCGAAGGGGTACACATATTGGGTATATAGCAAACGACCCAACTCTTTGGTATTGCTGTACTCGGGGCCATGCGCCACTGGATGCGGCATGTGTGTCAGGCCAAAATATTTACTGCCGAGCACAATTACCATTTCGAGCATCATCAGCACACTGACGATTGCCGCTAAGGGTAAATAATCCCAAAAACCTTCGCGTAGCTTGTCGAGGTTGATGTCCAGCATCATCACAACAAATAAGAACAGCACCATGACCGCGCCCACGTACACCAGCACCAAGGTGATCGCAAGGAACTCGGCCTCCAGCAGCATCCATAGCCCGGCTGCCGTAAAAAATGCCAGCACCAAAAATAAGGCTGAATGCACCGGGTTACGGGCCGTAATGACGCGCACGCCAGCGAACAGCAGAATGGCCGCTAAGAAGTAAAAGATAAAGGTTTCAAAGTTCATAATTTTTGTGTCCGGTGGAAGGTTAGGCGCAAAACTGATAATCCTTCGCCTTACTCCTTACCCCTCGCGAGTCCTTAACGATATTTCGCATCCGCCGCGCGATCCGCCGCGATCATTGCTTCATACTTATCGCCCACCGCGAGCAGCATGGGTTTGGTGTAATACAAGTCGCCACGTTTTTCGCCGTGGTATTCAAAGATGCGGGTTTCGACGATCGAGTCCACCGGGCAGGATTCTTCGCAGAATCCGCAGAAGATGCATTTGGTTAAATCGATGTCGTAGCGCGTGGTGCGGCGCGTCCCGTCTTGGCGTTGGTCCGATTCGATGGTGATGGCCAAGGCCGGGCACACGGCTTCGCATAATTTGCAGGCAATGCAGCGCTCTTCGCCATTCGGATAACGGCGCAAGGCATGCAAGCCGCGAAAGCGCGGGGAGATCGGCGTTTTCTCATCCGGGAATTGGATGGTGATCTTGCGCGCGAACAAATGCCGTCCCGTCAAACGCATGCCCTTGAGCAATTCGATCAACAGGAAGCTTTTAAAGAAATCACTAATCCGAGTCATCATCTGCTTAACCTTAATGCACTAGGTAGGCGTATTGCGTTTGCATCACCCCGCCAATCACGACGATCCAAACTAAAGTAACGGGGATAAATACTTTCCAACCGAGGCGCATGATCTGGTCATAACGGTAGCGCGGGAAAGTGGCGCGAAACCACAAGAATAAAAACAAAACAAATAAGACTTTGAAGATCAACCAGTGGAATCCACCGCCGAGCAACGAATGCAGAATGATATTATCCGGCAACCACGCAGGCGGTAGCGGCGACTGCCAGCCGCCAAGGAACATCAGCACGGTCAAGGTGGCAACTAAAATCATATTGGCGTATTCCGCCAGGAAAAATACGGCGAAGGCCATGCCGGAATATTCCACATGGAAACCAGCTACGATTTCCGATTCGCCTTCGGCCACGTCGAACGGCGCACGATTGGTTTCTGCCACACCGGAAATCAGGTAAACAATAAATAAGGGGAACAATGGCCACAGATACCACTGCTGCAGGCCACCCGCTTGACCTTGCACGATGGCCACGAGATTCAAACTCTGCGCTGCCATCAACACGCCCACCAAAGCGAAACCCATGGCGATTTCGTAAGACACGATTTGCGCCGCCGAGCGCAAGCTACCCAAGAAGGCGTATTTGGAATTGGAAGCCCAGCCAGCGATAATCACGCCGTACACACCCATGGAAGTGATGGCCATGATGTAGAGCAAGCCGGCATCGACATTCGCCAAAACTAAATCCGGCGTAAACGGGATCACGGCCCAAGCCGCCAAGGCCGGGCCTAACACTAAAATTGGTGCCAGCAAGAACAAGAGTTTATTCGCGCCGGATGGAATAATGATTTCTTTGAACATCAACTTCAAAGCATCGGCGATGGGCTGCAGCCAACCTTTGGGTCCAACGCGATTGGGGCCAATCCGAATCTGCATGTAGCCGATGATCTTGCGCTCGGCGTAGGTTAAATACGCCACGCACAACATCAAGGGTAGCGTAATTAGCATAATCAGCAGCAAGGTTTTAACCAAGGTAAATAAATTGCCGCCCCATACCGGGCCAAACCAGGCTTGGTAGTATGGTAAGAAATCGATCATGCGCGCTCCACCAAAATCGACTCGAACAAACCACCCAAATTGATGGTATGCGGGTGTGCGCCCGCAACGCGTACGCAATTATTGGGTAAGCCCGCGTCGAGCGCTAAAGCAATTTGCACCTGACCGGAACCTTGCTTCAGAACCACGATACTCCCTGCCGGGATATCCATCTGCTGCAGCATAGCGGCATTTACCCAAGCCTGCGGCATTTGCGCATCGCGCGTTTGCTGTAACGAGGGGGCACGGCGCACTAAGGCATCCGCTTGATAGATGGGAATTTCACCGATGCGCTCTATGCCATTTTGTGTAACAGCGACGGACAGCTTTGCCAACGGTTTGAGGGCATTATCAAGCAAGCCAGTAGTTTCACCGGAGGGTAGTACCTCAGCGCGCACTTGCTCCGTATTATTGAATTCGAAACCTGGCAGATCGAGCAAATTACCCAACACGCGCAACACTTTCCATGCAGGACGTGTTTCGCCGCGCGCTTTTGAAACCGCGTTAAAGGATTGCGCACGACCTTCGGTATTGATAAATGTGCCGGAAGTTTCGCTAAAGGGCGCAATCGGCAGCATCACGTCGGCGTAATCCGTCGCAAGATGTTTAAACGCAGACAGCACAACCACCATTTTGGCTTGCATCATGGCATTCAGCGCTTGCTGCGTGTCATAGCAATCCAACTCAGGTTCGACGTTCAAGAGTACATAAGCTTGGCGCGGGCTGGCCAGCATTTGCGCGGCGTTCATGCCGTTGCCTTTGGGCCAAGCACCGGCGACATACGCACCGACACTATTCGCTGCTTCGCCAAAAAAACCAAAGCTAGCGTCCAAGATGCGAGCAAGCTCTTGCGCCAGACTATGCAGGGTCGCGGCTTGCGGATGATGTTGCGCAATGTTGCCGAGTAAAATCGTGGCGCGCTTACCGGCAATCAAACTACCGGCTATCGCTTGTGCCGCCGCTTCGGGTGTAACGCTCGACAGTGCTTCGCGCAGATCCGCCGATACATCGACTTGCTTTAGTTGCGCGCTGGCTTTGACGACTTGCGCCAAAATGCTGACGATAACGCTTGGCGCGACGATGGCTTTATTAGTAACGCGACACAGCAAATCGTCGTCCACCGGATTAATCAAATTCAGTTGCATGCGGTTTTTAACCGCCTGACGTAAACGATGCGCCAACAAGGGATGATCTTTACGCAGCGTGCTGCCGACGACCAGAACGGCGTCGCATTGCGTCAATTGTTCAATGCTCTGCCCTAGCCAAGGTGTGCCGACTTGTGCCGTATCGGCGCTGAAATCGGACTGGCGCAAGCGGTGATCGATGTTGTTGCACTCCAGACCGCGCATCAGCTTTTGCAGTAAATACAATTCTTCCAAGGTGCTGTGCGGTGTCGCTAGCGCGCCGATAGCATCTGCGCCGTGCTCTGACTTGATATCTTTCAGGCCGTGTACGACGTATTCCAGGGCCGTTTGCCAATCGGTTTCACGCCATTGCCCGTTTTGCTTGAGCATCGGCATGGTCAAGCGCTGTTCGCTGTTCAAGGCTTCGTAGGAGAAACGATCACGATCAGCGAGCCAGCATTCATTCACGGCTTCGTTATCCCGCGGCAGGACACGCATCACGCGCTCTTTCACCAAGTGCGCGGAGATGTTGGCACCCAAGCCATCGTGCGGGCTGATCGAGGGACGACGCACCAACTCCCAACTACGCGCGGTGTAACGGAACGGTTTTGAAGTCAACGCGCCCACTGGGCATAAATCAATCATATTGCCGGATAACTCAGAATCCACCGTCTGCGAAATAAACGGCATGATTTCCGAATGCTCGCCGCGTGCGGCTTGACCCAACTCCATGATGCCGCCGATTTCCTGGCCGAAGCGCACGCAGCGCGTACAGTGAATACAGCGCGTCATGTCGGTGGCAATCAAGGAACCCAAGTTCTTATTGAAGACCACGCGCTTTTCTTCGGTATAGCGTGAGCGGCTGCCGCCATAGCCGACGGCTAAATCTTGTAGCTGGCACTCCCCGCCTTGATCGCAAATTGGGCAATCCAGCGGATGGTTGATCAGTAAAAACTCCATCACGCCTTGTTGCGCGCGCGTGGCTTTGGCCGACTTGGTGGAGACTTTCATGCCGTCCGTAACGGGCGTAGCACAGGCCGGTAGTGGCTTAGGCGCTTTTTCAACATCCACCAAGCACATGCGGCAGTTGGCGGCGACGGAGAGTTTGCGGTGATAACAGAAACGCGGGATATAGATGCCGAGCTTATCCGCGGCATCAATTACCGTGGTGCCTTCTGGAACTTCGAGTTGTTGGCCGTCGATTTCGATATTCAACATACTAATGACACCCATCCAAGCTGCGTTTGTGTTCAATGTAATGTTCGAATTCCGAACGGAAATGCTTGATAAAACTTTGCACCGGTGTGGCCGCTGCGTCGCCCAGGCCGCAAATGGTGCGGCCGCCGATATTTTTCGAGACGTCAATCAGCAGATCTAAATCCTCGGGACGCCCTTGACCTTCGACGATGCGATGCACAATGCGATACAGCCAACCTGCGCCCTCGCGACACGGCGTGCACTGGCCGCAAGATTCCTCAAAGTAGAAATACGACAAGCGCTCCAAGGCGCGCACCATGCACACGCTATCATCGATCAAGATCACCGAGCCTGCGCCCAGCATAGAACCGGCTTTGGCAATCGCGTCGTAATCCATAGTGATTTCCATCATCACCGCAGCGGGTAGCACCGGCACCGATGAGCCGCCGGGGATACAGGCTTTTAGTGTACGCCCTTCACGCATACCGCCGGCCATGGCCAATAATTCGGTAAATGGCAATCCCAGCGGCACTTCGAAATTGCCTGGCTTGTTGACCGCACCCGACACGGAAAAAAGTTTGGTACCGCCGTTGTTGGGTTTACCCAACTCCATGAACTTTTGCCCACCATTGCGCACGATATAAGGGACATTGGCAAAGGTCTCGGTGTTGTTGATCACCGTCGGTCGACCGTATAAACCGAAGCTCGCGGGGAATGGCGGTTTGAAACGCGGTTGACCTTTCTTGCCTTCGATCGACTCCAACAGTGCCGTCTCTTCGCCACAGATATAAGCGCCGTAACCATGATGCGCATACAATTCAAAACTAAAATCGCTACCGAGAATATTTTTGCCGATGTAACCGGCAGCGCGCGCTTCATCCAAGGCGCGCTCGAAAGATTCGTACTCCGCCCATATCTCGCCGTGAATATAGTTATAGCCGGTTTGAATGCCGAGCGTATAAGCGCAAATAATCATGCCCTCAATCACACTGTGCGGGTTGTAGCGCAGGATGTCGCGGTCTTTATACGTGCCGGGCTCGCCTTCGTCGGTATTACACACGACATATTTCGCGCCCTCGAAATGGCGCGGGATAAAACTCCATTTCAATCCCGTCGGGAAACCCGCCCCGCCCCGCCCACGCAAGCCGGATGCCTTGAGCTCGTTAATGATCGTGATGGGTTTGATGTCCTCGGCCAGAATTTTCTTTAAGGCTTGATAACCCTCGACTTGCTCGTAGTTGGCGAGCGTGCCGGGGTTCGGATAATCCAACACATTGAGAATGACTTTTTCGCTCATGGCTAATCCAGCTCCGCGAGCAATTGATCGATCTTTTCCGGAGACATGAAACTGCACATCCGATGATTATTATCTAATAGTACGGGTGCATCGCCACAAGCGCCCATGCATTCGCCTTCGATCAATGAAAACTTTCCATCGGCAGTCGTTTCACCAAACCCGATACCGAGCTTCTGTTTGAGATAGGCCGCAGCATCGTATTGCCAAGTCATGCGGCAAGGTAAATTGGTGCACAACGTTAAGCAATGTTTACCCATCTCTTGCGTGCGATACATATTGTAGAAAGTCGCGACTTCATACGCCGCGATGCGCGGAATTTCCAAATAATCCGCCACGAATTGAATCGTGTCGTTGGAGAGCCAGCCTTTTTCCTGCTGCGCAATGCGCAAGGCGGACATCACCGCCGATTGTTTTTGATCGGCCGGATATTTGGTCAGCTCGCGGTTGATCTGCGCCAGCGATTCTGCAGTAAGCGTCATCGATCAATCTCTCCGAATACGATGTCTTGGGTGCCGATGAGCGCGACCACATCGGCGATCATATGGCCACGCGCCATTTCATCCAGCGCGGCCAGGTGCGCGAAACCAGGGGCGCGAATTTTCAAACGATAGGGCTTGTTCGCGCCATCGGACACCAGATAAATACCGAACTCACCTTTTGGGTGTTCAACAGCCGCATAGGCTTCACCCGCTGGCACGTGGAAACCTTCGGTAAACAATTTGAAATGGTGAATCAGTTCTTCCATATTGGTTTTCATGTCAAGGCGCGACGGCGGCGCAATCTTGTGATTATCGGTAATCACTGGGCCCGGGTTCAAACGCAACCAAGCAATACATTGCTTGATAATGGAATTGGACTGGCGCATTTCTTCCATCCGTACCAGATAGCGGTCATAGCAATCGCCATGCACACCGACTGGAATATCGAACTGCATCTGATCGTAAACTTCATAGGGTTGTTTCTTGCGTAAGTCCCAAGCAACGCCGGAACCGCGCAGCATGGGGCCCGTAAAGCCCAGTGCTTTTGCACGTTCGGGCGTAACCACGCCGATGCCGACCGTACGCTGCTTCCAGATGCGATTATCGGTAAGCAAAGTTTCGTACTCATCGACATAAGTTGGGAAGCGATTGGTGAAGTCTTCAATAAAATCGAGCAAAGAACCTTGGCGGTTTTCATTCAAGCGCGCGATCTCTTTCGCATTGCGCATATTGTTCGCCAAATATTGCGGCATGCTGTCGGGTAAATCGCGATACACGCCACCGGGACGATAATAAGCGGCATGCAAACGCGCGCCGGAAGCGGCTTCGTAACAGTCCATCAAGTCTTCACGTTCGCGGAAGGCATACAAGAATACGGTCATGGCGCCGATATCCAACGCATGCGCACCCAGCCACAATAAATGATTCAGTACACGCGTAATTTCGTCGAACATGACGCGGATGTATTGCGCACGTTCCGGCACTTCCAATTTCAGCAATTTCTCAATCGCCATCACATAGGCGTGCTCATTACACATCATGGACACGTAGTCCAAGCGATCCATGTAGGGCACGGACTGAATGAACGTTTTATTCTCGGCTAATTTTTCGGTGCCGCGATGCAGTAAGCCGATATGCGGATCGGCACGCTCCACGACTTCGCCGTCCAGCTCGAGCACCAAGCGCAATACACCGTGCGCGGCAGGATGCTGTGGGCCAAAGTTTAAGGTGTAATTTCTAATTTCAGCCATGAAAGCCATCTTCGCGTATCGAACGCGGAATAATTTCACGTTCTTCGATAGAGACCGGTTGATACACCACGCGCTTTTGATCGGGGTCGTAGCGCATTTCGACATAGCCACTGAGCGGAAAATCTTTGCGGAAGGGATGCCCGACAAAACCATAATCGGTGAGAATGCGGCGTAAATCGGGATGGCCTTCGTACAAAATACCGAACAGGTCGAAGGCCTCGCGTTCAAACCAATTGGCCGCAGGCCAAATATCGATCACGGAATCCACCACCGGAAAATCGTCGTCTTCGGCAAATACGCGCACGCGCAAACGATTATTTTTATTGATCGACAGCAAATGATATATCGAGGCAAAACGCTTACCTTGCCAAGCGCCATCACCATAACTTTGATAGTCGATGCCGCAAACATCGATCAACTGCTCGAAATTCAAATTGAAGTCATCACGCAATTGCCGCATCACGCCCAACATATCGGCGCGCTGAATCACCAGGGTGAGTTCACCCACGTGTTCCTGCACGGAAAAGTCACGGCCTTCGAGCAAAGTAGCGAGACGTTTGGAAATAGCTTCCAGCTTAGAATTCATGCAAGGCTTCAGGGTTAACGCGCGATGGTGTTCGTGCGCTTGATTTTGTTTTGTAACTGCACCAAGCCGTACAACAAGGCTTCGGCAGTCGGCGGACAACCAGGTACATACACATCGACCGGTACAATGCGGTCGCAGCCGCGTACGACAGAATAAGAGTAATGGTAATAGCCGCCGCCGTTGGCGCAGGAACCCATGGACAGCACCCAACGCGGTTCCGCCATTTGGTCGTAAACCTTGCGTAGCGCCGGTGCCATTTTGTTGCACAGCGTACCAGCGACAATCATTAAGTCCGACTGCCGCGGACTGGGGCGAAACACGATGCCGAAGCGATCCAGATCGTAGCGTGAGGCACCCGCTTGCATCATTTCCACCGCGCAGCAAGCCAAGCCAAAAGTCATAGGCCAGAGCGAACCGGTGCGCGTCCAATTCACCACCGTATCAACAGAGGTGGTGACAAAGCCCTTTTCCAATAAGCCTTCTATTCCCACTCCAGCGCTCCTTTCATCCACTCGTAGATGAAACCTACGACCAGGATGCCCAGAAAGAACAACATCGCCACATAACCGAACAATCCAATTTCATTCAGCACAATGGCCCAAGGGAAGAGAAAAGCAATTTCCAGATCAAACAAGATAAATAAGATGGCGACTAAGTAGTAGCGCACATCGAACTTCATGCGCGCATCTTCAAACGCTTCGAAACCGCATTCGTAGGGGGAAAGTTTTTGGCTATTCGGGCGATGTGGCGCTAAGAAATAGCCCACACTCATGGCAATCGCGCCGACCGCTAGGCCGACGACGATGAACAACAAAACCGGGAAATAATTCTCCAGCA
>JAYVZN010000076.1:0-10752 GCA_043783305.1 Betaproteobacteria bacterium
AGCGGTAATCGAGTTACGAAAACACGTAATAAAATTACGCAAATTTTCAGGCAATAAAAAACCCGCTATAAAAGCGGGTTGGATTTTGGAGGGGGGATTAAAACCTCTTAAAACCCCTTAAAGCTAACGCTAAACTGTACTACGGCCGGAACGCTATCAAAAGCCGGAGTAACCAAAGCGTGAATTGCATAGCCTTTAAAAGCATAGGAAACGCTAACGCCGATAATCGGAGTCAGGTTGGGGATGTAGCCCGTTGCATAGCCTAGGATGGCATCCACGCTCATATTGCGGGCTTTATAAACGGGCAATCCGCCGAACGCATAAGCCGATTGCCGATTAACGCTGTTTTTGTATTCTCCAGCGCCGACGATAAGCGTATCCGTATCGCACAGCACGCCCAGCCCAGGTACGAACGATTCGTAACCGGGCTGCGAGTGCAGCGCAGCCAAATGTAATTGGACTGCGCAGTCCATTAGTGGGCTACTTTCGTTTCTTGTTTGTACTCGTGGGTAGCCACAAGCTGAAATTCGTCAGGGTTTTCAGACAAGTAACCCTTAGCCGAAACGGTGACCACGATATGCTCCAGATCAGGCCGCGAGTGCATTAACTGCAAAACATCGTGCATAGGGCCTGACACGTAAGAAACGCCGTCCAGGTCGCGCATATCTTTTGAGATATTGTCGATGAGCGTTTCATAGCGTCCGACCAAAGCAGAATTCCCCGGACGTTGTTTCAAGTGATCGCACTCCGCTTGTAAGCGTTTCTTGTGCTCCATCAAATGCAAACCAACCGCCAATAAAAGAACTTTCATTTTGCTGCTCCGAAAAATGTTCATAAAAAACCCCCGCTAGCGGGGGTGGTAAAGTTAGTCTGCCAGCCCAAGCAGCGCCACGGCTTCATTGCGAACATCCGATTCGATAACCGGGCGAACGATGTATTCGTACTTGTTTTCATCGCGCGGAGAAACCACCGCGAAAATGTCAACCGAAAATTTCAGGGTACTTGCAGCGTCCTCGCGCTGGGCGCTGCCAATGGCTGCAATCAGAGCCTCGCCCATTGCGCCCGGAATGAACGCGGATTTTCCAACGAAAATTTCGCCGGTCGCGTAATCGGTCGCAGCGAATTCGCCCAACAGGGCTTCCCAGGTGCCATAGGTGGATTCGCCGGAATCGACAGCGTTTGCGGTGCCAGCGATTCGGCACAGCTTGCGCTCGAAGGGTTCGAACAGGCCAGCGCCTTTGGCGTCAACCAACTGCACGCCTTTTGCGTCAAGCTGCGGCTTGTAAAAGTCAATCATTTTCAGGGCACCGCAAACGGTTTTGACGGACAGTTTTTTCAGCGGCGTGATTTTGTTTTTCGCAGGCGCTGCCTTTTGAGTTTCGGTTTCTGCGGTGTTTTGAGTGGGTTTCTTGGACATAGTATGTGCTCCGATTAAATTGCCGAAATTGGCAAGCTCGATTCTACACCTTTAATTTTGCGCTGTACGAAATTAGCTGACTTTTTTCCTAGGGAAAAGCTAGGTGCCTGATTGTGCCAATGTATGCCGGTGCCATCGCATAGGCCGAAAAGCTCGGGGCCGGTCAACACAACGCCTTTTGACGCGGTTTTAACGTAGTCCGAGCCATTGCGAAGCGCATACATTTTTTTCCCGGCTATCGCCACGGTGTCTCCGATAGCCTCTAGCTTCCAAGCGCCTAGCTTGCTTTCGTCAAGCTCTAAATCTAAGCCTTCGCAGATTATTGAATCGGTATCGCAATAAACAGGATTTTTAGCGACAGATAAAGCGCGCATAAGGACAGAGCGAGCCGCGCCAGTGATACTAGCAGCGGTGGCAACATCATAAAACGATAGTCGCTCAGTAGCTTTGCGCCAAATGCTAGGGCGATTAACGCCAGCAGAATACAATTCGTAGTCGTCATTTGGGCAATCTCCTATTACATAGTCTTTATATTCGCGTGGATTGGAGCCGAATTTTCCATAGGCGGAATTCAGCAAAAGTTTCGCGAAAATTTCCCCCGCTTTATCGCCGGACTTTTTACTAGCTATCTTTTCGGCAACGTATGTATCCACGTATTCCCCGAATGAAATAGTTTTTTCGGGCACGTAAACTGCCAATACCTGAATGTCCGAGACGCGCCCGCAGGCTATAGCTGCTTTTAGCTCATGGGACGTTACAAAAAATTCCCCGCGTTTCACATCGAAATTTAGGGGTTTGTCTCTTTCGCGTGTCGGGAACGCACCTCGCTGAGTGGCTCGAATTCGCGCAAAATAGAATTGTGCGTCCGCGAAGCCCGCAATTCGTCCTTTAACGTCGATATTTCGTCCATAGCCGACACGATAACGCAAGCCTGTAGGATGTTGATAATCCCGCATAACGTGAGGATACATTGAATTGACGTCATACACTTTCCAATCGCCTTTTAAGATACCGGTTTTTAAAGCCTCTACGCGCCCACCAAAATAAAAGGGCCTGTAATGGTTGTCGTGTGTTTCGAATGTCTTTTTAAACGGGTGCAATTCCTGTAGTTTTGCAATCGCCGTTCCGCCTATGGTTAGCTTAACGCCAAAGCGGAAAATAAATTTCATTACAAGCTCATGCAATTTAACGCAATCCGTTTTCAGATAGGCGATTATTTCGTCCTTATGCGTTTCCCTTACATCGGCTTCTAATTTTTTATAGTCGATTTCGTCCTTGCAATAAACGCGTAAAGGAATCGGGAGAATGCAGTAAGAATCCCTTAGCGTATGAATTCCCATTTTCACGCTAGCGATACGATTGGAAATAATTTTCAGCGGATTTTGCAAAAAATCCAACATGTAATGAAAGTCAAATTTTCCGCCGTTGTGGGCGTAAATGATATGCGGCGTTTTAAGCGTCGCTACGTATTCGCATAAACGCGCCACGCAATCAGCGCCCCAAAAACACACAAAACCTTTATCTTGAGAATAAAAGCCCGCTGAAAACGGATAGGGTATGCGGCCATATAAAAAGGGGTCCGTTTCAAAATCGATTGTTGCGATTGGTTTTTCACTTTCCTTTGGGGTTTTTGCGCGAGATTTTCGCGCTGGTTTTTGACTTGCTGCGATTGCGTGTAGGTCCATTGGATGCTGCTCCGGTTACTTCAACGATTGACATATAGCGCGATAGTGATAGTGGTGTTTGTCCTCCGGTGGGTTTGAATTCGGTTTTTAAATATTGGAATAGTTCGGTGGTCGTGTTGAAGCGCCGATTAAATGAGGCGTTATCTCCAATTTTGACCGTTACCATTTGGTTGTTTTTCAGCTTCTTTTTTCCAAGCTCTGCAATTTTCGCGTGAAAGTTTTTGGCGTTCGATGGCGTTACCGTCTCAGTTATCCCCTGGCCCTTGTAATAAATTTTCCCACGCGAAATTTTGGCGCTATCAAAATGCCCGCGTTCGCTGGTGCGCAATGGGACAATCAGCTTGCGGGTTTTTGTGACTTTATAGCCCGCGTCCTTGAATTCCTTTGCGGTTGACTTGGACACTTTGGCAATGTGGAATTCGTTCGGCTTGGCCAGCACCTGCGCGTATTCCGCTGCGCGGCGCGTAACCCAGCCTTTTTGTTGGGGTGACAAGTTCCGAACATCCGGGTACGATATGACGCCTAGCTTCTTTAAATCAGTAGCTGCCTTTTGATAGAAACTTACTATTTTGGATTTTTTAGCCATGATTAACCCGCACGAAAAAACCGAGCTTGAAATCGACCATAAAGAAGTGCCCTATAATGTTGATGTGCCCGATAGTGCAACGCTATCTGACCCTGCGGTGGCTGCAACCCCGCAGGGTGTAAGCATATCCGATATTTCCAAGGGCTTCGCAATCGAATTCGGAGATAACGCGCCTGCCGCGCCCTTGAATCGGGATGGCACGCCAAAGCGAAAGCCCGGACGCCCCCGCAAAATGGCCCTCGAAGATCAGCAAAATTTGCCGGGTGTTGACCCTACATCCCCGGCTGCAAACCCGACACCGAAAACGCCCGCAGCCCGAAAATCGAGCCGTATTTCAAGCGCCGAATTGTCGCGGGCTATTTTACATTTGAGCGTGGGCGGTATGGCTGCTCTGGTAGGCCCGGAATGGGACTTCAATAGCCCCGAGGAAGCAAACGGTATGCGCTCCGCTGTAGGCGCATATATTGAAGCAAAAGGGGACGGGAAAATTAGCCCTGAAGCTCTGCTGGCTTTGGTGGTGGCGTCCTATGCGGTGCCGCGTTTCTCGCATGAGAATACGCGCTCCAAACTAGGCGGCTTTTTCGGCAAAGTTTGGGACGGCTTTAAATCGCTTTGGAAGCGTTAAAAACTTTCAGGCTACCTACCCCTTACCTACCCCCAAACGAAATTTGTACCCGGGTACAAAAGTGACTTATGGCAAAAAATCCTAGAAACGCCGAATATCGCGCTACTGTCAAGCGGCTGGACGTGGCAGTTAATCCAGTTTTATACGATACGCTAGAGAAACTTTCGGTTCACTTCAAAGTCAGCAAAAATGAAGTGGTCAACGCTCTGGTGCGAACAGCGCTTACGCAAACGGACGTTTTTAAAACGGGACTTTACAAGTACAAACCATGATACAAATAACCTACTATCAATTAGGCGCTCCGCTTTTGCTTGGCGTTTTGGTAAACACCAAATACGGAATTATTTCCGTAGGTCTTTTGTTGGTCAGCGTTTCGGTGCAATATAAATGACGCACTCCATTTACACCGGCGTGACCCAATCGGGAAAAACCACGCTCGCCAGAAGTGTGGCCCGCGAGCTTGCCAAAGCGAAAAATACCGTCATAGTTTATGACCCCTTGGGCACCGCAACCGCAGGCGGCGATTGGGGCGAGGGCGCAATAGTGCATGAAGACCTGGAAGCCTTTTTACAGCACGCATACGCGCCCGAAACAACCAACGCACATTTATTCATGGATGAGGCGCACCACATTTTCGCGCACGACGATAAAACCCATATGTGGCTGCTCACGCAAGGCAGGCATTATGGTCTGGTTTGCCACTTGATCACCCAGCGCCCGAAAAAAATACACCCGGACGCCCGCACCAATTGCGGACAATGTTTTTGCTTTCGCTTGGCGCAGGACGATCTAAAATCAATAGGCGCAGACTATGGATTTTCTGACCTTCATAAGGAATCGCTTGACAAGGGCGATTTTCTGATTTTAAATTCCGGTGACTCGCAATTTTCGCGGGCCAATGTTTTTCAACTCCTTAAGGAATAAACCATGTTCGGAATGTCCGGTAAAACCATCTTGATCCACGCGGCGCTCGCTGTGGTTGCTGTCGCTATCGCCAAGCGTATCCCCTTCACCGCCAAGTACCTGTAAAGGCATCACAAAATGTCTAAACAATTCCGCATCAAGCGAACATACAACCAGCTCGCAGTAGTTGCGGGATCGTTCGCCATTCTGGACCTGCCCCGAGGTTACGATTACGAAACGCTTTACCTGCGCGTCAATGGCACGGTGAACGTCACTACCGCTTACACGTCTGTCCGTGTTGAAGCTCCGTGCCAAGTGGTTGCCCGCATTGAAGTGGTTGCCGATGGCCGAAATACCTTGTTTTCCGCGCCGTTCTGGTTTGCCGCTTATGGCAGCTATGACCGCGCTGGAGCGCTGGCGCAGGGCGCTCGCGTTACCACACCACCCAGCGGCGCCGGTATCGCGTCGTACGCCGTGGAAGCCATCGGCACTATCGACTTCATGAATACCGATGGCGAGCGCACCAAGGATTCAAATTTTCGTACCGATGGCTTGCAGCTTTTCCAATTGCGCCTGACTTTCGGCCAGCCCGGCGACATGTTTGTAGGCGCAGGCGTTGCCACTTACACCAACATGTTTGTGGAAATTACCACCACCGAAACCGTGGAACTTCCAGACGCCCAGGGTGCCCGCACCAATCCCGTTGCGCTGAAAAAGGTTTCTTACCAGGAAATCGCTGTTTTGACCACCAGCGCAAACCAGGAAGTGAGGCTTCCCGCAGGCAACATGATCAAGTCGGTCGTTTTGCGCACCGAGGGCGTTGCAACCGCCGGTGAACCCAGCGTGGGCGCTTTGAATAACTTGCAAGTTTTCAGCGGTGTTGACGTGCGCCACAATGTCAAGTCCGGTTCTATCCGCGCATTGAATAACGCGGACTACGGTTTCATCCTGCCCGGATATTACATTGTGGATTTGTCGCGCAATGGCTCGCCCGGTTCGCACCTGTCCGAGCTTTGGGATGTGACCCAGCAGGCAGAGCCGAAAATTTCCATGGACGTTACCGCAGGCGTTGCCGTGAAGGCGCAGGTGGTGACCACGGAATTTCTGGCCCTGCAATAAAGGTTAAAGCGGGGCAGACTTTTACGGGTTTGCCCCGCTGCTCCCAAGCCTGTAACGGTTTGCCCCTCTTTTTCTAGGCGCTTTAAATGAACATCCTTCGGTACAAGTTTTTTGCGCTTCGCGACGAGTCTAGCGGTAGCGGTGGCGGCGAATCGAGTTCGAGTTCGAGTGCGTCCGATTCTGGCTCCAGTTCGTCGGACAGTTCAGGCACGCAATCCGGCAACTATGGCGGCTATACCACCGGGTCTAGCGATAACGCCACAAATACGACTGATGCCACAAACGCGCAAATTTCCTATGGCGGTTTGAATATCGTTTCGCACAATGAAGTCGCGCCCGTTATTGCAGCCGTTCCCCCTCCCATTCCCTTGCAACCTATCGCCGTAGCGAACAGTTCTTTTACGCTGAAAAAAGCGGCGACTATTTTAGGTGGTGCCGCTGCCCTTACGGTTCCGGGGCTGGGTCTTTTTGGCTTGGCCGCGAAGACGAGCGCCGCTAGCGCTATTTCTGACTCGTTTTCGAACGGAAACAATGATGGTAATTATCACTTTGTGGATGCAAGTAGCAATTCTGATTCTGGCGGTGACGTTGGGGTTTTTGGTGGGTCTAAAAGTGGCTCGGGTTCAATCGCACAAACGTATCCGAAAAATCCTGCATATGGCGATTCCGTTGGTGTCAATCCTGATTTACGCGGCAATTCGGCCACAATCGGGACTCCCTCTTTTACCCCGAAAATAAGCCAAGCCGAATTATCCGCAGCCGGTATGCCAGCGCAAAGTAACCCGGTGCAAACCGCTGCTACTCCGGTTATTGTTGCGCCTTCAAAAGATAGCGCTCTTTCGATACTCGCTGCAATCGCCACAATTTTCGCAGTTTTGCGCACATAAGGTTTTTATGTCTTCCATTCTGGACAATCTCGGCAACCCCAGCACTAGCGCTTTTACGCTAGGCGCGGACGTGCAAACGTCCGACCTGCCAAAATCTCTTGATTACCAAACGGGCGCTGCATATGACGTAAATAGCCCCGCATATGACCCGACATTCGGCACCGGTGCAGGCCCTTCGCTCGCTGACTTGCAGCGTGGACCCCCTGGAATCACCGTTACCGGCGTTTTGCAATCAGTTAATTCTGGTGCGCAGGAAATCGCGAAAACGTGGGGCGCTTTTAACGCCATTCAGGACAATGTGGCGAACCAAAAATTTCAACGCCAAATAACCCAGGGACAGAATGACCTGTACCAAAAGCAGGCGCTAGGCGCTTTGGACTTGGCCACGAAAAAAGCGGACGCCACGTTGCTTATAGAAAACGCTCGGGTGGCCGCAAGCGTTGCAAATGACAAGGCGAAAATGGCAACGTCTGCGCCGGGTTCGCTTTCGGACTCCGCAATGCACAATCTCACGGCTGCGGTATCTATTGCCGTGCTAATTTATTACGGTATGAAAATAGCAGGCAAATAAATGGACGGAAAAAACGCGCTTTCATGGATAGAAGTGGCCGGGGCACTACTCGCGGGGTACGCTGTTTATAAACTGGCGTCCGCAGCCTCTAGCGCCGCAAAAACTGGTGCCAGCGTGGCCGCTGCTGTAGCGGACGAAGTTAAAACCATCGTAACAAAAGACCTGAATCCGGTAAGCCCGGAAAACGTGGTTTACAAGGCCACAAACGTGGTCACCGGCGGCGATAATTCCTCTAGCAGTGTAGGCACTCGGATTTACGATTATTTCCACCCTGCCGCGAAAACGTCCGCCAGCTTGAATGCGCCACCCGTTGCCGCGCCCGTTGACCAATCCAGCGCCGAAACGGCCCGACTCGGAAAATATCGTTCCACAGCTTCCACTGGGAACGATATTATGTCTGGTGTATCGTATGACCAACTCGGCAACGTAATAGGCTAAAAATGAACCAAAATATTTATTCGGGTACTTTGCGCGCCCCGTCGCAAAATTTTCAAGCGGTGCGCGATGGACGCAATACGCGGATTTTTTACCAAGATATTGACCTTACAACCGCACGCACCGCAGACGTAATTAGCGCCGTTGTTTTGCCGCTTGCCGGTAACTTTTTTTATATCGACCTTGACCCGAGCTTTTCGGGTTATGCGACTGCATCGTTTGAAGACTCGAATACGGATAGCACACCGCTGTTTGTCGGCCCGGGCTTTACTTCGCATATCCCCTATACCCGCATCAAAATCTACAATACCGCACAGCCCGGTAAAAAGCTGCGGATTATTTATGGCACGGACGTGGATTTTACCGCTTCGCAAACGCCGCAATATGTTACGGTGCGCCCGGAAGCGGGTATTGCGAACATCAATACTTCCATCGCGTCGACTGCTCCCCCGCAGGCCGTGGATTTTGGGGCTTGGACTGCCGCGCAAAATGCCAATGGCGTTATTTTGTATGCCGCCGATATCTATATGAATAACACCGTTGCCGGTGCGAAAATGTGGATTAACGCTAACCCCGCTACATCGCTAACAATAACGACCGGACAACGTATTCTGTCCACAATCGCACGTCAAACGACTGGCGCTGTTTTTTATGACCGCGATACGCTGCAACGCCCTATATTCATTCCTGCCGGGAACATTTTGTATTGGGGTTCGAACACTCTGGGCACAATCGCGGATATATCCATAAATTACAAGCTGCTTTAATGCGCTTCGCTTTTCTTTTCTTGGGTGCCGCAGCTAGTGCGGCACTCGCTTTATTTCAAAATAAGGGTTCTATTGTGAATGCAACAAATGATATCGTGGACAATACAGCTTCAGATATTTCCACGGCTATCGATACCGTGAAAAGCAGCGCAAATTCCGCGTCTGATATTGTGCAAAATTCTGTTATTGCCCCAATCGCAACCGCTTTCGGCACAAAATATGATGCCCTTATCGACTCCAGCGCAGCTACCTATGGAATTGACCCCGGAGTTCTTTATAAATTGCTTTATACAGAATCGCATTTTCGCGACGACATTATCACGGGCCGAACAAAATCTGCTGTGGGCGCACTTGGAATTGCGCAGTTTATGCCTGCTACTGCACGCGAAGAACTTGGAACCGTTGAAGCTGCGCTTAACCCGGACGTTGCAATCCCAGGAGCCGCCCGATACCTTGCAAAACTGATACGCGCCGCCGGTAGCGTTTCTGGCGGCGTCGCTGCCTACAATTGGGGCATAGGCAATGTGCTACATAAAGGACTGTCCAAAGCGCCTCCCGAAACGGTAGCCTATGTGGCAGGTATTACGGGCGACACAATCGGAGTCTAAATTATGTTCACTCTTTTGCTTTTGATTCTTTACCCGCTCGCAGTGCAAGTAGAGCGCGGTGGCTGGTGGCTTTTGATTTTGCCTTTTACGTTGGTGGTGGTTTTCATCGACTTTTTGGCAAACTTCACGGAATTGTCGATTGCGCTTTGGGAATTCCCGAAGAAAAATGAGTGGACATTCTCTACGCGGCTTTTACGTCTGAAACACAATACAGACTGGCGCGGGCCGCTCGCTCGCTTCGCTGTGGCATATTGCGACTTCTTTTATCCAGGGCACGTATGAATCCTCTAGACCTAACAGGAATTTCCACCGTAGCAGAATCGGCTAAGTCGATTCTCGGAATGTTCTTCCCGGATAAGACCCAGGAAGAACGCGACAAGCTAGCAGCTTCCCTGGCGCTGCTGAATGCCCAAACAGATATCGACAAGGCCGAAGCCCAAAGCACAGACCCGCTTCAACACTGGCGCGGTGGCCTAGGCTGGGTTTGCAGTTTCGCGTACGCGTGGAACTTCATCGGTCAACCGCTTATCGTTGCCGGGTCTGCGCTTTTCGGGCACCCGCTGAATCACGGCGAAATTCCCCCGCTGGACATTGGCCCGCTCGCCACGCTCACGCTCGGAATGCTCGGACTCGGTAGTCTGCATGTAGCGCAATCGGTATATACCAAATGACGTTCAGTCCCGAATTCTGGATCCAGGCATTACTTGCGCTTGGTGGTTCCGTTGCCGTTTACGCTGGTATAAAATCCGATCTGGCGCGTCTGCATGAGAAGGCGCATTCTGTGGAACGTTCCACCAACCGCGCTCATGAGCGCATCGATTCTTTAATGGAGAAATAGAGTATGAAAATTCATATCGAAAACACCCGCACGCTTGGCGTTATGCCCGGTAGCAATCCGCCCGAATTGGCTTGGCATGAATTCCGCGCTTTCGATGATGGCGTAGAGCACCATGTGAATGATGTTTTGCGGGCCAGTATTCCTGCGGAACATTTTCAGGAATATTTTGACGCGCAAGATTCGGTTACTGGTGTGGTGTTCACGCAAGAGTAGAATCCCCCCTCCAAAATCCAACCCGCTTTTATAGCGGGTTTTTTATTGCCTGAAAATTTGCGTAATTTTATTACGTGTTTTCGTAACTCGATTACCGC